>DATFHP010000045.1:0-52251 GCA_035248285.1 Allosphingosinicella sp. | reverse complement strand
CAAGGCCGACCTGTTCATTTCGATCCATGCCGACGCCGCGCCGAATCCGACTGCGACCGGCGCGACAATCTACACCCTGTCCGAAGTGGCGTCGGACAAAGAGGCGGCAATGCTCGCCGCGCGCGAAAACCGGTCCGACGTGATCGGCGGCGTGGCGATCGGCAGTCAGGCGGCCGACGTCAAAAGCATCCTCATCGACCTCGCACAACGTGAGAGCATGGACGTATCGGCGAAATTCGCATCGCTTCTTTACCGCGAGGCTTCGCCGATCGTCCCGTTCCGCCCGGTGCCGCACGCCTTCGCGGCCTTCGCGGTGCTCAAGGCGCCCGACATACCGTCGATCCTGTTCGAGTGCGGCTATATGACGCACGACAGCGACCGCGCCTATATCGCCTCGCCTGAAGGCCGAAATCAGATCGCCTCGGGCATGCGACGTGCGATCGAAGCCCATTTCGCCCGCCAGATCGCCGGCAGCCGCACCGTGCGCCGCCCGGTGGGCCGCACGTGAATGCTCGTCATCGCCGAATTCGGGTCATCCCGCTTCACCGCAACAATTTGATCTAGTAGAGGCAGGCGAAGATGACTTCCGAGACGGGCACCAGCACGCGTTTGACGATTTATCGGCAAGCCGAACAATGGCGTGATACCGCGCGTCGCCTGTGGACCAGGCGGTGGACCAAGCTGGCGGCGATCGTGATCGGCCTGCCGGTCCTTGCCTACATCCTGTTGTGGCTGCTGTTCGCGCGCGGCCTCCCGTCGGCGGACACTTTGCTCACCTACCAGCCGCCGCTGCCCAGCAACCTGCGCGGCGTCGACGGAGAGCCGGTGCAGACCTTCGCCCGCGAGCGGCGGGTGCAGCTCAAATATGACGAATTCCCCCCCGCGCTGATCGAGGCCTTCATTTCGGCGGAGGACCGCACCTTCTTCCGCCACGGCGGCATCGACTATCCGGGCCTGTTCGGAGCCGTGTTCGACTATATTTCGAAGGTCGGCTCGGGCGCGCGCGCCAAGGGCGGTTCGACCATCACCCAGCAGGTCGCCAAGAATCTCCTGATCGGCAACGAATATTCGGTGACGCGCAAGATCAAGGAGGCGTTCCTCGCGCGGCGCATCGAGCATGTGCTGACCAAGCAGCAGATATTGGAGCTGTACCTCAACCAGATATTCCTGGGCCGCAACAGCTATGGCGTGCAGGCGGCGGCGCGGGCTTATTTCGACAAGGACGTGGATCAGCTCGCGCTGCCCGAAATGGCCTATCTCGCTGTGCTTCCCAAGGCGCCGAACAATTACAGCCCGGAGCGCTTCTCGAAGCGCGCGATCGAACGGCGCAACTACGTCTTGAACGAGATGGAGCGCAACGGCTTCATCACCCATGAGCAGCATATCGCTGCTGCTGCCGCGCCCTTGGGAACGATCCGGGGATCGGGCAGCGTCATCCGCAACATCGGCGGCTATTTCGTCGAGGAGGTGCGCCGCGAGCTCGTCCAGCGCTACGGGGAGAAGACCGAGAAAGGCCCTAACGGCGTCTATACCGGCGGCTTGTGGGTGCGCACCTCGATCAACGTGCCGATGCAGCATGCCGCCGAGACCGCGCTTCGCGATGCGCTGGTGCGTTACGACCGCGGCCGCGGCTGGCGCGATTCGGGCCTGAGCGTCGACTTGTCGAAGGATTGGCGCAGCCAGCTCGCCGCTGCCGATTACGGCGTCGGCTATCCCGATTGGCGTGCGGCGGCGGTGCTTGGCAAGGATGGCGATGCCGCCTCGATCGGTTTCACCGATGGAAGCCGGGCCATGCTTCCCGCCTCCGCCGCGGCCATGCCGGCGCGCGGCACGCAGAGCCGGGCGTTCGATATGCTGCGGCCGGGGATGATCGTCGCCGTCAAGCGCGACGGAACCGGCTACGAACTGCGATGGGTGCCCGAGCTGTCCGGCGGCATGGTGGTCGAGGAGGTGGCGAGCGGACGCGTGCTGGCCATGCAGGGCGGCTTCGCGATGAGCGGCGGCGCGGCCTTCAACCGCGCCACCCAGGCGCTTCGCCAGCCCGGCTCCACCTTCAAGCCGATCGTCTATTCGGCGGCGCTCGACAATGGCATGACGCCGGCTTCGATCATCGTCGACGGCCCCTTCTGCGTCTGGCAGGGCGCCGGCCTGGGCAACAAATGCTTCCGCAATTTCTCGGGCAGCAGCGCCGGGCCGCAGACGATGCGCTGGGGTATCGAGCAATCGCGCAACCTGATGACGGTGCGAACCGCCAACCAGATCGGCATGGAGAATGTCGTCAAGCGCGCCAAATTGCTCGGCGTCGGCGACTATCCGGCCTATCTTGCGGTCGCGCTGGGCGCCGGCGACACGACCGTGATCAAGATGACCAATGCCTTCGCGATGCTCGCCAATAGCGGCAAGGCGCTCAAGCCGACGCTGATCGACTATGTCCAGGACCGGAACGGCAAGGTCATCTTCCGCGCCGACACGCGGCCCTGCGAGCGCTGCAACGCGCCCGACTGGGACGGGCGGCCCATGCCCCGGCCGCCGCTCCGCACCAAGCAGCTGATCGATCCGATGACGGCCTATCAGATCGTCCACATTTTGGAGGGCGTCGTCCAGCGCGGCACCGCGCAGGTGCTGCGCGATCTCAACCGGCCGCTGTTCGGCAAGACCGGAACGACGAGCGGGCCGACCAACGTCTGGTTCATCGGCGGCACGCCCGATGTCGTCGCCGGCGTCTATATGGGCTTCGATCATCCGCGGCCGATGGGCGGCTATGCGCAGGGCGGGACGCTCGCGGCACCGATCTTCAAGCAATTCGCGCAAACCGCCTTCAAGGATGCGCCGGTCGTCCCGTTTCGCGCCCCGCCCGACATACGCATGGTGCGCATCGATCGCCGTTCGGGACGCAAGGTATTCGGCACATGGCCGGACACGTCGGATCCCAAGGCGGCGGTGATCTGGGAGGCGTTCAAGCCGGAAAGCGAACCGCGGCGCATCGTCCGGCGCGAGGAGCTGCTCGAAGCGGCCAAGGCCGCGGCACTCGCCAAGCTCAACCGGGCGCGCGTGCAGCCGGGGTCGCGCCAGGACAGCGATTTCTTGCAAAGCCAGGGCGGCATTTACTAGGGTCCGGCCCCAATCCGGCACAGCTGCGCTGCCGAACCTAAGGACATTTCATGCGCGCCGAAGCGCAAGCCTCCATCGACCAGATCCGTTCCGCGCTCGATCTCATCCGCCGCTTCCTCGACTGGGATCGCGCGGTGCGGCGGCTCGACGAGCTGAATCAGCGCGTCGAGGATCCGAAGCTGTGGGACGACGCGAAGGCGGCGCAGGAGGTGATGCGCGAGCGCCGCCGCCTCGACGAGGCGATCGGCGCCGCCAACGCAATCCAAAAGGAACTCGACGACACCGTCGAGCTGATGGATCTGGCCGAAGCCGAAGGCGACGAGGCGCTGGTCGACGACGGAGTCGCCGCGCTTGCCGCGCTCGCCGAACGCGCCGAGCGCGACAAGATCGCGGCGCTGCTCGCCGGCGAGGCCGACGCGAACGACACCTATGTCGAGGTCAACGCCGGCGCAGGCGGCACCGAAAGCCAGGATTGGGCCGAGATGCTCCAGCGCATGTACAGCCGCTGGGCCGAACGCCACGGCATGAAGGTGGAACTGGTCGATCACCATTCGGGCGAGCAGGCGGGGATCAAGTCCGCCACCCTGCTGATCAAGGGCGAGAACGCATACGGCTATGCCAAGACCGAGAGCGGCGTGCACCGCCTGGTGCGGATCAGCCCCTATGACAGCAATGCCCGCCGCCACACCAGCTTTGCTTCGGTCTGGGTCTATCCGGTGATCGATGACGATATCGAGATCGACGTCAACGACAACGACCTTCGGATCGATACCTACCGTTCCTCGGGTGCCGGCGGCCAGCATATCAACACCACCGACAGCGCGGTCAGGATCACGCACCTGCCCACCGGCATCGTCGTCGCTTGCCAGAACCAGCGCTCCCAACATAAGAATCGCGCCGAGGCGATGAAGATGCTCAAGGCGCGCCTCTACGAAGCCGAGCTGCAGAAACGCGAGGCCGAGGCCAGTGCCGAGCATGCCGCCAAAACCGACATCGGCTGGGGACACCAGATACGTTCCTATGTGCTGCAGCCCTATCAGCTGGTGAAGGATCTGCGCACCGGCGTCACCTCGACGTCGCCGACCGACGTGCTCGACGGCGATCTCGACCGGTTCATGGCCGCGGCGCTTTCGCAGCGCGTCACCGGCGAAAAGGTCGAAGTCGAAGATGTCGACTAAGACAGGCGGCGCGCACGCCGCGGCGGCCCTGATGCTGCTGCTCGCTGCGGGTTGCCGTGAAGCAGCGGTCAAATCGCCCTTTCCCGATCCCGCGCGGCCGGTCTCGCCGATCGTCTCCTCGCGCTATCTCAACGAGGATGCGCGCGATCGTCTCGGCGAGGCCGATACCGTCATGCGCCTCGCCGGGATCAGGGCCGGCATGTGGGTCGGCGACGTCGGCGCGGGCGAGGGCTATTATACGGTGCGGCTGGCGCCGCTCGTCGGGGCGAAGGGGCGCGTCCTGGCCCAGGATATCGTGCCCGCGACGCGCGACAGCCTGGCGAACCGGGTCACGCGCGAGCGGCTCGACAATGTCGCCGTCAAGCTCGGCGAACCCAACGATCCGAAGCTGCCGCCTGCCTCGTTCGACCGGGTGTTTCTGATTCACATGTATCATGAGGTGCGGAGACCGAGCGAATTCCTCTGGCACCTGCGCGATTCGCTGAAACCCGAAGGCAGCGTGGTGGTGGTCGACGCCGACCGGCCGACCGATCGGCACGGAACGCCGCCCAAGCTCCTGATCTGCGAATTCGCCGCCGTCGGCTACGAGCTCGCGCGTTTCGAGCCGCTGCCCGATTCCGAATCCTATTTCGCGCAATTCCGGGCCAAAGGTCCCAAGCCCAGGCCCGAGGAAATCAAGATCTGCCCCGCCTGAACGGCTTGGAAAGCCCGGCCCCTCCCGGCATAAGCGAGCCATGCAGCCCTATCACGATCTGATCGCCCGGATATTGTCCGAGGGCATTCGGCAGGAGGACCGCACCGGGGTCGGCACCCTGTCGGTGTTCGGGCACCAGATGCGATTCGACCTCGCGCTGGGCTTTCCGCTGGTCACCACCAAGAAACTGCATCTGCGCTCGATCATCGTCGAATTGCTCTGGTTCCTGCGCGGCGAGACCAACATCGGCTGGCTCAAGCAGAACAAGGTCAGCATCTGGGACGAATGGGCCGATCAAAATGGCGAGCTCGGGCCGGTCTACGGCAAGCAATGGCGCGATTGGGAGAGTCCCGATGGGCGCCACATCGATCAGATCGCCCAGCTGATCGGCCAGATCAAGGCCAGCCCGGCCTCGCGCCGCCAGATCGTCACCGCCTGGAACCCGGGGGAGATCGATCGGATGGCGCTGGCGCCCTGCCATTGCTTTTTCCAAACCCAGGTCGCGGCCGGCAGGCTCAATCTGCAAATGTACCAGCGCAGCGCCGACGTCTTCCTCGGCGTCCCGTTCAACATCGCCAGCTACGCACTGCTGACCCACATGATCGCGCAGCAGTGCGGCCTCGAACCCGGCACGTTCGTCTGGACCGGCGGCGACTGCCATCTTTATTCCAACCACCTCGACCAGGCGCGCGAGCAGCTCGGCCGCGCGCCGCGGCCCCTCCCCCGGCTCAGGATCCTGCGCCGGCCGGAATCGATCGACGCCTATCGGTTGGAGGATTTCGAGATGCTCGACTACGATCCCTACCCGCATATCGCCGCGCCGGTGGCGGTGTGAGCCGCGCCATCGTCTTCGTCGTCGCCCGCGCCGACGGCGGGGTGATCGGCAAGGACGGCAAATTGCCCTGGCACATTCCGTCCGATCTCAAGCGCTTCAAGCAGCTGACCATGGGCACGCCGATGATCATGGGACGCAAGACCTTCGAAAGCTTCGCGCGGCCGTTGCCGGGCCGCCGGCACATCGTGCTGACGCGCGACCGTAGCTGGCATGCGCCCGGAGCGGAGGCCGCCCATTCGCCGGACGAAGCGCTCGCGCTGGCCGGGGACGGTATCGTCTCCGTGATCGGCGGCGCCGAGATATTCGACCTGTTGATCGATCGGGCCGATGCGATCGAGCTGACCGAGGTCCACGCCGAGGTGGCGGGCGACACGCGCATGAAGCCGCTGGACGCGGCGATGTGGCGGGAGGTGGCGCGCGAAGATCATCCCGCGCGGGACGGGCAGCCGGCCTACAGCTTCGTTCGACTGGAACGCGCGTAAATCCTCCCCGTGCCGGGGATTGTACAATTGGAATCCCCGACCCGATTTCCTATAGCCGCGCCATGGAGCGGCTCGACGGCGGCTCGGCGGTTCCGGCCCATTTGCGCGGCGGCATCGTCGCGCTCGGCAATTTCGACGGATTTCATCGCGGCCACCAGGCGGTGGTCGGCCGCGCGGTCGAACGCGCGCGCGCCGATGGCCGGCCCGTGCTGGTCGCCACCTTCGACCCCCATCCGGGCCGTCTGTTCCATCCCGATGCGCCGCCGTTCCGGCTGACCACGCTCGATCAGCGCGAACGCCTGTTCGCGGCGGCCGGCGCCGACGCGATGCTCGTCTTCCATTTCGACGCGGCGCTCGCCGCGGTCAGCGCTGAAGATTTCGTCGGCGAATATCTCGTTGCCCGTCATGGCGCCTCCGGCGTCGTCACCGGCCAGGATTTCACCTTCGGCAAGGGGCGGCGCGGCGATATGGCCCTGCTCCAGCGGCTCGGGCCGAGCCACGGCCTCAGCGTCGATGCGGTGGCGCCCGTGCTCGACGGCGGACAGCCGGTCTCGTCGAGCCGCATCCGCGACGCGCTGGTCGCGGGCGATTGCGCCGTCGCGAGCCATCTGCTGACGCGGCCGTTCGCGATCGAGGGAATCGTCGAGCATGGCGACAAGCGCGGCCGCGCGCTCGGTTTTCCGACCGCCAATATCGGGCTGGGCAAATATCTGCGCCCCAAGTTCGGGGTCTATGCGGTGCGCGGCCGGCTTGTCGATGGACGGCGGCTCGACGGCGCCGCCAATCTCGGCACGCGGCCGCAGTTCGATCCGCCGAAGGAGCTGCTCGAGCCCTATTTCTTCGATTTCAGCGGCGATCTCTACGGCCAGTGCGTCGAGGTCGAGCTCATCGCCTATCTGCGCCCTGAGCGAAGGTTCCCGGGCCTCGACGCGCTGACCGCGCAGATGCAGGCCGATTGCGCCGATGCGGCCCGGCGGCTTGCCGTCACGGTCCCGCTTGCCTAAGTCGCAGCCACACATGTCCCAGAAAACCGAATATAAAGACACGGTCTTCCTGCCGCGGACCGACTTTCCGATGAAGGCGGGCCTCGCCGCGAAGGAACCGGCGATCCTTGCGCGCTGGGACAAGGAAAGGCTGTATGCGCAGCTGCGCCAGCGGCGCGTCGGCGCCGAGCGCTTCATCCTCCATGACGGTCCGCCTTATGCCAATGGCGACCTGCACATGGGCCATGCGATGAACAAGATCCTCAAGGACATCATCATACGCTCGCGCTCGCTGATGGGCTTCGATGCCCCTTATGTTCCGGGCTGGGACTGTCACGGGCTCCCGATCGAATGGAAGGTCGAGGAGCAATATCGCAAGAAGAAGCTCGACAAGGATGCGGTCCCCTCGCGCGAGTTCCGCGCCGAATGCCGCGCCTATGCCGAAAAGTGGGTCGACGTGCAGCGCGACCAGTTCCGGCGCCTTGGCGTGATGGGCGAATGGGACAATCCCTATCTCACGATGAATTTCGAGGCCGAGGCTGCGATTGTCGCGGAGCTGCTCAAATTCGCCGATGGCGACCAGCTCTACCGCGGCGCGAAGCCGGTGATGTGGTCGCCGGTCGAGAAGACGGCCCTGGCCGAAGCCGAGGTCGAATATGAGGACATCGTGTCCACACAGATCGACGTCGGCTTCGAAATCACCGACAGCCCGGTGCCCGATCTGGTCGGCGCCTTCGCCCTGGTGTGGACGACCACGCCTTGGACGATCCCGGTCAACCAGGCCTTGGCATTCGGCCCGAACATCACCTACGTGCTCGCCGAAACCGCGCCCGCGCAGGACCGTCCGGTCCGTCGTGTCCTTGTCGCCAGGGCGCTCGTCGAGACCGTGGGACAACGGCTGGGCGGTGCGCTGAAGGTCTTGCGCCAGGTTGAAGCGGTCGATCTGCCGCAGACCGCGGCACGCCATCCGATGCACCGGCTCGGCGGTTTTTTCGCCGCCCCCCGCCCCTTTCTGCCCGGCGAATTCGTCACCACCGAAGCCGGCACGGGGCTGGTGCATATGGCGCCCGATCATGGCGAGGACGATTTCGTCCTGTGCAAGACGCATGCGATCGACCCCGTGTTCGCGGTCGCCGACGATGGCCGGTACCGCGAGGACTGGCTGTGGCTCGGCGGCCAGGGATCGGTCATCAACGCCAAGTTCAACGCGCCCGACGGGCCGATCTGCAGCGATCTGGACTCCGCGGACGCATTGTTCGCCGCGTCGAGCGACTTCCAACACAGCTATCCGCACAGCTGGCGCTCGAAGGCCAAGGTCATCTTTCGCTGCACGCCGCAATGGTTCATCGCGATGGACCGGCCGATCGGCAGCTTCGGCGGCCAGAAGCTGCGTTCGATCGCGATCGACGCGATCGAGGGCACCCGGTGGGTGCCGGCACGATCCAAGAACCGCATCGAAGCGATGGTCGAAGGGCGTCCGGACTGGGTGATCAGCCGCCAGCGCGCCTGGGGCGTCCCCATCGCGCTCTACGTCAATCGGCGAACCGGCGACTATCTCAAGGATCCGGCGGTCAATGCGCGCATCATCGACGCCTTCCGCGCCGGGGGCGCCGACGCCTGGTTCATGGCCGATCACCAGGCGCTGCTCGGCAACGACCACAGCCTGGCCGATTACGATATCGTCAGCGACATCCTCGACGTCTGGTTCGATTCGGGCTCGACCCATTCCTATGTCGTCGAGGCGCGCTATGGCGAAGGCGTGCGCGCCGATCTCTATCTCGAAGGTTCGGATCAGCACCGCGGCTGGTTCCAGTCGTCGTTGCTCGAAAGCTGCGGCACGCGCGGCCAGGCTCCCTATGCGGCGGTGCTCACGCACGGTTTCGCGCTCGACCAGAATGGGCGCAAGATGTCGAAGAGCGCCGGCAATGCGGTCGATCCGATCAAGGTCATCGAGGAATCCGGCGCCGACATATTGCGCCTGTGGGTGGCCTCGACCGACTATTTCGAGGACGTGCGGATCGGCAAGGAAGTGCTTTCGGGCACATCGGATGCCTATCGCAAGCTCAGGAACACCTTCCGCTATCTGCTCGGCGCGCTCGACGGATATTCCGACGCCGAGCGCGTCGAGGCCAAGGATATGCCCGAACTCGAGCGATGGGTGCTCCACCGCCTCGCCGAGCTCGACGGCGAATTGCGGGCGGCGAGCGAAGCCTATGAATATAATCGCTACATCCGCCTGATCATCGGCTTCGCCAACGACGATCTGTCGGCCTTCTTCTTCGACATCCGCAAGGACAGCCTCTATTGCGACGCGCCGGCCAGCGCCAAGCGACGCGCCTATCGCACCGTCCTCGATCGGCTCTTCCACACATTGGTGCGCTGGATCAGCCCGATCCTCTGCTTCACCGCCGAGGAAGTCTGGATGACGCGCTATCCGGAGGCGGAGTCGGTGCACCTCGAGACATGGCCTGACGTCGAGCGCGCCTGTCTCGATGCCGACCTCGGGCAACGCTGGGACATCGTCCGCATCATCCGCGCCGACGTCTTCGCCAGGCTCGAACAGCTGCGGCGCGACAAGGTGATCGGGTCGAGCCTCGAGGCCAAGGTGCGATTGCTGCTCGACGGCGACAGCTTCGCGCGCACCGCCGGGATCGATTGGGCGGAAACGCTGATCGTCGGAAGCGCGGAAGCCGCGGAGGCGACGCCGGCACCGGATCGGGACAGCGGCCTTCCCGACGCCGTATCGGTGCTTGCCGAGGTCGAGCGGACGAAGGATCTGAAGTGCGAGCGCTGCTGGCGCCATCTTCCCGACGTCAAGGAGGATGGCGGCTTGTGCGGACGCTGCAGCGAGGTGCTGGATGGCAAAGGCAGTTAGTCGCACGAAAAGCCCACACCGCATCCTCGGGCTGGCGATCGCGGCGCTGGTGCTGGTTTTCGATCAATTGATCAAATGGGTTGTCAGCAATCCGTTCGAGCTGCAGCAACGGATGAAGATCGAGCTGCTGCCGATCTTCGACCTCACCTGGGTGCAGAACCACGGCGTGTCGATGGGATTCCTGACCGCCGACGGCGAGGTCGGCCGCTGGCTGCTGGTCGCGCTTACCGCCGCGATCGCAACCGGCGTGCTGATCTGGTTGTGGCGCGAGACGACGCGGGGCGATGTCGTCGCCCTGGGGCTGGTGCTCGGCGGCGCCCTCGGCAACATCCTCGATCGGGTGCGCTACGGCTACGTGCTCGACTTCGCCGATCTTCACTTCGGCGAAATTCGTCCGTTTTTGGTATTCAATGTTGGCGACGCTGCGATTACCATCGGCGTCCTGCTATTGCTCGTGCGCGCCTTGTTCACGCGCGACGTCAAGCCCGGGAAGGAAGTCTGAGATGCGTATCGTGCCAATCGCGCTGGCCGTCGGAGCCGCAAGCGCGCTGCTCGCAGGTTGCGGGAGCGGCGGCCTCGCCAATCGCTCGCGGCCAGATGAATTCGCTGTGGCGCGTCAGGCGCCGCTGATCGTTCCGCCCGATTTCGCGCTGGTGCCGCCGCGTCCCGGCGAGCCGAGTCCCGCCACCGCCGACGGCCGGACCCAGGCGCTGCAAGCCCTGTTTGGCGGCCCGGCACCGCGTAGCGCAGTCGAGAATCAGATGTTGCGCGAATCGGGTTCCGACCGCGCCGATCCCGGCGCGCGCTCGGTCGCCGGCGATCCGAAGACCAATGTCGTCGACAAGGGCTCGACCACCCAGGTCATCGTCGCCGCCCCGGCCGGTGCCGGCCAGGAAGCCACCGTCTCGACGCCGCAATAGCGAGGCGGCACGAACCCTTTTCGCAGGCCTGAAGCCGATTTGCGGCCGCAAGGCGCGCGCCGCACGTCGACGCTCGTTAGCCGTTCCTTAGCGGCCATCGCGCTATGGAACGTGCATGACGAGCCTGAGTCCGGCTTCCTACGCACAGCGATCGGCCGATGCCGGCCGGCAGATCGCGCAATTGCGCCATATATTGCAGCTCGTCGAGCAGATCGCTGGCCGCGGCCTGAGCACGCTCGATACCGATGCCGCGCTTGACGAGGATGCGCGCATCAGCAGCGCCTATGATGCCGCCTCCTCGATCGTGCAACGCCGTTTCAACGCCGTCGCCGAGGAGACTACGGCCTGGGCCGCGGCCGGCGTCGAAGCGCTGCTCGCCGCCGGTGCGGACGCCGAGCCGCCTCGCGCCGCCGCGGCACGGCTGGCCGGCGAACTCACCGCCGCGCTTCGTTCGATGACCAGGATTCTCTCGCTCTAGCTGGAGTCGGCTATCAGCCAGCCGGCGACGGTTCGCTTCCTGGCCATTCCAGCACGCGGATGGCGCGCTGCGGCGAAGGCACCTTGATGCCATTCTCCTGAAACAACACCCATAGCCGGTTGAGAATCTCCGACTGGACATTGCCGAGACCCGCTTCGGGGTCCTTGATCCAGACCAATATGTCGTGTTCGAGCGCATTCTCGCCGAACGCGCGCAGCCAGACGTTGGGCTTGGGGGTCTTGAGCACGCGTTCGGGATGGAGCGCCGCCTCGATCATCAGCTTCTGGGCCAGCGCGACATCGCAGTCGTAGGCGATCGAGACCGGAATGTGGATGCGGACGTTGGGATTGGTGTAGGACCAGTTCTCGACCTCCTGCGTCATCAGATTTTCATTCGGAATCAAATGCTCCTTGCCGTCGCGCGTCAGGATCGACACGGCGCGCACGCCGATCTTGCTGACGAAGCCGACGCTGTCGCCGACGACGATCACGTCGCCGGGCTTGATCGACCGGTCCATCAGCAGGATGATTCCGGCGATGAGGTTGCCGAAGGTCTTCTGCAGGCCGAATCCCACCGCCAGCCCGAAAGCCCCCGAGAAGACGGTCAGCGCGGTCAGGTCGATACCCATCAGGTCGATGCCGACGAAGAAGGCGATCACCAGAAGCGTCACGCTGCCCAGCTTCTGGGCCAGCAATCGCTGGGTCGGATCGAACGATCGCGCCTGCCGAATCGACTGGTTGAGGATCCGGCTGACCAGCCGCACGCCCGCGTAGAGCGCGAGAACGATGATCCCCACCTGGACGACGCTCCAGAGCGAGACATGCGTCTTGCCGGCATTCAATCCGACCCGGTCCAGCACCGCGATCACCGGCTTCAATCGATCCAGCGCGTCGGCAAGCAGCGCCACGAACGCGGCGACGCCCAGCACCAACGCCGCCCAACGCGGCATATCCAGCGCGCGCACCAGGGTGCGGATCAGCAAGGCGGTGGCCACGGCGACCGAGACGCCGAGGATGAAGGCCGACAATGGTGGCCATCGATCGGATCGCAGGACGATGGCGATGAGCAGCGCCGCCAGTGCATAGCGTGTCAGAGCGCACATTCGGCGCGCCATCGCCTCGCCGGTTTCGCCGGCATGCCGTTCCCACAGCTTCGCCAGCCGCGGCCCGAGCAGCCGGCCGGACAGCATCGCGAGCGCCCACGCCAGGAGAACGATGACCAGCGCCGCGCCACTGGACACCAGCGCTGCATAATCCGGCAGCGGGATGCCCAGCCGATGCGCCAGCGCGTTCACCGCGCGGACGGATAGACCGCGAGGCCCTCCGCCAGATCGGCGATGAGGTCGTCGGGGTCCTCGAGACCGATGTGGAGGCGCACGATCGGGCCCTCCCAATCGCGCTTGGTCGCGCTGCGCACCGCCTGCGGATCGACCGGCAGGGCCAGGCTTTCAAAACCGCCCCAACTGTAGCCGATGCCGAAATGGGCGAGCCCGTCGATCAGGCGCACCCTATCCGCATCCTCGCCGCCATTGAGGACGAAGGAGAACAGCCCCGATGCGCCCTTGAAATCGCGCTTCCAGAATTCGTGACCGACGCAATCGGAGAAAGCGGGATGGAGCAGCCGCGCCACCTGCGGCTGGCCGGCAAGCCATTCGGCGACCTTCATGCCATTGGCCTCATGCTCGCGCAGCCTGACGCCGAGCGTGCGCAGCCCGCGTGCGATCAGGAAGCTGTCGTCGGAGCTGGCGCACTGGCCGAAGCCGCGGCTCGTCGCGTCCAGCCGCGCCCACAAAGGCTCGGTGGCGGTGACCGATCCGAGCATCGCGTCGGAATGGCCGCCGACATATTTGGTGCATGAGACGATCGACAGGTCGACGCCCGCTTCGATTGCCGGGAAGAACAGCGAGGTCGCCCAGGTATTGTCGAGCAGCGTGACCAGCCCGTGCTTCTTCGCCACCGCGCAGATGCCGGGGACATCCTGGACCTCGAAGGTGAGCGAGCCCGGGCTTTCGAGGAAGATCGCCCGGGTCGAGGCGCCGATCAGCGCCTCGATGCCGGTGCCGATCGCCGGATCATAATAGCGGGTCGCAACGCCGAAGCGCTTGAGGACACGGTCGCAGAATATCCGTGTCGGCGAATAGGTGCTGTCGACCATCAGCAATTCGTCGCCCGGTTCCAGCACCGCCATCAGCGCCGTGGCGATGGCGGCCACTCCGGACGGATATAATTTGGTGCCGAAGGCACCCGGCTCGAGCAGCGTCAGCGCTTCGGCCAGCGCCCAATCGGTGGGCGTCCCGGCGCGGCCGTAATAGAGCTGGCCGTCCTTCGGGCTGGCCGCCCGCAACGCCGCGACATCGTCGAACAGGATCGTCGAGGCGCGATAGACCGGCGGATTGACGATGCCGCCGATCCATTCCTTGCGCCGCCCGCCCTGGACGATGTCGGTGTCGACGCGCTGCTTCTTGTCGCTCATGCCGGTCCCGTCGCCTTTGGAGTCGATGGATCGGATCCCCATTCCGCCCAGCTGCCATCGTACAGTTTCACGTCCTCCTTCCCAAGCAGATGCGCGCCGAACAAGAGGACCGCGGCGGTGACGCCGCCACCGCAAGTCGTGACCATCGGCTTGGCGAGGTCGATTCCCGCCTCCTCGAACGCGCCGCGCAACGCTGCTCCGCGCTTCCAGCTGTTGTCGGGGTTGAACAGCATGGTTTGCGGCAGATTCTTCGAACCCGGAATATGTCCTGGTGTCACGCCTGGACGCGGCTCGGGCATCTCGCCCGCGAAGCGACTGGCATTGCGCGCATCGACCAGCTCATGGCCGTCCGAATGGATGATGCCGGCGACATAGGCTTGGTCGGCCAGCTTCTTGGGATCGAGCCTGGCGGTGAAGTGGCTGCGCTTCGCTTCGTTTCGTCCGCTCGCCAGCGGCCGGCCCTCGGCTTTCCATTTCGGCAGCCCGCCGTCGAGGAGGGCCGCCTTGGTCGCGCCGAAGGTCCCCAGCATCCACCAGGCGCGCGCCGCGCTGTGATGGGGCGTGTTGTCGTACACGACGATCCTGTCGCCGTCACCGATGCCCAGCGCCTGCATGCGGCTGGCGAATTTGTAATCGGGCGGCAGCATCGCCGGCACCGGATGATCGGCGTCGGCGATTTCAGCCAGGTCCAAGAACACGCTGCCCGGAATATGCGCCTCTTCATATTCGGCGCGCGCATCGCGGCCCTCGTCGGGCAGGAAGAAGCTGGCGTCGACGATTCTGAGGTCCGGCGCGCCCAACTGACCTGCGAGCCATTCAGTCGATACCAACGAGTCCATCGATACGCTCCATAAGGTTGCTGCCACGCCGTCCATAGCGCCTTATGCGGGCGAAGCGCGAGTGGTTGCAGGCGTGGATTTCACCGGCGGCCGATTGGCGATAGAAGCGCATGCATGACACTCAGCCATCTCGGCCGCACCAGCGCCCTTCCTGCTTCGCCCGAAGCGGCGGTGCTCGATTATGTGCCCAATCCGCGGCCCGGCCGCCCCTATCTCGTCCGCTTCACGGCGCCCGAGTTCACGTCGCTTTGTCCAGTCACCGGCCAGCCCGATTTCGCCCATCTGGTGATCGACTATGCGCCGGGCGACACGATCGTCGAGTCCAAGTCGCTCAAGCTGTTCCTGGGTTCGTTCCGCAATCACCACGGCTTCCACGAGGATGTGACGGTCGGCATCGCCGAGCGGCTGACGGCCGAGATGAAACCCTTGTGGCTGCGCATCGGCGGCTATTGGTATCCGCGCGGCGGCATTCCGATCGACGTGTTCTGGCAATCGGACGATCCGCCGCCCGGGCTCTGGGTGCCCGGGCAGGCGGTGCCGCCCTACCGCGGTCGCGGGTAACCGCCCGTCATTTCTTGGCCAGGTTCACCCCGACGTAGAGCGGCGGATTGTTGCCGCGCCTGACGAGCAGCAGCACGCTTTCGCGACCCGCCGCGCGGGCCGCCTCGACCGCCGCGGCGGCCTCTTCCGGCGTCCGGATCTGCCGCTGGTTGATCGACATGATGATGTCGTTGGCCTGCAGACCTTCCGCGGCGGCGTCGCTCGACGGATCGACCCCGACGACGACGACACCGGCGACGTTGCCGTCCGTGATCCGAAGCGACCGCAAAATGTCGGGCGACAGCGCCTGTACGGTAAGACCGAGGCTTTGCCGCGTCGAACGCTGCCCTGCCGACTGCTGATTGTCGGACGGCGCACGCGGCGGCGTGCCCTGATCGGTGCCGCTCAGCTTGGCGAGATCCTCGTCGGTCGGCCGCTCGCCGACGACCACGACGACCTGGCGCCGCTGACCGTTGCGGATCAGCTCGATCGGCACGCGCGACCCGACCGGCAGGCTGGAAACCAGATACGCCAGCGGCTCGTCGGGCGTCACCGGCCGGTTGTTGATGGTGACGATCACATCGCCCTGCTGGATACCGGCGCGCGCCGCAGGGCCGCCCGGAGTGACGCTACGGATCAGCTCGCCGCGGTTTCTGGGAATATTGAGCGAATCGGCGATATTCTCGTCGATCTGCTGGAACGCGACGCCCAGATAGCCGCGCTGCGGACGCGTGCCGGCGCGCAAGGCGTCGATCACCGGCTTCACCTGCTCCGCGGGAATGGCGAAGCCGACGCCCACATTGCCGCCGGTCGGCGAGATCAGCGCCGTGTTGATGCCGATCACATTGCCGTTCAGATCGAACATCGGGCCGCCGCTGTTGCCCATGTTGATCGACGCGTCGGTCTGGATGTAGCGATCGTACAGACCGGCATTGATGTTGCGGTGGAGCGCCGACACGATGCCGGCCGTCACGGTGCCGCCGAGGCCGAACGGGTTGCCGATCGCGATCACCCAATCGCCGACGCGGGTGCGGGTCGAATCGCCGAACTTGACGAACGGCAGGTTGCCGCCGGCATTTATCTTGAGCACGGCGAGGTCCATCGCCGTATCGCGGCCGATCAGCTTCGCCTGATATTCCTTGCGGTCCGACAGCGTGACGGTGATCGAATCGACCGTGGCATTGTCCTGCGCCGGCGAGATCACGTGGTTGTTGGTGACGACATAGCCGTCGGGCGAAATGATGAACCCCGAACCAAGCGACCCGCCGCGCCGAGTCACGGTATTGCCGCCGTCGCTGTCGTCGTCGTCGGGCACCGGGGCGCCGAATTGCCTGAAGAACTCCTCGAAGCCGGGCGGGAAGTTGCGCGACTGGCTCACTTGGATCGACTGCTTGGTCGAGATGTTGACCACCGCGGGCTGAAGCCGCTCGGCCAGATCGGCAAAGCTCATCGGCGCGCCGGCCCGCGGCGCGACCGCCGATATTGTCCCGGGTTCGTTCTGCGCCGGCTGCGCCCCCGCCGGATTCAGCGTGACCGTGGCGGCGGTTCCGCCGAGAAGCAAAGCGGCTGTGATGCCATAGACGTAACGCACGATAATATTCCTCCTAGACTTTGCAGCGCCGGCCCGGACGCATTGCCCGGACGGGCCAGCCGATCACGGCGCCGACTTCGTGCCGTTCGACTGAACAGGAATTGAATGGACCTCGGTCTTGCCGGCCATGGTCACTCGCGCCCGGTGAACTCCTTCAAATAGCTGTTGCTGGGCGAAAGGATGATATTGGTGCCTCCCATGTCCCCTGCGCCCTGATTGTTGTTGACGAAGGTGGTGCGATACGACTGCATCGCGCGGTAGAAGTCGTAGAATTTCGGATCCTTGCCAAAGGCGGCGGCATAGATGTTGGCCGCCTGCGCTTCGGCCTCGGCCCGGATGATCTGGGCCTGTTTCTGGCCCTGGGCGCGGATTGAGCGCGCCTCCTGCTCGCGGGCGGTACGCATCCGTCCGAACGCCGAGTCGAGCGGCGTGCCGTCCGGAAGGTCCGCGCGCTTGATGCGGACATCCACCACGTCGGCGCCATATTGGTGCGCGACGCGATTGAGCGCGCGTCTGATATTCTGCATCACCTGTCCGCGCTCGGGGCTGAGTAGCGCGGCGAACGGCCGCCGTCCGAGCTCGTTACGGATCGCGGAGCCGAGGATCGGCTTCAGCTGCTCGCCGACCCGCTCCTCCTCCTTCGCCGATATGTACATCAGCGCCGGATTGATGATCCGGAATTGCGCGAAGGCATCGACCTGCAGGCGAAGCTGGTCGGTTGAAAGCACCTGCTGACGATCCATGTCGATGCTCAGGATCCTTTTGTCGATCCAGACGATGTGATCGACGAACGGGATGCGCGCGATCAGGCCGGCACCCGTCTGCCCGAAACGTTGGCCGGGACGGTATTCGTTGTAGGTCCTCTCGACCTGGCCGAAGCGGACGATCACCGCCTGGCTGGATTCGGGCACCACCGCCAGCGTGCTGCCGGTCAGGATCAGCAGGATGATCGCCAGGAAGGCGAGCACTATCGGATTGCGAAGCGTCATTGCGGGCTGCCTTCCCTGGCGCGGGCCCGTACCTCGGGGAGCGGCAGATAGGGCGTCACGCCCGGCGCCTCGACGATCGTCTTGTCGACTCGCGACAGGACGCTTTCCATCGTCTCATAATACATCCGCCGCCGGGTCACCTCCGGCGCCAATTTATATTGCGCGTAGACCTTGTCGAAGGCCGCGGCCTCGCCCTGCGACTGGGCGGTGAGCTGCAGCGCATAAGCGCGCGCCTGGTTGATGTAGGATTGCGCGTCCTGTTGCGCTGCCGATACTTCCTTGAACGCATTGTTGACCGCAGCCGGCGGATCGGACTGCTTGATCGACACGCCCTGGATGTCGACGCCGGTGCCGTAGGAATCGAGCACCTGCTGCATCCGCTCGGCGACGCGCTGCTCGATCTCGCCGCGTCCCGAGCCGATCGCGTCGTTGAGCGTGACCTGGGCCATCACTTCGCGCATCGCGCTCTGCCCGACCTCGCCGATCATCTTTTCGGGATCCTTCATCCGGAAAAGGAAAAGCTCCGGATCCTTGATGTTCCAGCGCACCTGATAGGCCATGTCGACGATATTCTCGTCGCCGGTCAGGATCAGATTGTCGTCGGCCGGGTCGGTCGAACCGATCGGCAACGGCCG
This sequence comes from Allosphingosinicella sp., assembly GCA_035248285.1. Classification (GTDB taxonomy): domain Bacteria; phylum Pseudomonadota; class Alphaproteobacteria; order Sphingomonadales; family Sphingomonadaceae; genus Allosphingosinicella. The sequence goes on along the minus strand of DATFHP010000045.1, from coordinate 33,629 downwards.
GATCGCGGCGACGTCGACCTTTTGGACAGTGTCGATCGGCGCCGGAAAGGTCAGGCCCATGCCGGGCTTCAGCATGCCGGCATATTTGCCGAAGCGGGTGATCACGCCGCGCTCCTGCGAACCGATGATATGCATGCTGGTGAAGACGATCCACAGCAGCAGCACGACGCCTAACCCATAAAGCCAATAAGGCCGGCCCTCCGGCCCCGGGAAGCGCCCGCCGAACCGGTCCCGGCCCTTTTTCAAAAGCTCGTCCAGCGGGCTGACGACGCCGGGGCCGCCTGGGCGCCGCTTGCGCGGCGGTTGCTCCCACGGATTGCGCGGTCCATCCGAACCGCCGCCGTCGCCGCCCGATCCCCACGGATTTTGTTTGTTTTCGTTGAACAGCCCGCCCAGGCGGGCGCCCCAACCGAATATCTTGCTCATGGGGCCTTTATAGGAACGGCTCCTGAGGAAAAATAGTGGCAACGCTCCCCAAGCGGACTATCGGCAGACGATATGGACGATGGCAACCATCCTTTGCTCGACGCGCTGCGCACCGTGGCCGATCCCGCCGGCGGCGGCGACATCGTCAGCCGTGGCCGCGTCGCTGCGCCGCGCGTCGCCGGAGGGACAGTCACCCTGGTGCTCGACGTATCGGGGCTTGCCCCCGCGCTCCACGAAGCGCTCGAACGCGATGTCCGCGCCGCGGCGGCGGGCATCCCCGGCATCGCCGAGCTGCGTGTCGTCCTGACCGCGGACAAGGTCGAACGGCGGATCATCGCAGTCGGCAGCGGCAAGGGCGGGGTCGGCAAATCGACGGTGGCGGCCAATGTCGCGGTCGCGCTGGCGCGCGCCGGACGCAAGGTCGGCCTGGTCGATGCCGATATCTACGGCCCGTCGCAGCCGCGCATCATGGGCAATGACGAAAAGCCGGAAGCGGTCGGGCGGCAGCTGGTCCCGCTCACCGCGCATGGCGTGCGCATGCTCTCGATCGGCCAGCTCGTCCAGGCCGACAGCGCGCTCGCGTGGCGGGGGCCGATGGCCTCCAATGCCCTTGCCCAGCTGATCGAGGCCGATTGGGGCGATGCCGAGCTGCTGGTCGTCGATCTTCCCCCCGGCACCGGCGACGTCCAGCTTTCGCTGATGCAGAAATGGAAGCCGGCCGGGGCCTTGATCGTCTCGACACCGCAGGATCTCGCCCTCATCGACGCCGCGCGGGCGATCGATCTGTTCCGCAAGATGGACGTCCCGATCCTCGGCCTCGTCGAGAATATGGCCGGCTACGCCTGCCCGCATTGCGGCGCGATATCGGATCCGTTCGGCAGCGGCGGCGCCGAAGCCGCGGCGGCGGCGATGGGCATCGCCTTCATCGGGCGGATTCCGCTCAAGTCTGCGATCCGTTCCGCCTCCGACAGCGGCGCGCCGCCGGCGTCGGGCACAGGCGAGGATGCGGCCCTTTTCTCGGACCTTGCGGGAAAGTTGCTCGAGAAGCTGAACGATCTTCCTCGATGAAAGTTGTCCCCCCATGCCTTTGACCGAAGATGCGGACATCGCCGCGCTGCTTTCGAACACGCGCACGATTGCGCTCGTGGGCGCATCCGATCGGCCCGATCGGCCCAGCTACAGGGTTATGAAATTCCTGCAGGATCACGGCTATCGCGTGCTGCCGGTCAATCCGCAGATCACCGGCGAACACGTCCATGGCGAATATGTCTGGCGCGAGCTGGCCCAGATCGGCGAGCCGATCGATCTGGTCGACATATTCCGGCGCCCGCAGGCGGCGGGCGAAGCGGTGGACGAGGCGATCGCGGTTGGCGCCAAGGCGGTCTGGATGCAGCTCGAGGTCGTCAACGAGGAGGCGGCCGCACGGGCCGAGGCTGCGGGGCTCAAGGTCGTGATGGACCGCTGTCCGGCGATCGAAATCCCGCGGCTCGGGATTCCCAAGGTCGCCTAGGTGACGCGTTGCAGTGTCGAAGCGTGTTGGACTCTCGAACACTGACGCTTCCTCGTTCGCACCCATTAGCCTCGTTCCGGTTCAGGTTGAACCGGAACGAGGCTAGAAAGTTCTTTGATTGCCGTGATTTCCGAGCCGCCAGATGATTCCATCTGGCTCGAAATCACTATAGCGGTGAGCCATGATGGTCGGTCAACATCAGCTTTGCGCCAATCGTAGTCGTTAGCCGGTGTGCCTCTGACCTCGCCCGGAGCAGGCATTACGGAAGCTTCCCAAGCTAGCCAAATGGCATTTTTTGCGCCTAAGGCTGTAAACCGGCCCACTGTCGTTCCTTACCGATCAGACACTTGCAGGATCAGTGTAAACCGGATTGGGTGTGCCTATGGCTTGCAACCGGTTGCAGCGGCTCATCTACCGACCGCAGCCTTTGCCGCTTCCTCGGCCCCATACGCACCGGCATCGAGCAGCTTCTCGTAGACATCCATTGCCCTTTTCCGAAGAGGGCCGTCGTTACGCTGCAACGCTATCGCCACCTGCACAAAATCGCGATCAATGAACCCCCGATGCCTTCCTCCATGCTGGTCCACGATGAGGCCCGCAATGCGTTCGGTGACATACATCACCGGCTCATCGAAGCCGGGATAGAGCAGCAGAGACTGGAGACCGTCCGCAAACCTGCCCGTAAGAGACGCAGCAAGAACGGAGGGGTTATCTGCGACTGCTACGATCAACTCGCGTGTGAAGTCATCAGGCGCGAGAGTGTCTCGCTTGTCGACCGCCGAAGAAATTGCGTGGGCCTGATCTCCCACAGAGCGAGACACGTGCTCCATGAGGAAGGCATGCGCTCGCCTTCGCAGAGACGGCTCGTTCTCTCGCCAAGCTGCGGCGGCAGAAAACAATCGTCCTGTAAGTTGCGAGGAAACCCCATCATCGAGCATGGCTGCCATGGCGTTCGCAATCTTGCTGTCAGGCTCTACGAGAATGACCCCCTCGGCCAACTCCGCTGCGGCCTGCTGGAACACCTCATCCCAAGCGCGCGACCAATGTCCTCGATTGTTTGGATCGACACTGGGAGTGTGTCAGCCTTGATGCCAAAGACGACGTGGCCACCCCCCTCTAGCTCGTCGGTTAGCTTGGACATTAGGGCCGATTTTCCCGATCCCGCCTCGCCGATGAGGATCGACGTTCCACTAGGTTCGGCGAGAATGTGCTTCTTGAGGCGTTCCAGTTCCGGCCTCAGGATTTCATGCCCGGAGATGTCTCTCGGCCAGTCTCGCAGTTCGTCCGATCCTGTTTTTGCGTCTCGTATCGCATCGTTCAGATCAACTACTGCCGCCCCCTTTTCCTTCTCCTGTCTCTCCATCATTGCTCGCATCGCCATCACGTGGCTGAGCGTCGTCTCGGTAGCGACGTAGTGCCCCACTTCTCGCCAGTGTTTGGATTTGTTGAACTGAGACCTGAGTTCACGAATGATCGTGGTGAACGCGGTCACGAGGTCATCGCTCTCAGTTTGGAACACGCGACGAAGCGCCTCATCAGCGGCTTCATCCTTGGCAAAACGTTCGACAAACATCTGCACGAACCGTTTGGCCAGACCGTCCGGGTCGGGGAGGTTGGACGGATCGCTTATTATGGCTTCAAGAACAGGAACGAACACGACTTTGACGAAGCTGATCGAGCAAAGATCGTCCGCGAGCGCAGGAACGGCTTGTATGCCCGCTTCAATAGAGGCGGAGCCGATCTCAGCGATCTCCCTTTTTGCCTCTTTGGACTTAAATAGCTTGAGGCTCTTGTCGGCGGCGTAACCCAGCGCTGCTTCACCGACTACTCCCAGAATGATCTCAACTAGCACGTCGCCCAACTCCAAATCTGCCGGACAAATGGGGGCTAAGAAACATCAGGAGCAAGGGTGAAATTGCGGTGGTTCACTGTGGTTCCCCAACACGGGCTTCGCGCTGATCTCACACAGCTTTGCTTCTGCGAGATAGCAGTTCAGCGCGATTAGGCTGTCGAACTAAGGCCTTAGGCCGGTTAATCGGATTCCGTCTTTGAAGATCTAAGAGGCTCCTGATTGCCGACAGTCCGATCTGCCGCAAACTTCTTGCGAGGAAGATGGTCTGCAACCGGCCAGATTCAGACCTTCTTCAAAGCCCTGCTCAGGACAGATTCGTTTCGCGAGATAGATCTCACGGCAATCCGCGTTCGCGCGTCCGCACACCAAATAGCCCGCCTCCTTCAAACCACCGCCATCGCCCGCGCCTTCAACCGGTCCAGGGCGGCGGCGTGGATCGCCGGCGTCGCCACCAGCACGCCGAACGCCTCCGCCGAAACGGTGTTGAAGGCCAATGGCTGGCCGAGCGCGCCGCTGACGCGCGCGCCCGCTTCGGCGGCGATCAGCGCCGCGGCGGCGATGTCCCATTCGAAGCCCCAGCGCAGCGTCGCCGCGAGATCGGCTTCGCCCGCGGCGACCAGGGCGATGCGAAGCGCGATTGAGTTCGGCTTGTCGATCGGCACCAGATCGGCATCGATTTGGGGGACCTTGTCGGCGGGCACGCGCGCGCCGGCAAGCTCGGCACGTCCGCTGACGCGTATTGGAATGGCGTTGCGCCACGCGCCGCGTCCTGCGGCCGCGGTCCAATGCTCGCCGCGCGCCGGTGCATCGAGCACCCCGATCACCGGTTGCCGGTCCTCGACCAGGGCCACCGAGACCGCCCAGCCGCTGCGCTGCTTCAGATAGTCGCGCGTGCCGTCGATCGGATCGACCACCCACACCCGCTTGCGTTCGATCCGGTCCGACAGGTCGGCCGTCTCTTCCGAAAGCCATCCCGCCTCGCTGTCGAGCGCGCAAAGCCGCTCGCGCAGGAAATTGTTCACCTCGAGATCGATATCGCAAACGGGATTGCCGGGCCCTTTCTCCCAGCGCTGGAATGTCCCCCCGGAGCGCGCCGCGGCGATGCGCCCCGCCTCGGCGACGATACGGGAAACCTCGTCAAGCACCGGCAACCGTCATGCCGTCGACCCGCAGGGTCGGCACATTGGCGACCCGGCGATGCTCCAGGTCGTCGGCGGCAGTGAGCCGGGCGAACATGTCGGAAAGATTGCCCGCGATGGTGATCTCGGCAACCGGAGTCGTCAGCTCGCCGTTGCGGATGATGAAGCCCGAAGCGCCTCGGCTGAAGTCGCCCGTGACGAGATTGACCCCATGGCCGATCAGCTCGGTGACATAGACGCCGTTGCCGGTCTCGCGGATCAGCGCCTCTTTGCCGATGGTGCCTGGGAGCAAATCGACGTTGGTCGCGCCCGAGCCCGGCGCGCCGCCGACGCCGCGCGTGGCATGGCCGGTCGGCGCGAGCTCCAGCTGACGGGCCGAGGCGCTGTCCAGCAACCAACTGGTCAAACGGCCATCGGCGATGATGTCGAGCGGCCGCGTGGCGACCCCCTCGCCGTCGAAAGGCCGCGACCGCAGGCCCCGCGTGCGATGCGGATCGTCGCGGACGGTGACGTTCGGCGGGAACAGAGCGTCGCCGATGCGATCGAGCAGGAAGCTGGTCTTGCGCGCGATCATCCCGCCGGTGATCGCACCGAGGAGATGGCCGATCAGGCTCGATCCGACGCGCGGATCGAAGAGCACCGGCATGGCGCCGCTGGGCAGCTTGCCCGGGTCGAGCTTCGCCAAGGCCCGCTCCGCGGCGAGTCGGCCAAGCGCCTCGGGGCCGTCCAGATCGGCAAAGTGGCGTGCCGAATGGCTCGCCCAATCGCGCTGCATGCCGCCGCCGTTTCCGGCGATCACGCCAATCGTCGCATTATAGCCGCTGGTCGTGTAGCCGCGGCAGAAACCGTCGCTGGTGGAGAGCGCGATCACCGATCGCCCTGCGCTGGCGCTGGCCCCGTCGCTGTTGGTGATGCCCTCGGCGGCGCGTGCCACCTCCTCCATGGCGAGCGCACGCGCCTTGAGTTCGGTGGGCAACGGATCGCAATCATCGTCGCCGTCGACGTCGGGGCCCGATCCCTTCAGCAGCCGGTCGGGCGGCGCAAGGCCGGCATAGGGATCCTCGGGCGCTTCGCGCGCCATCGCCGCCGCGCGATCGACGAGCGCCGCCAGCGCATCCTTCGAAAGATCCGACGACGAGACGGTGGCCGACCTTCGGCCGGTGAAGAAGCGCAGCCCGATCTCCTCTCCTTCGGAGCGCTGCACGTCCTCGAGCCCGCCCAGGCGCACCTGCACGCTGGTCGAAGCGTCGCCGCAATAGAGGACGTCGGCAGCATCGGCGCCGGCCTTGCGCGCGGCTTCGACGAGGGCGGCCGCCCTTTGTTCAGCTTGCGATATGGATAGCATCGCGCGTGCTTAGGGTCGAAAAGTCCGCACTGCAACGGCCAGTTATGCCGAGGTCCCGATCACGAGGCAGGCAAGGAACATCAACAGTCCCGCCAACCGGTTCGAGCGAAATTTGGCGAGCGCATCGCCGCCGTCGGCCGGCCGAAGCGCAACCACCTGCCAGCCGAGATGCAGGGCCACGGGAAGCAGAGCCGCAAGGCCGAGCGCATCGGGTCTCATCGTCCAGATCGCGCCGGCCCACAGAAGAAGCGCGGCCAGATAGAAAGCGCCAATGCCCGCCCGCACGTGCCGTCCGAGCGCGAGCGCCGAGGATCTTATTCCCACCAGAGCATCGTCCTCGCGATCCTGGAGCGCATAGATGGTGTCGTAGCCGGTGCCCCAGCAGACCGCGCCGACGTAGAGCAGCAGCGCGGTAGGACCGATCTCGCCGGTCACCGCCGCCCAGCCGACCAGCGCCGCCCAGGAGAAAACGATTCCCATGCCGATCTGCGGCCAATGGGTGACTCGCTTCATCAGCGGATAGAGCGCGACCGGCGCGAGGCTGGCGAGCGCGACCACCTGGGCCGCCGGCCGCAGCTGGAGCAGCACGACGAGTCCGATCAGGCTGAGCCCGCCCAGCAGCGCCCAGGCCGAAAGCAGCGAAACCCGTCCGCTGGCGAGCGGCCGCCGCCGGGTTCGCTCGACCTGCCTGTCGAGATCGCGGTCGAGAATGTCGTTGTAGACGCAGCCGGCGCCGCGCATCGCCACGGCGCCCAAGGCCAGCCACAGGATCAGCGCGACGCCGTGCCTGCCCAGGCCGGCGAGCGCGACCGCCCAGGCGCCGGGCCAGAACAGCAGCCAGGCGCCGATCAGACGATCAAGCCGCATCAACACGACATAGGGCCGGACCCGTGCCGGCAGCATGCGGACCAGCCCGCGCTGCTCGCTGTCCGGAACGATGTCGGCCTGCTCGGTCATGGCGGCCTCATCCCCTCAATCCGGTCCGGGTTCAAGCCGCTGCGCGCCGGGATCCACACCCGATGACGCTCGACTTGTCCCCGTCGCGCCCCTTACATATGCCCATGCCCGCCACCCCAGCCTGGCCGCCGTCCAGCCTGCCGCGCCTCTACGTCGACGGATCGCTGACCCTTGGCCAGCGCATCATCGTCGAGGGTCCGCAGGCCAATTATCTCGGCACCGTGCTCCGCCTTGGCCAGGGCGCCAGGCTCAAGCTGTTCGACGACGTCAGCGGCGAATGGCTCGCGGCGATCGCCGAGCCCGGCCGGCGCCGGCTGACGCTCGAGGTGATGGGCCACCTCCGCGACCGCGAGACGGTCCCCGACGTCTGGCTGCTGTTCGCGCCGATCAAGCGGGGACGGATCGATTGGCTGGTCGAAAAGGCGACCGAGCTCGGCGCCGCGAAGCTGGTGCCGATCCGCACCCAACGCACCATCGTCGACCGGCTGAACCTGGCGCGGCTGCGCGCGCATATGATCGAAGCCGCAGAACAATGCGAGCGGACGGCGCTGCCCGTGCTGGGCGACATCGAAGAGCTGGGCTCGCTGCTGCTCCACTGGCCGTCCGACCGGCGCCTGCTGTTCGCCGACGAGGGCGGCGGCACGCCGCTGGCCGAGGCGGCGGCGCCCGGACCCGCGGCGATCATGATCGGCCCCGAAGGCGGCTTTACGGACGAGGAACGAACCGCGATCGGACGCCTCCCCCAGGCGATGCCGGTCTCGCTTGGCCCGCGCATATTGCGCGCCGACACCGCGGCGGTGGCGGCGCTCGGCGTCTGGATGTCGGCCTGGGGCGATTGGGCCCGGCACGCGGTGCGCTGACAAGCGCTCTTCTTGCCGGCATGTCCCACCGCGGCGGTCACGACCGTTGCGGTGAATGGGTTTGGACCCTAGAGGCGAACGGAATCACCGACCGTCGTGACATGCGGCGGACGAAGGAGCTGGGGCCTTGGCGAACTGCACGACATCCTCGATTTGTCCTTCGCGCTCGCATTGAGCCGCAGGGTTCCTCGCACATGACCACCCGCACCGCCTCCAGCGCCGCCGACCCGGTGATCGAGACGCGCGACGATCTGCTCGCGCCGTTCCGCCGCGGCGAGAAACCCAAGGACGCATGGCGGATCGGCACCGAGCATGAGAAGTTCGTCTACCGGCGCGATGACCATCGGGCGCCCTCCTATGAAGAGCCGGGCGGCATCCGCGATCTCTTGATGGCGATGACCGAGTTCGGCTGGGTTCCGGTCGAAGAAGGCGGCAAGGTGATCGCCTTGTCCGGACCCGACGGCGCGGTGAGCCTGGAGCCGGCCGGGCAGTTCGAACTGTCGGGGGCGCCGCTGGAACATCTCCACCAGACCTGCGCCGAGGCGGGACGCCACCTTCGCCAGGTCAACAGCGTCGGCGAACGGCTTGGGCTCGGCTTCCTCGGCCTCGGCATGTGGCCCGACAAGACGCGCGACGCGCTGCCGATCATGCCCAAGGGCCGCTACGCCATCATGCTCCGGCACATGCCGCGGGTGGGCACGATGGGGCTCGACATGATGCTTCGCACCTGCACGATCCAGGTCAATCTCGATTATGCATCAGAGGCCGACATGGTGCGCAAGTTCCGCGTCGGCCTCGCGCTGCAGCCTCTCGCGACGGCGCTGTTCGCCAACTCCCCGCTCACCGAGGGCAAGCCCAACGGCTATCTTTCCTTCCGCAGCCGCATCTGGGCGGACACCGACCCGGCGCGCACCGGCATGCTTCCGTTCGTGTTCGAAGATGGGTTCGGCTACGATCGCTATGTCGAATATATGCTGGACGTGCCGATGTATTTTGTCTTCCGGGACGGCAAATATATCGATGCGGCCGGCCTTTCGTTCCGCGACTTCCTCGACGGGCGGCTGTCGGTATTGCCGGGCGAGAAGCCGCGCCTGTCCGATTGGATCGACCATTTGTCGACCGCCTTTCCCGAAGTGCGGTTGAAGAGCTTCCTCGAGATGCGCGGCGCCGACGGCGGACGCTGGAGCCGGATCTGCGCGCTGCCCGCCTTGTGGGTGGGGTTGCTGTACGACGGCGCGGCGCTGGACGCCGCCTGGGACGAGGTCAAGCATTGGACGATCGAGGAGCGTCAGCAGCTGCGCGACGCGGTTCCCCGGCTCGGCCTGCGCGCGCCGACCCCCGATGGCGGGACGCTGCTCGCGCTCGCGCGGCGTGTGCTGGGCATATCCGAAGCGGGCCTGAAGGCGCGCGCGCGCCTCAACGAGGCGGGCGACAATGAATCGGGCTATCTCGACCCGCTGCGCGAGATCGTCGCGCGCGGCACCACGCCGGCGGAAATGCTGCTGGCCCGCTACCAGGGCGAATGGGGCGGCGACGTCAGCCATGTCTATGAGGAAATGAGTTTCTGATCCGCGCGCGCCAATGGTGCCGGTCGGTTTCGTTTCGTCCCAATTCAGCGCTAGTTCATCGACCTTCGCACACGATCTCCGCCGTTCATCGAAAGGAATATGTCATGCATATTCGTCATATTGTTGCGACGGCTGCGCTGGCGCTGGCCTGCGGTTCGTCGGCGATGGCCCGTCCCGCCAATCCCGAGTCCGAGCTCGCCAAAGCGCTCGAGGGCCGCGTTGCCGGAAAACCGGTCGACTGCATCTTTCTGCATACCATCCGCAGCAGCCGCATCATCGACCATACCGCGATCGTCTACGATTCCGGACGTACGATCTACGTCAACCGGCCGACCAGCGGCGCGGACACCTTGTCGAAATGGGATATAATGCTCGAAAAGCCGACCAACTCGCAGCTTTGCAGCATCGACGTCGTCCGCCTCTACGATCAGAGCACGCGCTTTCCCAAGGGTTTCGTAGGCCTCGGCAAGTTCGTGCCCTACACCAAGACTTCGGCCCGCGATTGACGGCTGATCGATAGCGGCGCGCTTGAAAGGCAGCCGAGGCCAGCGTTTCATAGGCGATCATGTTGATCGGCGGCTTTTCCGTTGTCGCGACATTCGAAGCTGCTGGCCGTATCGGGGTCACCCTTACCCTTGTACCGCGCTACCTTTGGGTAAGGACAGAGCGGGCGGGTGCGTGCGGGCCGGCCGTCCACCACCTGCGTCGCCACGATCGCTTGCGGGGCTTCGCCCCGCTCGACCCACGCCTCGAGGGCGGACAGGCGATCGAATTCGGTCAGGCCGGAGCCGGACGCGCAATGCTGCATGCCGGGCACCATGAACAGCTTGACGGATGCGTCGACGGGCTCCCCCAATGGGCCTTTGGTATCGCGCCGAATATGATCGTAGAGGTCGATGGACATGCCGGGCGGGATGCCGGGGTCGGCCCAGCCGTGCCAGAGAAGAAGCTTGCCTCCTCGCCGGAAGAACGCGCCCATGTTCGTGTCGTCGGCATTGGGAAGGTCGCCCAGCACCCGGTCGATCGTCGAGGAATCCTCGGCGATCGCAAACTTCGTCCAATCGTATTCCGGATCGTGCGTGACGATATTGCGGATGAATTCGATCCCCAGCTTTGTCGCGAGCGGCTGATCTGCAGGCAGCTCCAGGCCTGGAAAAGCGGGCGGGATGCCGAAGTACCAGGAATACCAGCCCAGGTCGCGTCCGTCCGTCCCGGTGAGGAAAATGCCGTGAAACCCGGAATCTGGCCGCGCGTAGCCCGGGCGCCTCATTTGGTCGACCACGGCCAGTTGGGCCGGGGTGAGACAATCTGGCCCAGCCGAGTTCGGCTTGCACAGCAACGTGCGCAGATCGACGTTGCATGCGCGCGGGTCCATGATAATCCCGTCGGCGACACCATCCGTCTCGTCGCATTGGCGCAGGACCTCGCGATCGATCGCGCCAAAGACTTCCGGCGGAATGTGGTTTTGAGGCGCTTGGTGGATGAACCTACTGTTCTCCACGAATTGCGCCATCAGCTTGGTGTAATTCCAGGCCGGGGCGCCCGCGATCACGCCATCGAATGCGTCGGGGAATCGCTGCGCCTCAACGAGGCCCTGGCGTCCACCTCCGGAACAGCCGTCAAAATACGCATGCACCGGCACAGAACCGTAATAGGCGGCCGCCGCCTGCTTCGTCGTGACGGCTACGAGTTCGACCGCGACTTCGAAGTGATTGCGAACCGCCGTCGGGTCGCCAAGCGCCCATTTGGCCTCGGTTGAATTGCCGATATGGCCCGTGTCAGTCGAAGCCGTCGCATAGCCTCGAGCAAGTCCGACGCTCAGCGGCGCGGGCTTGCCGGCGAACCCGCCAACCCCGATAAAAAGGAACTTGCGGTTCCACTGGTCGGGCAGGCCGAGCGTGAACCCTATCCTGCCGTCGCGCTCGATGGAGCCGGTGACAGCGCAATAGGCCGATTGGGAACCCGACGCCGCAACCTTGGCGGCACCGTCGATCATTGCACCAGGTCCAAATATCTCCTGCAATCGCTCCTGCGAGCAGACCGTCGCCGGCGGCGGCGCAGCCGCTTTCGCGGCCACAGGAGGCACAAGGCCGAAAGCCGGGCAGGCGGCGACTGCGATGATGGCCGCCTTCGAAGCATATCGTCGCAATTTGAACGGCCAGGGCATCATTGGCGACATCCTAATTTTTCAGATTCAATTCGGACTTGAAGAGAATGTTCAGGAAGCGGATCGACCGACACGTCAGCGGATAGGACCGCCTGCAATGCGCTTCTGATGGTGTCCGGCCGGCTCGCTTTCGCGGCCGGCCGGATTTGCACCAGGGTTGGCATCGACGGGCCTGCGTGTCGATCAAAAGTCCATCCCAAGGGTCACCCCGAATGTACGCCTTTGACCAACCTGGATCTTGTCTCCAGCCGCGCTCGTGAACATCTGCGAGGCATAGGCTATGTTGCCGATGTTCTTGGCCCACGCCGAAACGTGATAGCCTTTATCGGATTTGTATTCGATCGACGCATTGACGAGATGATAGCCGCCTTGGTGCTGGCGATTCTCGGCGTCGTTGAAGAATCCGTCACTATAATAATAATTGGCGTTCAGCGTGATTTCGTCCTTGCCCACCGGAATGGCGTATTGCGCCCCAAGATTGAGGGTCCAGTCGGGCGTGTTGGTAAGCCGCGTTCCGTGCACGTCGGCGGCGGTGATGATATTGCCTCCATTCACCGGATCAGGCGTCGAGATCTGCGCACTCTGATAGGTTCCGTAGCGCGCATGAACGACGGAAAGGCCGCCGGTGAGCGTCAGCTGCGAAGAGAGCGCAGCCTGCACGTCCAGGTCCAGGCCGTAAATCTTGGCCGATGCTGCGTTCTGCGTGATCTGTACGCCGCCCTGGAAAATCGTCGCCTGGAGATTGGTGTATTCATAGTAGAATATGGCAGGATTGACGCGCAGATGACGATCCAGCAGGTCAAGCTTCAGGCCTGCCTCATAGGCGTCGATCCTTTCCGGCTTGAAGCTGTGAAAAGGCAGCTCGGTCGGGTTGAAGCCGCCGCTTTTGAAGCCGCGGTTGTAGGAAACATAGCCCAGTGCCTGGTCGCTCGCGCGATAATCCGCCGCCAGCCGCCACGTGAATTGGCCTTTGCCGACGCTGCCGGTGCTCGGGAGGAAAAGGATCGGCGTCCCGCCGACGGCGATGGTCATATCTCCGCGTATGTCGCGGTCTTCCTTGGTGTAGCGCAATCCGGCCGTCACGTTGAAGCGATCCGAAACCGCGTAGGTGGCCTGAGCATAGCCCGCATAGGATTTCGTGAAGAGATGCGCGTTGATCGTAAGCAACACTGCGCCGGTCAGCTGATTGATGATGACCGGCGGATCATAATGCGCCTTGTTCTGGAAATAGAATAATCCGGCCGCCCATTTGAGGGGCCCGCTGCCAAGCGATGTAAGCTGCAGCTCCTGCGAAAAGGTCCGCTCATGCGCGGTCGCGGTAACGGCGGTCTGAGCGTCCGGCACGAAGATGGCGGTGGGAGCCGGAAGTCCGTCGTTGTCGATCACGAGAGGAAGATCCAGCCTGCGATAGGCGCTGATGGACGTCAGCTTGACGCCGCCGAACTCATGATCGATCGTGAGCGATACCCCGCCCTGTTTGGTGTCGACAAAGGGCTGGGTGTCCGATTCAATGTCGAACTTTCCGCCGGTGAAGGGTGTCTTGTTGATCGGCAATGTGCCGAATTCGGACCGGAATGCCGGCTGGTGCGTTTTGTCGCGGGAATAATCGGCCGAGAACCTGATCGTCGTGTCTTCACCCAGGTTGGCCTTTATCTTGCCGCGAACGGCAACATCCTCGTCGTCCCCGTAATATTTTCCGATGGCCAGGTTCCGCCCGTTCCCGTGGCTCATGTTGTTATAATAGCCGGTAAGGTCCGCGGCTACATTCGCGCCCAGCCCGCCCGTAAGATAGAACGACCCGCCATATGTGGCCCGGTTGCCGAGCGTCACCGATGCCCTGCCGCTAAAATCGCTGCTCGGATCGAGCGTGGTCACCTGGATGAGGCCGCCTGTCGCATTGCGTCCGAACAGGGTGCCCTGTGGGCCCTTCAGCACGGCAATCTGGGAAATGCTGTTCAAAGCGAAGAGCGAGCCCGCCGCGGACGCGTAATAGACGCCATCGACATAGACCGCGACCGGATTCTCGCCCCCCAGCGGGGCTCCCGACTGACCGACGCCGCGGATTCGCGGCAGCACGTTGGCACCTGCCTGCGTCGTCATTGTCAGTCCCGGCGTTACCAGCGCCAGCTCGCTCGTCTTATTGACGCCGGCGGCCGAGAGCGCCTCTCCCCCGACGACCGTCACGGCAATCGGCACGTTCTGCAGATTCTCCGACCTTTTCTGCGCCGTAACGACGATCTCGGCGATCTGGCCGTTGTCAGACTCGGTGGTCTGCGCGCCGGCGGCGGCCGGAATGAGCATTGCGGCAGTCAACGGCAATGCCCGCCGGTAAAATACGTTGTTCATTTTCTTCCTCCCTATCATCCCAAGACTGCCCTCGCCACGAGGGCCCACGATGCTTTTCGCGCGCAGCGACATTCAAAAAGCGTTTGCCGCGCCGCTATCCCCGTGCCCCGGCACCGCCCCCAGCATCGGTCGGCCGGCCGGTCCACCATCGGCATCACCGGGATTGCGTCGGATTCGCCACGCTCACCCGTTCGCTTCGACGGCCGAGGCGCGGATCAGTCAGCCGGCGCCAAGCGCGCAAACATGCATAGCCGGCGCTGTCGACAGCTCTGAACGTTCACGACTTCCAATTTTCCATCCTGCCCCCTTGCCGGACTACGACCGACGGAATGATCGGGCGTCCCTGTTTTGATTGTCTGCCCGGCCGCATAGTGCATTATAGTGCACTAAGCAACTCACCCTGCGCGCATTTGCAGCAACCTCTTCGCGCGACGGCTTCTGGGCGCAATCCGCCCTTCGCCCCACGAACGGAAACTGAATATTGCGGCAAACGCCGGCGCAACATCGGCCGGCACCATAGCTCGGTCAGGTGGAGGTTGATGTTGTGGCTGCGCGGACGGCGCGTTCGAGTGCGTCCAACGTATCGTCGAACGGTTTTGCCGATGTATCGATCCTGATGTCGGCCCGCGCATAATCGGCGATACGGCTATCAAGGATGACCTTGAGATCGTCGATCGCGCTTCGGGTTCCCGCTGTCGAGCGCAATTCTCCCTGCGCGCCCACGCGCGCCAGATGATCTTCCGGGGCGGCGGAGAGCCACACGCTGTGCGCCGTCTGCAGCAGACGCCCGTACAGGATCGAATTGACGACAATGCCGTCCGGCGTCGCGATGACTGCCGCATCGAAGGAACGCATCACGCCCTCCCAAGCCTCATCCTCATAGCGGCGAAGTGCGTGCTGGCCGCCGAATTCGACCAGCAATCGTGTGTCGCCGCCATAGGCGCGCGCGACCTCCTCCGAAAACTCGATGAACGGCAAATGCAATCGTGTCGCCAGCCCTTGGCCAAGCGACGTCTTGCCTGCACCGCGCAAGCCTATCAACACGATGCGGCCGCCCTTCGCGACGTGCGGCGCTGACCTGCTGAGCCACTCGATCACCTCCGCCACACGCGCGTCAGACAAGCGACGCAATAGCGCGCAGGCGTCGGCGTGGGCCTGATACCGCTCTCCGCCCAATGGAAGCAGCTCGGCCACGGCGACCTTCAGTGCCACGGCCAGCGCGTGCAACACTCCCAATGAAGGATTGCCCACGCCCCGTTCGATATTGGCGAGATACCTTTCCGATGTTCCCGATATGTCGGCAAGCTGGCGGCGCGTCATACCTATCCTGGCGCGCGCGGCGCGGACACGGCGACCAAGTTCCGGAGAGCCGGCCGCGTCGGGTCCTCGTTCCACATTGAACACAATCACCGCTCCCTTGAAGGTGCCTTATAATGCATTTAGAGCAATGCAATATACTGCCGGAGTCTCCGATGCCGATCGACCTATGAACATTTCTGTCACGGCCGGACCGATCATGCAAAGCCGCTCGCGACGGCGCGCGCCCTGGACCGACGCGGCAAGAAGCGCCTGCTCTGGCTTGCCATCTCGTTCCTGATGTGCCTGGTCTGGCTGCGGATCGCCGGGTGCGCATGCGTCCAAAAGGAGGATTCCGTGACAACCCGCCCGAAGCCGTGGGAAATGGCGGAACAATGGAGCTTTGGATGAGAGCAGGCGCCAGGTACCGAATGGGCACGTGCGCCGATGGAGATGCTCGGCGTTCCGAGATTCGCCGTGGCTGAGAGCGCAGAGCCTGCACCGATATGGCGCGATGCGTTCCAGTCGAGCCCGGCGGCCTATGAGCCGTTCTCCGAAAAGCTCACGCAGCTGATGATCGAGGAGTTCAACCTCCCGCCGCACGTCGTCGAGTTGATGCAGTCGAGACGCGTCACCGGCACGCTGCGGTACCGGATCGCGCTTTCGGCAGGCGGGACGCGGCTGCGTGTCCGCTTGTCCAATGAAGTGGGGTTTGCGCCCCTCGCCGTCGCCGCCGCGAGCGTGGGATTGGCGGCCGACCTCTTCGATGCGCGCGCGGGCTCGCTCAAGCCGCTGACATTCGGCGGCGCGGCAGCCGTCGTCGTTCCGGCTGGGGCGCCGATCGTCAGCGATCCAGTCGATCTCGTCGTCGAAGCCGGAACTGCGCTCCTCGTCAGCATTGACGTGTCCGGGCCGCTCAAGGTGGACGGTCGCGGCGGAGCGATGACGGCGGTCGCAGCCGGCAGACAAGCGATGCAAAGGATTTTCGAAGACGCCACACAGATTCTCAGTCGGCCGTTGATCAGCGGTGTAAGCGTCGAGACGGCGTCCCCATTGGGCATCGTCGTGGCGTTCGGGGACTCGATCACCGACGGCAACCGGCTGGCGCCGGATATTCTGTCGGGATGGCCCGAACGGCTGGGAAAACGCCTGGCCGCTCGCGCTTCCGACCGGGACTATTGTGTCATCAACGCGGGCATCGGCGGCAATCGTCTCCTCGCATCGGGCTGGGGTGAGGCCGGCCTTGGCCGGCTCGACCGCGATGTGCTTAGGATCGAAGGGGTTTCGCATCTGATCCTTCTGGAAGGACTCAACGACATCGGCATGTCGGGCCCATCGCCCTTCGGCGATAATCCGGCCGTCAGCCCGGAGGACCTTATAAGCGGCTATCGGCAGGTTATCGCCCGTGCCAGAGCGCGCGGGATCAGGGTCATCATCGGCACGAACACGCCATTCGGGGATTCGCCGCTCTTTTCTCCCGATAATGAGGCGATCCGACAGGCCGTCAACCAATGGATCCGTACCTCCGGAGAGGCCGATGGCGTGATCGACTTTGAGCAAGCCATTCGCGATCCAGCCCATCCGCAGAGACTGCGCGATGAGTATGACTCGGGCGATCACGTCCACCCGTCGGAGACGGGCTATCGAGCCATGGGAGATGCGATCGATCTCTCTCTGTTCACCTGAATCGTCCCCACCCGCCCGGAAACGACTTCAGATTCCGTCGCTGACGGCTTCGCGGCCTTCGGCTTCGAGACGCCGGGCAAGATCCTCCGTGCAAGCGGCGAGCCGTTCGGAATCGGTGCTTCGGATGACGAAGTTCGCGCCGACCTTGCCTTCGCGGAAGAAGGGATAGCTGCCGATCTGGCAGCCTTGGTGCGCGCGCTCGGTCTCGCCCAGCAGGTCGGCGACCTCGCTCTCGGCGGTCCAGCAGCCGATGGTGCGCGACAGCAGCGGGCGGCCGCCCTCGATCGTCCCCGAAAGCGCGTCGAGCATCATGGTGGTGATGTGCGGCACGCCAGGCAATATGAAGATATTGCCGTGCCGGATCCCCGGAGCGCCCGAGACGCTGTTGCGGATCAGCTCGGCGCCTTCGGGCACGCGCGCCATCCGCAGCCTTGCCTCATTGAGGCCGCCGCGCGTCGCATAATAAGCGTCGAGGATCGCGCGCGCCTGGGGATGGATCTCGACGCCTACGCCGAGCGCGGCGGCAATCGCATCGACGGTGATGTCGTCGTGCGTCGGACCGATCCCGCCGGTCGTGAACAGATAATCGTGGCCGGCGCGCAGCACGTTCACGGTATCGGCGATCATCGTCATCGAATCGGGGACGATGCGCACCTCGCGCAGCCGGATTCCCTGCAAATTGAGCCAGCTTGCGATCTGGGCGACGTTGCGGTCCTGCGTGCGGCCCGACAATATCTCGTCGCCGATGATGATCAGCGCTGCAGTCCAGATGCGGTCATCGGCCATGGCGCCGTGTCCCTAGGGTTCAAACCCGATCACGGCAACGGTCGTGATCGGGTTTGAACCCTAAAACCAAAACGCGCCGGGCTGAAGCGCTTTGGCGCACGGTTTGCCGTTCCCGGGGGTCGCCAAGCCGAGCGTGGCCGCCTATATCCGCGGCATGAGCGAATTCCCAACTGTCATCGCCGCGGAGCCGGGCGTCATCGCCAGAGTCAACGGCATCAAGCTGCACGGGCCCGAAGGCTTCGCCGGGATGCGTGCTGCCGGACGGCTTGCGGCCGACATCCTCGACGCGCTGGTGCCCCATGTCGTCGCCGGCGTCACGACCGACGAACTCGACGCGATCGTCCACCGCATGACGCTCGATGCCGGGGGCGTGCCGGCGACGCTTGGCTATCGCGGCTTCACCAGGAGCTGCTGCACCTCGATCAATCATGTCGTCTGCCATGGCATTCCGGGAGCGCGGGCGCTCAAGGACGGCGACATCGTCAACATCGACGTCACACCGATCCTGGACGGCTGGCACGGCGACACCAGCCGTATGTACCTGGTCGGCGACGTTCCCGTTAAGGCGCGCCGGCTGGTCGAGGTCACCTATGAAGCGATGATGCGCGGCATTGCGCAAGCGAAGCCGGGCAATCATCTCGGCGACATCAGCCATGCAATCCAGAGTTTCGCCGAAAGCCATCGCTACGGCGTGGTTCGCGATTTCTGCGGACATGGGGTCGGACGTGATTTCCATGCTGCGCCCGAAGTCGTTCACGCCGGCCATCCCGGCACCGGCCCGGAGCTCAGACCCGGCATGTTCTTCACCGTCGAGCCGATGATCAACATCGGCAAGCCGGCGGTCAAGCTGCTCGAGGACGGCTGGACTGCCGTCACCCGCGACCGCAGCCTTTCGGCGCAGTTCGAGCATTCGATCGGTATCACCGAAGAGGGCTGCGAGATTTTCACCAAGAGCCCGCAGGGCCTGGACGCGCCACCTTACGCCTAAGCGCTTGCACGCGGCGATTTCCCACGCCTAGGGTCCAAACCCAATCACGACAGCGCGGAGAGCGGACGGTGAAAAAGATCGAGGCCATCATCAAGCCCTTCAAGCTCGACGAGGTGAAGGAGGCGCTGCACGAGGTCGGAGTGTCGGGGATCACCGTGCTCGAGGCGAAGGGCTTCGGCCGTCAGAAGGGTCATACCGAACTCTATCGCGGCGCCGAATATGTCGTCGACTTCCTTCCCAAGGTGAAGCTCGAGGTGGTGGTCGACGACGGCCTTGCCGAGCGCGTGGTCGAAGCGATCGAGAATGCCGCGCGCACCGGCCGGATCGGCGACGGCAAGATCTTCGTCAGCACCATCGAGGAAGCGCTGCGCATCCGCACCGGCGAAAAGGGCGGCGACGCGATCTGAAATCTCGTGTCCGGATGCTCGTCGCGCTGACGGCATCCACTGTCGTTCCCATTGCCTCGCTGCCTCGGACCGGCCGGCATCTCGTGCGGGCTCAAACCACAATCTATTTCTCGATCTCGGTCCCTGATCGTTCCGACCGGAGCAACTCCGTAGCGGCGCGGCAGTTCGCGTGGTAAGATTCAGCCGATCAGCCGCCGAACACGCTTTCCATCTCGCGACGGAACCGGACCGCCGGATCGCTGGCCTCCAACGCCACGTCGCTCCAGGCCACCGGCTGGCCGGCCTTCACCGGGCTGAGGAGCTTGCAGCGCTGCGCCAGCCCCAGCGGCAGGCCGCCGAGCTTCAGTGAATCGGCAGCCGGCATCAGCCTCCCGTAGACGGTGAAGCCGCCTTCCCCGTCGAGGGTTTCGCCGACCGCGAGGTCACGCTTGGCAGTGGCCACCACGTCGCCATGCCAGGCGACCGGCGCGCCGGTCGCCTCGCCGCGCAAGCCGACCGACGCCACCGTGATGCCCAGCTCCAGGCCAATCAAATGATAGGGCTTGTGCATCGCGCTGTAGTTGCCGGTGCTGTCGGTGATCAGGCCGTATTCCTTGAAGCAGCGGCGCACATAGTCGCTGTCCCCGGCGAAAGTGACGTAGACGCCCCAGCGCAGGTCGCGGAACACCGGGCGACCGTCCCGCTCGAGGCTGGAGACCACCTCTACCTGGCCACGGTGCTGCAGCTGACCGCCCTCGGCCTCCGGCCGCAGCACATGGGCCAGATCATCGACGCCGACCGGGGGGAACAGCAGGCCGTGACTGGCCGGCTTCAGCCCCGTGGCATTGGCGACCGCCGCCATCTCGATCGCCGACTTGGTGCCGTCGAGGAACGAATTGAACATCTGCGCATTCATGCCGCCCAGCCGGGCATCCTCCTCGCTGATGCCATAGTGCGGCCAGACCGTGGCGGGCGTGGCGGCATGATATTCGGGCAGATATTTGGTGCCCTTGCCGGCGGCGATCACCTCGAAGCCGGCGGCGCGCGCCCAGTCGACCATCTCGCAGATCAGCGCCGGCTGATCGCCATAGGCCAGCGAATAGACGATGCCCGCCTCCTTGGCCTTGCGGGCGAGCAGCGGGCCCGCCAGCGCGTCGGCTTCGACGTTGACCATCACGATGTGCTTCTTATGCTCGCAGCAGGCCAGCACGTGCGCGATGCCGGCCGCCGGATGGCCGGTCGCATCGATGACGATGTCGACCTGCGGCGCCGCGATCATCGCCCGCGAATCCTCGGTGAGGAAGGTGGTGCCGCGTCGCTCCGCCTCCTCGAAGCTGCCGGCGTCGACCTGCTCGCCGGGCCAGCCCACCCGGATCAACGCCTCCCGCGCCCGCGCCGGCGACAGGTCGGCCACCGCCACCAGGTGCACGCCCGGCGTGCGGCGGACCTGCGAGAGGTACATCGAACCGAACTTACCGGCCCCGATCAGGCCGACGCGAAGCGGTCGACGCTCGGCCGCGCGCTCACGCAGCATCCTGTGCAAGTTCATCGCAATACTCCGAATGGCTCGTTCAGGCGGCGTGACGGTCGGCTGCGGCCGCCGCGTCGGCGGTCCAGGCAGCGGGGCCCTCGCCGTCCGCCATGGCCGCCAGGTCGACCTCATGGCCCGGCCACGGCAGGCCTTTGGACTTCGGATCGAGCAGACAGTCGTCGGCGAGCTGCTGGATCGGCGTGAAGTTGCGATGGGCGATGTAGGGCGGCCGGGTGAATTTGGTGATGTGGTTCGAGACGGCGCACAGGCTCAAATAGACGATTACCCGGTTCCAAGGGCTCATGTTCGACGGCGAGCCGTGCACCATGCAGCCGTGGAAGATCATCATCGATCCCGGCGGCCCTTTCGGTGCCACGATGCCGCCGCGCTCGACCAGCTCGGTCACCGTAGCTTTATCCAGGGTCCACAGCGGATAGCTGGTGGTTTCGAGGTCATGTCCCGCGGCGACCACCCCCTGCCGGTGCGAACCCGGGATGAAATACAGCGGGCCGTTATACTCGTTCACCTCGTCGAGGAAGATCGCCACGTTCATCGCGCGCGGCTGCGGCATGCCGTCGTCGCGTTGCCAGGTGCCGTAATCCTGGTGCCATTGCCAGACATCGCCGTCGAAGGCCTGCTTACCGTTGACCTTGAACTGGTGCATGTACACGTCTTCGCCCAAAAACTGCCGCACCGGCTCGATCATCCGCGGATGGCGGCCCAGCTTCGCGAAGGCGTCGTTGTAGGTGTGGGCGGCGAAGCCGGTGCGCGGCGTCTCTCCGTCCTTCTCGCGGACGATCTCCGGCCGATGCTCCGCGTACAGCTTCGGCACCTCGTCGAGCAGCACCTTCATCTCGCCAGGCGTGAACAGGCTCGGAAAGAACAAATAGCCGTCGCGGTCGAACTGGGCGAGCTGATCGGGAGTCAGTTTCATGATCAGTATCTCCTGGTTGAAGCGGATGAAACGGCGTCGGCGCCGAGGACCGCGGCAGTGGAACGCGCCGCACCGGCCGGCTGCGCGCGCTGGCCCGCCTGCAGCAGTTTCACCGAGCGCGCGGCGTGCTCACGCGACAGCCGTTCGGCGGCATCGGCCTGGCCGGCGACGATTGCCTGCAGGATCGCGTCATGTTCGTCCCACACGGTGTGAAACGACGGCGCGCGGCCGCGACTGAGGTAGTCGGTCATCACCCGGCGCGTATGGTGCCAATGCAGTTGAGCCGTATCGAGCAGCAGGCCGTTGCCGCTGGCTTCATAGAGAAAGCGGTGGAACTCCAGGTCGAGACCGACCAGCGCCTTGAGATCGCCTCGTTCGGCGGCGCGCCGGCCGCGGCGCACGATCTCGCTTCCGGCATTCTGCAGCGCCGCTCCCGCCTGCGTCGCAGCACTCCGGGCGGCCAGTCCGTCGAGGGCCGCGCGCACTTCGTAGAGCGACGCCACGAAGCCGGCGTCGAGAACCGCCACCCGCACGCCGCGGCGGTTCTCGGTGTCGACCATCAGTCCCTGGCGCCGCAGCAGAAGCAGCGCCTGAAGCACGGGCTGGCGCGACACGCCCAGCCGCGCGGCCAGGGCCTCCTGCGTGAACTTCTCGCCAGGCGGCAAGACGCCCGAACAGATTCCGTCGAGCAGCGCTTCGTACACCTGATCAGCGAGATCGGGCGTGGGATTGATATGTTCGAGCATGAGCCCAGCCTCGCGGAGTCTGTGTTCTGTATACAGAGACAGGCTACCGGCTGCGGCAGGCGGGGTCAATTATGCGGGCGGGCGGGCGTCGAGTCGGAGTCCCACGCGGCTGCGCCGGCTTCCGTAAAGCAGATACACGATTAGTCCGATGGCGTTCCAGCCTGCGAACCAGAGCTGCGTCTTCTGCGGCAGGCTGGCAAACAGGTAGAGGCAGCCCAGGATCGCGACGATCCCCACCGGCCAAGCTGCCGGCGTGCGGAAGCGGCGCTCGGCGCCGGGATCGCGTACCCGCATGATCAGCATGCAGAGGCCCACCGAGGCGAAGGCGGCCAGCGTGCCGGCATTGGCTAGCGCGGCAATCTCGTCGATCGGCAGCAGCCCGGCGACGATCGACACGATCAGCGCGGTGATCAGCGTGATCCGGACCGGCGTGCCGCGGGACGAAACCTTCGCCCAGCCGATCGGCAACAGGCCGTCGCGCGCCATCACGAAGAAGATCCGACTCTGGCCATAAAGGAAAGCGAGCAGCACGGTGGGGAGCGCGATCACCGCCGAGGCGGCCAGGTAGGTGGCGGCCCCCGGCTGGCCGATTCGGCGAAGGATCAGCGCCAGCGGCTGGGGATCGTTGGCGAAATGCGTGAAATGCAACGCACCGACCGCGGCGATCGCCACCACCATATAGAGGGTGACGCAGATCAGCATCGATCCGACGATGCCGATGGCAAGGTCGCGCCCCGGATTCCTGGCCTCCTCGGCGGCGGTGGCGATGGCGTCGAAGCCGTAGAAGGCGAAGAAGATGATCGCCGCCGCCGCCATCACGCCGCGCTCGACGCCGTCGGGACCCATCGCCTTGGCGAAGCCGAAAGGCATGAACGGTGTCAGGTGAGACGCATCGAAATAAGGCAGCGCGACCGCGACGAACACGGCCAAGGCGGCGATTTTGACCAGCACCAGGACAGCGTTGAGCGTCGCGCTCTCGCGCGTGCCGAGGATCAGCAGGCCGGCCACGACCGCGATGATGACGATCGCCGGCAGATTGACGATCCCGCCGAGCTGCGGCGCCTGCGCCCAGGCCGCGGGAAAGCCGATACCCGCCTGAAGCAAAGGCGTCGCATAGCCCGACCAGCCGACCGCCACCGCGCTCACCACCAGCGAATATTCCAGGATCAGGCTCCAGCCGATCACCCATGCAACCAGCTCGCCGATCACGACATAGCTGTATGTATAGGCGCTTCCCGAAGCCGGGATCATGGTCGCCATCTCGGCATAAGCGAGCGCCGCACAGGCGCAGATCGCTCCCGCGACGACGAAGGAAAGGATCACCGCCGGCCCGGCGCGATCGGCGCCGACCCCAATCAGCGTCAATATGCCGGTCCCGACGATCGCGCCGACGCCGAGCGCGACCAGGTGCGGCCAGCTCAGGCTTCGCTTGAGGCGATGGTCAGGGTGCAAGGCGTCGACACCGTGGTTGGGCTTCCTTGCGTTCCACGCCATCGCGCGATCCTCAATAATCCTTGGACACGCGCACGCTGGCGCTCTGGCGGCCGACCGTCGACACCGTCGACAGCAGCGAAAGCCAGCGGGTGATCTGATATTCGAGCCGCGTCGCCGAATAGCCGCGTCCGTCGGTGATGACCTCCACATAGACCCGTCGGCCGATATATTTGCCGGCTGCGATCGACGTTCCCTGCCCGGTGGCGATATCCGCCGGCAGCACGCGCAGGCGATCGAGCCCGACCACGCGGCGCACCGCATTGATCGGATCGAGACCGGCGCCGCTGTTGTTGAGCGCCGCGACGGCTGCGGCAAGCTGCACCGCCTCGGGCGCCGACAGGTTGGTGATCGAGGTTCCGAACAGCAAGCGGCTCAAGAGCTCGTCCTGGGGAAGCGAAGGCGTGCTGGTGAAAGCGATTTCGGGCTTCTGGCCCCGGCCGGTGACGCGGATGGTGGCGTTCAGGCCCTGGACGCCGCCTTCGGCGACGATGTCGAGCAGCGGATTGGGCGGGCTCTCGCCGTCGAACCGGATCGTGCCGCGCTCGAGATCGAAGCGGCGGCCGGCGAAATCATAGGTGCCGCGAATCAGTTCCGCCTCGCCGCTGATGCGCGGTTCGGCGACCGTACCGGCCAGCTTCAGGTCGGCGCTCCATTCGCTGTTGATGCCAAGCCCGGTGACCATCAGCCGGTTGCGCGCCTTGATGCCGAGATCGAGCTGCCACGGCTTGGCCGGCGCCGGCGGCGCCTCCTCATCCTCGGGCCGATTGATCTCCTTGACGGGAAGCTGCGCCACCTGCGCCGCGGCGGTCGCGGCGCCGAGCCGGAAGCGGCCGCTGTCGAGCGTGAGATTGCCCGCTATCGTGCCGCCCGATCCGTCCGATTTGATGCTGATCGGGCCGGTCGCCTGGGCCTTGATGTCGTCGCGGTCGATCAGCTGCGCGGCCACGGCCTGCAGCGCGACGTCGATGCCGACGCCCTGCGAAGCGCCGAAATCGAAGCTGCCGCGGCCCGACAGACTACCGCCGCCTTTAGTGGTGCCGCTGAAGCTGTCGATCATCAGCCGCGAGCCGCCGAAGGTGCCGCTCGACTTCAGATTCTCCACCACCGTGCCGAGCACCGGACTTTCGAGCCGCGCCCCCTCGGTGCGAAGCGAACCGCGGATGACGGGATTTTCGAGCGATCCGGTCGCATCGGCACCCACCGCCAGCGGTCCGCTGAGGTCGAACAGCTCGACGCCGGTCAGGCGCCACAATGTATCGGCCGAGCCGTTGTAGCGCAGCTGCGCGAACAGCGGCGCGCGTGCCAGCCGCTCGAGCAGATTGCCGCTGCCGCCCATCGGCGCGATGCGCGCCTGCGCGCGCCCGATCGTCTTGCCCTCGCTGATCACGACCGCGCGCATCGCCGCATTGACCCCGTCGATACGCGCGACGAGCCCGACGTCGACCGGCTTGGAGGAGAGGACGAGGCCGGCGCGGGTGAGCCCGCGGATGCGCAGATTGACGTCGCCGACCGGCGCCGCCCCGCCGATCGCCGCGCGATATTTCAGCGTTCCCGAAGCGATGCCGCCCAGCCCAAGCTGGGGGTAGCCGATGTCGAGGACGGTCAGAGGCATCGCGTCCATCCGCGCCGTGACCTCGGTGACCGACCTTCCGAACAGACCCGAAATTGCCGCGCTGCCGCCGGCGAAACGAAGCGACGTCTGCGACAGACGCCACGCATCGCCCTCACGAGTCAGCACCGCCGGCTCGGCCAGCGCGATCGGTCGGCGGTCGATCGTGCCGTCGCCGCGCAGGCTGACCCGGCCGGGTGCGATGTCGGCAATCATCTGCAGCGCGAAGCTGCGGCCGCGCGAACCGGCCAGATTGGCGGTGATCTGGCCGCGGCCGCCGCGCATCCGCGCCTGCGCGTCGAGCCGCGCCAGCGACAGCGCCCCACGGCTGAGGCCGCGCAAGCCGATGGTCGCATCGATCGAGGTTCCGGCCGGATCGAGCAACGCTACGGCGTCGAGCTTGCCGCGCTGGATCACGATCGGCGGCGGACCGGCGAAACGCGCGCCGTTGGCCTCGAGATGGGCTTCGATGCGCTGGACGCCGCCTTGCGGCGCGAACAGCAGCCGGCCGCCGAGACCCCCTCCCGCGACGTCGAGCCGGCCATTGAAGCCGCCGGGATCGGAGCGAAGGCTTCCCTGCGCGTGCGTCCCCGATACGTCGAGCGCCGCGATCTGGATCGTCGCCGCCCGGCCGCGCGGCAGCAGGATCGCGCCGTGGGACGTGAAAGGACCGAGCGTCGATCCGCCCTCGGCGCGATAGTTGAACCCGGCCGGCGTTGGATCGAGCATCAGCAGCACGTTGGATAGCCCGAGCGAAGCCATGGGTCGCTGCAGCCGGATCGTCATCTTCGGATGGTCGATGGGGCCGTCGAGCAGCAAGGTGAGCGGACCATATTGGCGCTGCGTGCCCGAACCTTCGAAATGGAACGTCCCGTCCTTGCGCCGATAGCCGTTGCCGACCAGCCGGATCGCCGGGCCGCTCAGCACGAGCTTCTGGAAATGGAGAATCCCGTCGGGCGTGCGGATCAATCCGGTCTCGATCTGCGGCAGTCCCCCGGCGAGACCAGCCAGGAACTTGTTGTCGAAACGACGGACCCAGGCGTGGCCGCGGCCGGTCACCAGGCTCCCATGGCCGCCGGGGCCGGGCACCACCTTCAATTCGGTGGTGACATCGACGATGCCGAGCCCGGGGATCAGATAGCGGGTGAGGCCTCCGGACAGCGCCACGTCGTAGCGGCCGGTGACGAGATCGACGAGCAGGCTCAATTTGCCCTTCAGCTTGTCCGAGCTGAGCGCCAGATTTTCGCCGGTCAGCAACTTGGCGGTGACCTTGAGCAGACCTTCGATGCGCAGATTGGCGAGGATGCCGCCCGCCACCGTTCCGACCCCCGTGACTCGCTTGGCGGACAATCGGATCGGGACAAGGATCGGACTCTTGGACCAGCGGCTATGCCCTTCGGCGACGACGTCGTCGAAGCCCGTGTTGTCGAACGCGAAATGGGGCGAGGTCAGGCGATAGGCGAAATTCGTCGTTGCGAACGGGCCGTTGAGCAGCGCGGTCAGGCGCACCTTGCTGCCGGTCATGTTCTTGAACAGCGCCGGCGGCTGGTAGAGATCGATGCCGAGGCGCAGGTTGTCGAAGCTGCTGACCGCCAGATCGATCACGCCGGCGGCTTCGATCCTCATCGCTGGCGAACGCAGCGAGAGCCGCCCGTCCAGCCGGCGATCGGCGAGCGTCGCATTGCCCGCCACCTCGACCAGCGGTGCCGTCAGCCGCTGCGCCTTGCCGTGCAGGAAACGGGCCGGCGCCGCCCGCCCCGACAGGCCGTAACGCCCCTCGCGCACCTGCAACGCGAACGCCGCCGTGCGCCGTCCGGAGACCATGAGCTTCAACCGTCCGGACCAGGTCGTCCAGCTGCCGTCGCCTTCGATGGCGAGCGCGAACGGCCGCTGGGTGCCGATCATCGCGCCGATGACGCTGTTGGCCGGCGCACCGAGATGCACGTCGAGATCGAAGCGCTTCGCGTCGGGCTCGGCGTCGAGCGCGAGCTGAAGCCGCTCGCCGCTGCCTTTGACGGCTGCTCCCAGATGTACGCGCGCGCGGCCCGAACGTATGTCGACGTCGCCGGCAAGCCGGGCGATGCGCCGTTCGCCGGTGACCGCTTTCTCGAAGCGCAGTTGCGCGATGTCGAGCCGGCCTATGCGAATGTCGAAGCCGGGCAGCAACGGGCCCTTCTTGCCGCTGGGCCGAAGCTTGGGCAGCCGATGCACGATGATGAGATCGGAGCGTAGCGAATCGATCGACAAGCTGTTGTCGAGCCAGGCGGCCGGGTGCCAGTCGAGGTCGATCGCAGGCGATTCGGCGAACAGTCCGCCAGGATCGTAGACGCGCACGTCACGGAGCCGGACTCGCCCCCAGATCGAGCCTTCGATCCTGCCGATGCGTATCTTGAGCCCCGAGGACGGATTGAGCTCGGCGATACGATCGGCGAGAAAGCGGTGGCCCGGAGCCGTGTCGAGCAACGCGATGATCGCACCGCCCAGCAGCAGCAGCGCGAGCGCCAGGCCAAGCATCCATTTCGCGACGCGCAAAGGCCAGCTCCGGCGTGCGATCTGCGCGTCCTGCTCCACCTAAAAGGCCTGTCCCAGCGACACGTAGACGGCGATCCGCGGCTCGTCGGGCCTTCGCCCGATCGGCGTCCCGAAATCGACCCGGATCGGGCCGAAATTGCTGTAATAGCGCACGCCGATGCCGGTCCCGAAACGCAGACGGCCGAGATCGGGCAGCGCCTCGGTGTAGATATTGCCCGCGTCGAGGAAGGGCACGATCCCGAAATGGCCGACGCGCACGCGCGCCTCCAGCGCGAACTCGACCAGGCTGCGGCCGCCGATGGGATCCTTGAACACCGGATCCTTCGGCCCGAGATCCTGATAGCCGTAGCCCCTGACCGATCCGCCGCCGCCGGCATAGAAACGCCGCGACGGCGCGATGCGGTCTCGGTTCGAGGCGAGGATCGTCCCCAGCCGCGTGCGGCCCGCAATCACCACTTTGGCGGAGATCGGCTGGTAGAAGCTGGCGTCGAATTGCACGCGCGTGTAGCCGAACGCGCCGTTTTGCAACGACAGTTCCGGCGACACCCGGCCCGAGAGACGGAAACCTCGGGTCGGATCGAGCAGATCGTTCGA
The DNA here is from genome assembly GCA_035248285.1 of Allosphingosinicella sp. Taxonomy (GTDB): domain Bacteria; phylum Pseudomonadota; class Alphaproteobacteria; order Sphingomonadales; family Sphingomonadaceae; genus Allosphingosinicella. The sequence continues at coordinate 4,877 of DATFHP010000045.1, read as the reverse complement.
TCCGTCATAACTCAGCGTCGCCGGCAGCGCTCCGATCAGGAAGGTGCGCCGGCGCGTCGTTGCCGTAGCAAGGTCGACGTCGCGCTCGTCGGAGGCGATCAGTTCGCCGCCGACCGACCAGGTCCATTTCTTCTGCCAGATGATATTGGTCTGGCGTTCGATGTTCGCGCCCATCTGGAAGGTATGGGCGTCGAATGCCGGCTGGTTCAGGTTGCTCGCCGATATCTGCGCATTGAGCACCTGGTCGCGTTTGCGGAAATTGTTTTGCCGCAGAACCACGCCGAGCAATTGCTCGCGCGTGCCGAGCACGCCCCGCACCGTCACTGCGCCTTCAGGCTTGATCAGGTTGCGATGCTGCCAGCTTGCCTCGACGCGGATGCCCTCGCCGGCGCCGTAGCCCGCCTCGCCGGCGATCGTGTGCACCGGCGCGCGCGCCAGCTTGACCGCGATGTCGACGATGCTGGTCCCGGGCCGGGCTACCGGCGTGACTTCGACCGATCCGACCACGCCGGTGTTGGTCAGCGCACGCCGCAGATCGTCGACCAGCGGCGCGCTATAGGGCTCGCCCGGACGGAAGCGCGCGATCCGCTGGACATGGCGCGCGCTGAACAGAGGCGCGCCTTCGATCCGGATCGATCCGAACTGCCGCTTGCCGTTCGGATCGACGGGCAGCACCAGCGTCGCCGTTCGCGCCTCGTGGTCGACCGTGATGTCGAGATCGCCGACCTCGGCGAAGGCATAGCCGCGCTTGCCGAGCTCGACGCGCAGCAACCCTTCCGCAGTGAGGACCGTGCCTGCATCGACGGCATCCTGCGCCTTGACCGAGAAGGCGTCGCGAAGCGCCGCCTCGTCCTCGCCCGCAGCCTCGATGCCGGGCAGTCGCACTGCGGCGAAATGGTAACGGGATCCAGGCTGGCCGTGCAGGACGACCTCGATCGCGCCGTTGCCGGAGCCCGGATTGACCTCGGTTTCGACGACGGCGTCATAATAGCCGTGCGCGCGCAGCAGCTCGGTGAGGAGAATGGCATCCTCGCGCGCGCGCCGGTCCAGCTGCGCCGCGTTCGAGGCCTCCTTGCGATGGGCCTCGAGCGTCGAGAGCTCGTGGAATCGGTCGGCAAGGTCGGCGTCCGCGACCGCGTCGAGCCCCTCGAGGCGCACGACGTAATCATGCTCGGCGGATGCGTCGGCGATCGACGTGTCGGGCGTCTTGGCAATGGCCGCGTCCGGACTTTCCTCCATATTGGGCCACTCGACGCCGAGGTCGGGAAGCGGTGCGAGCGGCGCCGAAGGATCGAGCGGCGCGGCCGGGACGCCGGGCTCGCGCGGCTGCTGCGCGAAAACGCCGCCATGCCAGCAGAGGATGGCCGCGACAGCCAAGGCTGCCGCCACACGCTGCCCGGCAGCGACTTGGAACATGGTGGGAATCTAGCCCGCGCGGTCTCGCTTCGCCAGCGTAATATCCGGAACCGGCCGATGTTCGCCGCAACACCCTACCGGCCCGCGGACTCCGGCCGTCGAAGATAGGATCGATTCGCGCCGCCGATCAGTGAATGGTGCCGGTCGTGTCCTTGACGCCGAGCATCTCGATCGTCCGCTCGATCTTCCGCCAATGGCAGAAGTGGATCACGTTGCCGAGGCTGCGGCTGCGATCGGCGCGGATCGCCGCTTCGAGCTGCGCATGCTCGCCGAAGTTCGCGATGAGATCGGTCGCTGCCGTCAGCGCCGCACGATCGGTCACATAGTCTTGCACGCGTTTCGCCCCGTTTGGTGTCACCCCTCCCCTAGCCAAATTGCGTTTCCAAATGGCGCATTCACTTCCTCAATGCAGGATTTACCAAGCCGCCCGATGCTGTCATGGCAAGGCTATGAATGACGGCCGGACCTCGGGAATGCGCGCCGGCGGCTGCCTGCTTGCGACCTGCATCCTCGTCGGCGCGTTCGTCGGCATGCTGCTGCGCCAGTCGAGCATCGGCTTCGTCGCCGGCACCGCCATCGGCCTGCTCCTGCTCGCCATCCTGTGGCTGAGGTCGCTAATCCGGGGACACAATACTTAATTCTCGGTCGATCGGCTTTACGCTTAATCGGTATTGTGTCCCCGCAATTCGATGCGCTTGGCTGAAGGATGCGGCCAGGTTCGGGTTGACGTTCTTGTTCAATGGGAGAAGTTGCGCTCTTGCTGAATGCGGGATCGCCCGGATCGCGCCGGAAGCGAAACAGCGCCGCGGAGCATGCCGCAGGCCTCAAGGGTTGAAGCCATGCTCGAACGAGCGCGCGATAGGATCGATATCGACTGGGTCGAATCGACTCCGGAGCTGGACTCGCTTCAAGCCGGCGCTCTGAAGCGTATCCTTGATCTCGCCGACCGATTGCCGGACGACTGGTCCGGGATGCTGGGGCGCACGACGCTCCAGGAGGATTTCGGTGCGCTGCGCTTTCAGCTGGCCTATATGTCCTATGCCCTGGCGCTCACCCATGTGCATCGGCTTCCGGCGGCACCCGCCTTGTTTCGCGCTCCCTTCGATCGCTTGATCGAGAAGATGCTCTCGCCCGATGTGTGGCTATACTGGCATTATGTCAGCACGGGAAACGGGCCCTTCAATGCCGGCATTGGGGAATTGCCGGCCGAATGGGATCCGGTCGTTCGCGATAACATAATGTACAGCGCTTATGTTCAATCGATGACGCTCCTGTATCATTATCTTTTTCGCGATCCGAAATATGCGCAGCCCGAAGCCCTCACTTTCGCGATCGATCCGATTTACTGGGGCGGCGGCGGAAAGCATTTCATTTACGACGAGAATAGCCTGAACGACCATCTCTATTGGGCGATGGTCGAGCGCGGCTTTTTGGGCATCGCCTGCGAACCCAATTGCGTGTTTCAGATCTGCAATCAGCCGCCGATCCTGGGTTTTCGCTTCCACGACCTTATTCACGGCGGCGACACGGCGGGCGAGGTCACCCAAGGCTATCTCAAGGCTTGGGAGGAGTTCGGCGTTTCCACTGGCCAGGGCCATTTCAACATGATGGTCCAGGAACGCGAACGCATGGTCATCACACCGCCCGACGCGCCCTGGGTGGACTTTTGGCTGGGCGCGCTGATGCACGCCTGGAACCCCGGCTTGGTTGGTCAGCTCTACCCGGCTCAAATGGCGCGCTGGTCGGTCGAGGGGCCGGATGGAACGCTGTGGATCAAGCCCACCGTTCCACTCGAGACGAACCAGCCTCCGCACACCTCGGCACGCGACTTTGGCTGGGCGGCGGTCTGCGCGTCGGAAGTGGGCGATGGCGAGACGCTGTCGCGCCTGCTCGGCTATGCCGATCGCTTCCTGCACCCCATTTGGGAAAATGGCGCCTATTATTACAGGCGGCATGACGATTTGTTCGATGCGGAGGGGAAGCTCGCCGCGATGGACCCGCACACCGGAAATGCGCTCCTTTCTTATGCCAGGCTCAATGTGCCGCACGGCCTCAGGAGACTCTACGATGGCCCGTGGGGAGACGCGCACTTCGCCGAGCCGGCGGTGGTCGCCATGTCGGACAATGTCGATCTCCGACGCGCATGGTTCGATGCCGAGCGGAATGCGCTCGCCCTGACGCTGGGCCCGGCCCGCGACGCCCAACCGATCCGGCTAGAAATCGGCAATATCGCAGGCCGTGGGCGATTGCGCATTGTCCGCGACGGCGTCGAAGCTCCGGCCGCAGCCCGCATGGAAGGGGAACGCCTGGTCGTTGCCGTCACGCACGACAGGCCGACGACATTCGTACTGGCATGGTAGATGCGCGCCCCGTTGCGCGCTTCTCGCTCGTCGACCACCACGGCCGGCCGGTGAGGGAGGCGGATTATCGCGGCCGCTTCCTGCTCGTCCATTTCGGCTTCACCCGTTGCAGGACTGGAGTGCCCCTTTAATTCAGGGACACAATACCTAATTCGCAGCTGGCCGGCTTTGGTTTAATCGGTATTGTGTCCCCGCGATTCCGCCCCGATTCCGGATGCAGCCGGCGGCGACGCACGTGCGCTGCCTCACGAAATCCTCCGGCCGGCCCAGACGACGCGGCCCACGACATCGATCGCGCTTAGCGCGCAATCGGGCCAGCTGGGATAGGAATCATTGTCGCTTTTGATCGAAACGCGGCGGGTGGCGGGGTTGAACGCAAGTCTCTTGACCACCAGCGCATCGTCCATCCGCAGCACGTAGATGCCGTCGCGAAGCCGCTCTCGCGCCTCGCCGGCGTCGACCAATATCTCGTCGCCGTCGGCCAGGGTCGGCATCATCGAATCGCCTTCGACGCGGATGATCGAAAGCCGCTGCGGATCGCCCGCGCCCATCATCCGCAGCCATTTGGCATCGAAGGCGAAATGCGACGCCGCTCGTTCGTCCCCGTCCGCCGCGCCCGGACCCGCCGAAGCGCCGACCTGGAGCCGGGGCACGGTCACGAGGCCGCGCGTCGCCATCGCTTCGTCCGCCGGCGGACCGCCCAAAAGTTCGTCGTTGACTTGAAAATAACGCGCGAGCAGCCGGCGATCCTGCTCGGCGAGCCGCCGCGGTACACCCCGCTTGATATATTGCTGAACATAGGCCGCGTTGCGCCCGATCAGCCGCGACAGGCTGGCATAATCCTCGCCGCGCTCGTCGATCAGCTGCTGCAACTCTGCCCGCGGGTCCACCATATTTGCACCATAATGGTAGGAATTTACCTAGACAAGTAGGAAAAGACCCTCATTATGGAACATATAGAGAACATCGATTCGGAGATGATCCATGCATCTGCTGCGGCGCATCGAAACCTATCTGCGGCAATCGGGCACCGCCGCGACCCGCTTCGGGCGCGACAGTCTCAAGGATCCGCATCTGGTGGGCGACCTGCGCAATGGGCGC
>DATFHP010000044.1:0-69344 GCA_035248285.1 Allosphingosinicella sp. | reverse complement strand
ATGAACTGAAGCACCGGCTCAATCGTGACCTTGGGCGCGACATCGCCCCTATACTCAATCCGCGCCAACGATCCATCCGGCAGGCCGACGGTCATGACCCGGCTGTCATTGGCGGCCGCCAGGGCCGTACCGGCAGCGACGAGTGCCGCTGTACCGGCCAAGACGGCTGTACGAAGGAATTTTCGCATCAATCGTCCTTTCATCTTCTTGGTGAGAATTTATTTATTCGCTCAAGCTGAACCCTGGATGAAAATCTGCTCTTTTGGCGTGCAGATGGGCATGGTGCTAAGAGCTCGACCCTATCCCAGGAATCGTACGACGACGACCCGGGACCGAAGTCCCGGGTCAGATCATCACGCCGCCTTGCCACTAATGGAGATACGACGAACATTTTCGTTTGCCGCTTCCGTTCTTGGCAAAGTGACGGTGAGCACGCCGTTACTGAAGGTAGCGGTCGCCTTGTCGCGATCGACATCCTTTGGCAGCCCGATGCGCCGTTCGAAGCGGCCATAGCTGCGTTCCGAATAGCCGCGGTCCTTGTCCTCAACCTCCGATCGTTTCTCGCCGCGCAGCGTGAGTGCGCCGTCCTCGACGGTGATCTCGACATCTTTCTCGTCGAGACCCGGTAGTTCGGCCGTGATCCGAAGTTCCTTGTCGGTCTCGCCAAGCTCGACATGCGGCCAACCGGCGGCACGGTCAAAGCCGGCGAACGCGGGCAAGCCGAAGCCGCGAAAGACGTCGTCGAATACTCGGTTCACCTCTCGGTGAAGCGACAGCAACGGATGGGCGTCGTTGCCCCGATCGCGCTCCGCGCTGACTGGAACGGGAAGCCGGTTTTCCTGCCGGCTCCAGGGAATGAGATCACGAATAGCCATGATGGTCATCTCCTTTCTGGCTGGAAATTTGAATGGCTTGCCGGCCTTCAAAATAACCAGGCCAGCAAGCCGGTTCGGGCAAGATCAGGCCGCTTCGCGGGCCCTCTCCTCAGGCGCCTCGATTTGATCGTTCGCGGACTGGTCGCCGCTGATCTCGATCTTTCGTGGCTTCATGGCATCCGGCACGACTCGCTTGAGCGAGATGCTCAGCAGGCCGTTCTCGAAGCTGGCATTGCCCACCTCAATGAAATCGGCAAGCTGGAAGCGCCGCTCGAACGGACGTGTCGCGATGCCACGGTGCAGATACTCACCCTTGCGATCATCTGCTGAACGTTTGCCAGCGACGGTGAGCTGATTCTGCTGCGCGACCACCTCAATGTCCTCGGGGCCGAAGCCGGCAACCGCAAGCGTGATCCTATAGGTGTCATCGCCGTCCTTCAGGATGTCGAAAGGCGGATAGCCGTCATCTTCACGCGCACCCGTCTCAAGAAGGTTGAAGAGGCGGTCGAAGCCGACAGTTGAACGCCGATACGGCGTAAAGTCGAAGTTGGTTCTCATTTCCAAATCCTCCATGTTGAAGCAATCTGGGCATGAGAAGCGCCGGAACGAAGAGCCGACGCCCTCTATGTCCCACCGGACCCGAACGGCGCCCGGCACCCGCTTAGCTAGTAATGGCTGCTTGGGTTTCAAGGGCTTCCATAACCAGCCGTCGCGGAAAATTTCCCTCCTAAATTTGGCCCAGAGCTAAGTCGGGATTATTCCGCGCGAAGCACCCTTGCACGTTCAATTCGCCTGATATTCCATTCGACTTCGCCGCCGAAGAGCGCATTGTGAAGTCATCGAGTCGCGACGTGGAGACGCGCTATTACCCCGGCCGGTGGTGTCAGTCGGATGCGAACTCGTCTCCGTTTGACGCAATGATCCCGGGAAACCTGCCATCTCAAGCCATAAGGCTCTGCCACTCGGCCAGGGCAGCAGAGCGGCGTTCGCGGTAAGTCTGTCGATTAACAAGGTGGCGTTCGGAACCGAAATGGTTGTGCAAGGAGGCATGGACCGAGGCGAACTTCTGTAACGATTTCATATGGCGGAATCGCTGCATGGCCCGCTCCCGTCTTCGGAATGGAAGATGTGAATTTTCCGCCCGGTTGTTGAGATATCGACCGACCTCGCGGCGCTCGGAATTGCCCAATTCGTTCATCGCCGCAGGGTAGGAACGCAGCCCGTCGGTGACGATCTTCTCAACCTTGCCGTGACGCTTCAACGCCCTCTTCATGAAGCGCAAAGCCGCGGATTTGTCCCGCTTCTTCGTAACAAAGCTTTCCAGCACCTCGCCTTCGTGATCAACCGCGCGCCAGAGATAGTGCATCTCGCCATTTATCCGCACATACATCTCGTCGAGATGCCAGCGCCAGTGCCGAAAGCCACGCATCCGACTCACCCGCTGCCGCGGGAGGTCGGCGGCGAACAGCGGCCCGAAACGGTTCCACCACAGCCGCACCGTCTCGTGGCAGAGATCAATGCCGCGCTCGAACAACAGGTCCTCGACGTTCCGCAGCGAGAGCGGAAACCGTACGTACATAAGCACGACGAGCCGGATCACGTCCGGCGAGGAGTGGAAATATCTGAACGGATTGGACGTCTTGCTCATCCGCACCGGCTATCAGCCCAGCCGGGTGTCCGCCATCCCTTTGACAACACCCATCCAAGGCATGTGTTTGTTAAAGGTATTCGCAAGGTCTAGCAGTCCGTTTCCCCTAAGCTGATCTATTGCGAGATTCGGCTTATCGATCAGCGTCGGTACTTCTTAAATCTAGCTCAAACAGAACACGGCGATTCTGTTCGCCACCGAGAACGAGTTGCCAGTGTAAGAAACCAACTTTCAATGCCGAAGCCATAGCCGGCAGATCATGGTGCAGGCTAATTCGGATCGCTTCCTGAAAGCCGTATCGTTGACTCGATTTCGCAACGACTGCGAGATAGTTGCCACCGCGCACTATGGATCCAAACGGGGCGCGTCCTTCATCCGGATCAAACAGGCTCGCCGGATCGACCATCAGCTCGACGCCGGGAATCAACAATCCGTTCCAGCTCTCCGCGTCGGCGGACGGGAAGCTCCCATACACGTGATCCCCGTCGAGGAACATCGCCATCGGTTGATCAGCGCGCTCGCCGACAAGGAAAGTCGACTCATAACGAGTGCGGGGAAGAACCAATGTTCCAGGCCTCGCCTCCGCTAGCGTTCCTACCGCAAATTCATGGGCGCCAAGCATCAATGGCTTCCCCGCTGAAGCGGCTCGACCAGCATGCTCCAGTACAGTTCCGCAGCGCCTTCCTGCGACAGTTTCGGATCGCGTTCACCGCGCCCGCCGAAGGACATCCCCATACTTGTCAGATAGAGCATCTGTTCATCGGCTTCGACACTAAGTGTCTCATTACAAGAATTGCTCTCGGTTGCTTCGTTCGCGGAATACGCAATTCCGTTTCCGAAAAAACTGCCCCCGATGAACACGGAGCAACGAGCAACGGCTTTGCCATGACGATAGACGACAGCGATGAAGCGATTGGCGTCGATGCGTCGAAAATCACCTTCGATCCCAGGATTTCGGCTCGACAATTCATCAAGCGAGTTGGCGAAAAAGTTCGCGATGAACTCGAACGTTTCGTGTTTGAAGCGATCTTTGTCCCGCTCGCTGAATTCCTTGGAGACGCGCAGATTGCTAGACCGGGGCTGAACGAACGATGGTGGGACAGTGGGCTGCGGTCTCATTGATGTGGATGCCGCGTTCGGTTCGGCCGCCTGAAAGCGCTCCGCCGCCTTTTTGATCGCCTTGGCAACTTCGGTAAATGCCTGATCGCGATCAGACCATTGCGTAACGGGTTTCCCGTCTGGCGGCGTGGCGTTCAGCTTTCCGAACGGCGCATCGCTCCATAGGCAAGACCGCAGGATTACAGGAATGACAACAGCCTCGCCCGCCTCATGTCTCTCCATCGCGCGTTTCATTTCAATGTCGTAGCAGTAGTCCGATGCGAGGAAATCAGAGCTCACCAGCAGCAGGATGATTTCACAGTCTTCAAGATGCATATCAATGGCGTTCGCGAACTCTTCGCCCGCATGGATTCGGCGGTCATGCCATGTGTCGATCACGCCCTGCCGCTTTAGAAGGGCGAGCTGCTTTTCTAGCTGATCGCGCAACGCCTCATCGGCATGACAATACGAGAAGAAAACTCGCGGCACAGGCACCCCTAACAACCCACAATGTGTATCGCCGCTTGGCCGCAAGCAAGCCTCATCGCGGATCATATCGAGAAGCCTGACTTAGACTGGAGAACGTTGCCCTGCCCGTCGCCGCCTATGAACGGGCTCGGACGCGGCTGCATCTAAATTCCGTACCACCCAATGTCGCCATAGAGAAAACACTTAAAATCGCCGATATTTCACTCTTTTTAGGGTCTCTCTTAGTCCGGAAGCGAGCCGAGAATGGCGCGGAATAGCGCCAATTCATACGGAGTTTATCGTTGTTTCTCAGATACTTAAGACTTGGTGGCGGAGCGGGAGGGATTCGAACCCTCGATACGGTTTTGCCGTATACTCACTTTCCAGGCGAGCGCCTTCGACCACTCGGCCACCGCTCCGCATGCTCTGGAAGCCGGCGATCTAGTCGCCTACGGCGCCGGGGGCAACCCGCGCAAACCGCGGCGGGCGTCGATCGACACCGCGCGGCGGGATTCGACGCGCGTCATGCGCCGGGCCCAGGGGAGGCGCATGCACCCACTATCACCCCGCGTTCGGCTTCGCATGGACCGGATAGCGGTACGGGCCGATAAAGCAGACGAGGATAGCCCCGAGCACGACGACCGAGGCGAAGAACAGGAAGGGCAATGTGTAGGATCCGGTCAGGGCATAGCCTTTGGCCATGATGACCGTTCCGACCCCGCCGCCCCAGGCCCATATCACCCAGATGATGCCGACGATGCGGCTGAAGTCGCGCAGGCTGAAGTAGCGGCTGATGAGGAAAGTCAGCAAATCGGCTTCGGCCCCGATCGCCAGCCCGATCAACGGCACGGCGATGAACGCCGTGAGCGTCGATGGCACCAAGGCGAGCAACAATATGCCGGTAGCGGCGAGGAGGAATACGGCCGCCGTCACGATGGGCGCGAATATCCGATCCAGCAGATAGCCGACCAGAAGCCGGCCCATCAGCGATGACAGACCGGCGACGGAGAGAATGGCGGTGACCGTTCCGACCGGTATGCCCCGATCGGCGAACAGAAAGACGTAGCTGCCGATCGCGCCGAAGACGGCGATCGAAATAGCCAGGATCGGCAATGCGATCAGCCAGAAATGCCGGGACCGCAGGCAGGTCTCGACGATCGACGGAGGCTTTGGCCCGCCCGCCTCGGGCGCCGCGCCGTGAGTCATGGTCTGAGGCGGAGTGCGCACGAGGAACAGAAGTCCGGCAACCGGAATCAGGCCCGAGACCAGCCCGATGGTGGCGAACGCCGTTCGCCAGCCGAACCGTTCCACGAGCGTTTCGGCGAACTGCGGAAATATGAACGAGCCGACCCCGCTGCCGGCGACGACGAGGCCGAGCGCGAGGCCGCGATGCGCGTCGAAGAAACCGCTGACCGACACGGCATAGGGCATGGCATTGGCTGCCCCGCCGCCGACGCCGCCGATGAGGAACACCAGGACAAAGAGCATCGGCAGCGGCGGCATGATGGCGATCGACGCCAGGCACACACCCCAAACCAACACCATCACGATGGTCGGAGCGCGGATGCCGTAGCGCGCGATCAGCCAGCCCAGCGCCAAGGAGCCGATCCCGGAGCCGATCAGGAACCCGGTGATCATGCTCGTCACGACGGCGCGATCCCAGCCGAGGTCCGTGATCATGCTTCGCCCGAGAATGCCGAAGCTGTAGCTGATGACCGGGCCGGCGCCGAGCCCGGCGCCGATCGCGCCCGCAACGACATTCCACCAGCGGTTGATCGGTCGATTCAGCAAATTGGAAATGGCTTCGCTCCCGCTGCTGGGGTCAGGACCCTCGAATAGCGACCGGTCGGCTGTCGATCTGTCGCCCGCGCACTGCCCAGCGCGAAATCATTTCGGCAATAGGCCGCCGCGATGCGGTCATCAAGGTGGGTGACCTTGGCCGGTTCCGGACAGGATCGCCGTCCGACGCGAGGCCGACGCCGCGCGCCCGTCGTCAAAAGCGGTCGATCCGCTTGGCCAGCTCGACGTCCTTGCGGGTGAGGCCGCCGGCGCTGTGGGTGGTGAGCAATATATAGACCTTGTTCCAGACGTTCGACCATTCTGGGTGGTGGTCCGCCGCCTCGGCAGCGAGCGCGACGCGGGCCATGAACGCGAAGGCTTCGGAAAAGTCCTTGAACTCGAAGCTCCTGGCGATGGCGTCGCGCTTCACGTCCCATTCCCATTCGGGAACGTCCTGAAGCGCCGCTTCGCGTTCCTTCATGCCGAGCTTCACCGCCATCTCATTCTCCCTCGCTGGCGCACGTCCCCCTTCCCTTATATGTCGGCGTCCGATGAGCGATCGTCAAACCTTTGCGCCCGACGCGGCCGCGATCGAGCGGCTGGCCGAACAGGCGATCGCGCGCCTGCCGCCGCCGTTCGCCGCGCATCTCGACGGAGTCGTGCTGCGGATAGACGAATTCGCCGAGCAGGCGGTGCTCGACGAGTTGGGCATCGAGGATCCGTTCGAGCTCAGCGGACTTTACACCGGCCGGCCGATCGGCGAGCGATCGTCGCTGCTGTCGGGCGAGCTGCCGGCCATGATCCACCTGTATCGCCGTCCGCTGCTCGACGAGTGGGTCGAGAGCGGAGTCGGCCTCGAGGATCTGATCACCCACGTCATCGTCCACGAGGTCGGCCATCACATGGGCCTCTCGGATGCCGACATGCATGCGATCGAGGACCGGCCCTAGATGAGCGCCGCGCCGCTGCTCGGCTTCGCCGGCGTTACCTGCCTGCGCGGCGGCCGCTTGCTGTTCGAGGATCTTGATCTCGCATTGATGCCCGGCGACGCCATGATCGTGTCCGGGCCCAACGGCGCGGGCAAATCGAGCCTGCTGCGGATCGCCGCCGGCCTCCTTCGCCCCGCCGCCGGAACGGTCGCGCGCGGTGGCCGCGCTGCCTTGGCCGACGACGCCGTCGCGCTCGACGAAAAGCTGCCGCTGGACCGTGCGCTCGGTTTCTGGGCGCGGATCGACGGCACAAGCCCCGAAAAGGGCATGGCCGCGATGGGCCTCGCCGGTCTCGCGCGCGTTCCGGTGCGCATGCTGTCGGCCGGCCAGCGCAAGCGCGCGGCGTTGGCGCGTCTGTTGGCCGCCGGCGCGCCGCTCTGGTTGCTCGACGAGCCCGCCAACGGGCTCGACCAGGACGGGCTTGCCTTGCTCGCCGCCGCGATCGCCGCCCATCGCGCGTCGGGCGGGGCCGTGCTCGCCGCGTCGCATGTGCCGTTGCCGCTGGACGAGGCCGCCAGCCTCGCGCTGACCGCGTCGTGAAGGCACTCGTCCTGCGCGAGCTGCGGCTGGCGGGAAGCGGCGGCCACGCCCTACTGCCGCTCATCTTCTTTCTTCTGATCGCGACCCTGTTTCCGTTCGCCGTCGGCCCCGACAGCGTGCTGATGGAGCGCATCGGCGGCGGCATTTTATGGGTCGCGGCCTTGCTGGCCGCACTGTTGCCGATCGAACGGCTGATCGAACCCGATCGCGCGGGCGGCGTGCTCGATCAGCTCGCGCTTCGCGGCCTTGGCGAGGAAGGCATCGCCGTCGCCAAGCTCGCCGGCCATTGGCTGAGCTTCGCTCCGCCGCTGATGATCGCCGCAATCCCTGCCGCCGCCCTCATGAAACTGTCGGCGCCGCTGCTGCACCGGCTCGAACTCACGCTGCTGATCGGAACCCCGGGCCTCGCCGCCCTCACCCTGATTGTCGCGGCGCTCACCGCGGGCCTTCGCGCCGGCAGCGCGCTCGCCGGGCTGATGATGGTGCCGCTGGCGGTACCGCTGCTGATCTTCGGCGCCGCCGCAACCGCCGCGCAGCCCGATCCGGCCGCGCTCAAGCTGCTCGCCGCCGTATCGCTGGTCCTGGTCGCGCTCGCGCCCTTCGCCGCCGCGGCGGCGATGCGGGCGGCACGGACTTAGGGTCCCGCCCCTAATCGCGCGACCAGCGTGCGAAAATGGCGGTCGGCAGCAACAGGCCGCGCGCCTCCTCGCGGACCGCCATGTCACCGCATTCGATGCGTCCGCCGAGGCCGCCAAGCGCCTCTTCGAGCAACGCGTGGAGCGCCAGCGCGGACATACGCACCGCATAGACGGTGAGGACCAGGAAACGGCTGTCGCCGTCGAGCAACGCACGGCAGCTCGCGATCAGCCCGGGCAGATCCTCCTCGAGCCGCCAGACCTCGCCGGCCGGACCGCGGCCATATTTGGGCGGATCGAGGATGATGCCGTCGTAGCGCTTGCCCCGCCGCACTTCGCGCGCGGCGAATTTGGCGGCGTCGTCGACGATCCAGCGGATCGGGTGGGCGGCCATGCCCGACAGGGCGGCATTGGCCTTCGCCCATTCCACCGATTTCTTCGACGCATCGACATGGACGAGCCGCGCGCCCGCGGCCGCCATCGCCAGCGTTCCGACCCCCGTATAGCCGAACAGGTTCAGCGCCTCGCTGCTCTCGCCGAGACGCGCGCGCATCCAGGCCCATTGCGGCGCCATGTCGGGAAAGAAGCCGAGGTGGCGGAAGGGCGTGCATTGCGCGCGGAAGCGTATCTCCTCCCACGCAAGCGCCCAGCCCTCGCGGGGCACCGGCCGGTCATGATGCCAGCGGCCGCCGCCTTCGTCATCCGACGCCGGAATGAACGTCCCGTCCGCCTCCCATTGACCGCTGTCCGACGGACGCCACAGCGCCTGCGGTTCGGGGCGGATGAAGCGGTAGCCGCCGTAGCGCTCGAGCTTGCGCCCGTCGCCGCTGTCGACGAGCCCATAGTCGTTCCAGGGCTCGGCGATCAGCGTCGCGAGCATTGGATCGCGATTCATGCCGCGCGTACGGCCGGAAACCCGATGGTGGCGCGGGCGCGCGGGCCGACCAGCATCTTTTGCCCCGCGGCGCGGACGGCGTCGACGGTGACCGCCTCGAGATCGGCGATGACTTCCGACGGATCGACGAGGCGGCCGTAGACGGCCAGCTGGCGTGCGACATAATGCGCCTGCCCCCACGGGCTCTCCATCGACATCAGCAGCCCGGCCTTCGCCTGGGTGCGGACCCTGTCCACCTCGCGCTGCGTCACGTCGCGCGTCGCGGCCGCGAGCACGTCCTCGATCAGCTGCGCCGAGGCGGCCGACTGGTCGCGCGCGGTCGCGGCATAGATCGAAAGCAGGCCGATATCGCTAAAGGGATAGAGGCTCGCATAGACCGAATAGGCAAGGCCGCGCTCCTCGCGGAGCTGCTGGAAGAGCCGCGACGACATGCCGCCGCCGACCGCATCGGCGAACAGCCGCGCCGCGAAATAATCCGGGTCGCGCTGCGGCGGTCCGGCAAAGCCGAGCGCGAGATGCGCCTGGTCCGATCCGGTGCGTCCAACCCGGTCGCCGCCGGTGAAGCGCGCCGGCGCGGGCGCTTCGACGACGCCCGCCGGCAGTCCGCCAAGATGCGTCTCGGCGAGCGCGACCAGTGCGCCATGGCTGAGCTTGCCGGCCGCGACCAGCGAAACGCTGCCGGCGCGATATTGCGTCTCGCGCCACGCCTTGAGATCGTCGACGGTCACCGCCGAAATGCTCGCCTCGTCGCCAAGCACCGAGCGGCCGAGCGGCTGATCGACGAAGGCCGCCGCCTGGAGATCGTCGAAGATGATGTCCGAGGGCGTGTCGCGCGCTTCGCCGAGCTCCTGCGCGACGACGTCCTTCTCGCGCTCGAGATCGGCCGCGGTCAAATGCGGACGCAGGATCATGTCGGCGATGAGTTCGACGCCGAGCCCGAGGTGCTCGGACAGCAACGAAGCGTTGAAGCTCGTTCCCTCACGGTCGGTGGCGGCGTTGAGATCGCCGCCGACATCCTCGATCGCTTCGCTGATCTCTCGCGCGGATCGCTCGCCGGCGCCTTTGAAGACCATATGCTCGAACAGATGCGCGAGTCCGCTGAGGTTGCGCGCCTCGTGGCGCGACCCGGTGTCGGCGTAGAGCCCGACCGCGACGGTTTCGATCCCGGCCATCTCCCGGCTCGCGACCTTGAGGCCATTGGCAAGAATGGTGAGCTGCATCATCGCGCGGGGGTTAGCGGCTTGGCGGGACGGGGGCAATGTAAGGTGTCGACGAAGCGACCGCGCATTCCTTGCTCAACGCGCTTCGGTGGCGTCGACGTCCCCCTCCCGCATCCTTTTCCGCAGCGCGAGCGCGTAGATCAGGGCGGCGATGCCGGCGAACAGGAACCATTGGATCGCATAGAGCATGTGGTTGTTCGGGATCGATTCCAGCGACGGCGGCGCGCTCGGCCGGAGCCCGGGCGCCGCCTCGGCCGCAACCAGCCGCATGCCATATTCATGGTCGGGCGCGATGATTCCGGCGACGGCGCCGCCCCGCCAGGCCGGCGCATCGCTCGATTTCGACCAGCCGATGTCGACCTGCATTCCCGGACCTTCGGCACCGGTGCGGCAGCTCGCTATGTGGCTCCAGCCGGGCTCGTCGGCGCGGTTGCGCCCGGCGATGGCGCGCCAGCCGGCAACCTCGAGGCAATAGCCTTTGGCCTTGCGGAAATAATAATCGTCGGGCTTCCCCGGCACCGTCGGCCAGGCGGCGACGGGCAGCCGCGGCGCCTGCTCGTAACGGGCGAGCAGATCCTTTTTCCACGCCGCCCGGTGCAATTGCCACACGCCGAGGCCGATCATCGCCGCCACCGCAGCCGCGACCACTGCCGCCGACAGGAACGGAAACTTCATTCCCCGTCGTCCGACAGCTGCCCCTCGCCCGCCTCATGCCGATATTCGAGCGCGAGCAGCAAGGCCTTGGTGACGCGCAGCGCCAAGACGACCGCGACAGCGGCGAGCGGCGGCCACAGGATCAGGTGAACCCAGAAGGGCGGCTCCGCGGCCAGCTCCAGCCAGACGGCCAGACCGGTGACGATGGCCCCCAGGCCGAGGATCAGCAGCGCGGCCGGCCCGTCGCCGACGTTGAACGCTGCGAGATCGAGCCCGCAGGCGCGGCAGCGCGGCGCCAGCTTCAGCGGGCCGGCAAAGAGCGTCGGCGCGCCGCAGCGCGGGCAAAGGCCCCGCAGCGCCGCCTGAAGCGGCTCGGGTTTCTTGTCAGCCGGCGTAGGTCGCGCCCCAGCCGCCCCAGACGTAGATGGAAATGAACAGGAACAGCCACACGACGTCGACGAAATGCCAATACCAGGCCGCCGCTTCGAAGCCGAAATGCTGCTGCGGCGAGAAGTGGCCCTTGTAGGCGCGGATCAGGCAGACGGTGAGAAAGATGGTCCCCACGATGACGTGGAATCCGTGGAAGCCCGTCGCCATGAAGAAGGTCGAACCATAGATGCTGCCTTTGAAGCCGAACGGCGCATGGGCATATTCCCACGCCTGGATGCTGGTGAACAGCAGGCCCAGGCCGATCGTGCACCAGAGGCCCTTCTTGAGCCCTTCGCGGTCGCCGTGGATCAGCGCGTGATGCGCCCAGGTGACGGTGGTGCCCGAACAGAGCAGGATCATGGTGTTGAGCAGCGGGAAGCCGAACGGATTGAGCACCTCGATGCCCTTGGGCGGCCACACTCCGCCGACGGCGTCGACCGGGGACGGAAACAAGGACGCGTCGAAAAAGGCCCAGAACCAGGCGACGAAGAACATCACTTCGGACGCGATGAACAGGATCATGCCGTAGCGCAGATGGAGCTGGACCACCGGCGTATGGTCTCCGCCATGCGCTTCCTTGACGACCTCCGCCCACCAGCAGAACATCGTGAGGAGGACGCCGGTCGCACCGATGCCCATCGCCACCGGGCCCGGCCGATAGTCGTGCATCCACATCACGAGCCCGCCGAACAGGAAGAAGGCGGAAAAGGCGCCGATCAGCGGCCACGGGCTCGGGTTGACGAGATGATAATCGTGGTTCTTCGTTCCGGCCATCACTGTCCTTCCTCGGTTGCGCGTCCTCTAGCTTTCCCGCTTCGACGGGTCCACCGGGTAAAAGGTGTAGCTCAACGTGATCTCGCTGATGTCGTTGGCGTCGGGATCGTCGAGGATCTTGGGATCGACGTAGAAGACGACCGGCATGCGGACCTCCTCGCCCGGCTTCAACGTCTGCTCGGTGAAGCAGAAGCATTGGATCTTGGTGAAATATTGCCCCGCCTGCGAGGGCGTGACGTTGAAGGTCGCGCGCCCCGTGACCGGCCGGTCGGACAGATTCTTCGCCGTGTAGAAGGCCATTTCGCGGGCACCGACGGCGACTCGCTCGGTCACCTGCTCGGGCTCGAAGCGCCATGGCAGCGCCGGGACCGTGTTGGCGTCGAATCGCACCGACACGATCTTTCCGACCACCGCGCCCGGCGCCTGCGCCCCGACCGCGCGCTGGGTCGTACCGGCAAAACCGGTGGCTTGGCAGAACATCCGGTAGAGCGGCACGCTGGCGAAGGCGAGCCCCACCATCGCCAATGCGACCAGCGCCGCGAACGCGGCGACCCGGCTGTTCCGCTGCGACAGCGCGGTCATGACTTGAGGCCCATGCGCGCGATCGTGATGGCGAACATCAGCACCGCGAAGGCAAGCAGCGCGAAGGCCATCACGACCGACCGGCTGCGCTGGCGCGCGCGTATCTCGTCGTCGCGCGGATCGGGCGCGCTCATGCCAGAAGCCACCGGTCGGCGACGAGGAAAGCGAACAGCGCGAACAGATAGAGCACCGAATAAGCGAACAGCCGCCGTTCCGCCTTCATCGCCGCCGGCTCGCTGGCACGGCTGACGAAGACCCGCAGCGCAAGCAGGAGGAACGCCAGGCTGAGCAACAGCGCCGCGACACCGTAGATCGGGCCGGCGAGGCCGAGCGGCCATGGAGCGACGGCGGCCACGCCCATCGCCACCGAATAGATCAGGATCTGCCGGCGGGTTGCGGCCGCACCGGCGACAACCGGGAGCATCGGCACGCCGGCCGCCGCATAATCGGATCGGACGAACAGCGACAGCGCCCAGAAATGCGGCGGCGTCCAAAGGAAAATGATTGCGAACAGCAGCAGCGGCAAGGCGCCGACATCCCCGGTCACCGCGGCCCAGCCGATCAGCGGCGGAAACGCGCCGGCCGCCCCGCCGATGACGATATTCTGCGGCGTGCGGCGCTTCAGCCAGACGGTGTAGACGAGCACGTAGAACAGGATCGACAGCGCCAGGATCGCCGCCGCGAGCCAGTTGAGCGCCAAGCCCATCAGCAGCACCGAAAGCGCGCCGAGGCCGACGCCGAAATGAAGCGCCGACTGGGCATCCATGCGCCCGGCCGGCACGGGACGACCGGCGGTGCGCTTCATCAGCGCGTCGATGTCGGCCTCATACCATTGGTTGAGCGCCCCGGCCGCGCCGCCGCCCAGCGCAATGCACAATATGGCGGTGAAGCCGAGCACCGGGTGGATCCCGCCGGGCGCGGCAAGAAGTCCGCAAAGCGCCGTGAACACCACCAGCGCCATCACCCGCGGCTTGGTCAGCGCGACGAAGTCGCGCCACTCGGCGGGAAGATCGGCCTGCTGCGATATTGTCATCGTCGTCATATTGGTCACTCCCCCGGCCCCGAGGCCGGGCGGCGGTCAGTCGATCCGCGGCAGGGTCTCGAACTGATGGTAGGGCGGCGGGCTGGGCAGCGTCCATTCGAGCGTCCGTGCGCCTTCGCCCCAGGGATTGTCGGGCGCCTTCTTGCCCGCGGCCAGCGACCAGATGACGTTGAGGAAGAAGAAGGCCATGCCGACCATGACGAGGATGAAGCCGTTGGAGGCGACGCCGTTCCAATGCGCGAAGCTGTCGTTATAATCGGGCACACGCCGCTGCATGCCGTCCATGCCCAGGAAATGCATCGGGAAGAACAGGATGTTCACGCCGATGAAGAAGGTCCAGAAATGGAGCTGGCCGAGCAATTCGCTCTGCATCTTGCCGAACATCTTGGGGAACCAATAGGTCCACCCCGCGAACAGCGAGAAGACGGCGCCCAGCGACAGCACATAGTGGAAATGCGCGACGACATAATAAGTGTCGGTGACATTGTTGTCGATGCCGCCGTTGGCGAGCACCACGCCGGTCACACCGCCGACGGTGAACATGAAGATGAAACCCAGCGCCCACAGCATCGGCGTCCTGAAGCTCAGCGAGCCGCCCCACATGGTCGCGATCCACGAGAAGATCTTGATCCCGGTCGGGACCGCGATGACCATGGTCGCCGCGGTGAAGTACATCTTGGTGTTCACGTCGAGCCCGACGATGAACATGTGATGCGCCCAGACGACGAAGCCGACGACGCCGATCGCGACCATCGCATAGGCCATGCCGAGATAGCCGAACACCGGCTTGCGGCTGAACGTCGAGACGATCTGGCTGATCATGCCGAAGCCCGGCAGGATCATGATGTAGACCTCGGGATGGCCGAAGAACCAGAACAGATGCTGATAGAGCAAGGGATCGCCGCCGTTCGACGCGTCGAAGAAGGCGGTCCCGAAATTGCGGTCGGTCAGCAGCATGGTGATCGCGCCCGCGAGCACCGGCAAGGCGAGCAGCAGCAGGAAGGCGGTCACCAGGATCGACCAGACGAACAAAGGCATCTTGTGCAGCGTCATTCCCGGCGCGCGCATGTTGAAGATGGTGGTGATGAAATTGATCGCGCCGAGGATCGACGAGGCGCCGGCAAGGTGCAGCGAGAAGATCGCCATGTCGACGGCCGGCCCTGGGGAGCCGCTGGTCGAAAGCGGCGGATAGACGGTCCAGCCGACGCCCGCGCCGTTGCCGGTTCCACCCGGCACCATCGTCGAACCCAGCAGCAGCAGGAAGGAGGGGACCAGCAGCCAGAAGCTGATGTTGTTCATGCGCGGGAAGGCCATGTCCGGCGCGCCGATCATCAGCGGGACGAACCAGTTGCCGAAGCCACCGATCATCGCCGGCATCACCATGAAGAAGACCATGATCAGGCCGTGCGAGGTGATCAGCACGTTCCATTGGTGCAGCGCCTCGTCGGGGCTGCCGCCGTCGCCGAACCAGCGCGAGATGGTGCCGAGATACTGGATGCCGGGATGCGCAAGCTCCAGCCGCATCAGCCCCGAGATCGTTCCGCCGATGATGCCGGCGGTGATCGCGAAGATCAGATAGAGCGTGCCGATGTCCTTGTGGTTGGTCGACATGAACCAGCGCACGAAGAAGCCGGGCTTGTGGTCGGCGCCATGATGGTCATGCGCGTGCGCGGTCTCGAAATGGCTGGCATTGGCGGTCGTGTCGGTCATGTCAGTGGGTATCGCTTCTGCTGTTGTCCATCGCCTTGTCGGCCGAGACGGGAGGCTTCGTGCTGGTGGCGACCACCGCCGGCGGCGCCGGCGAGGTTTCGGTCGCCTCGGTCGCGGCCACCGTCGGCGGCGGCGGGTTGGCGATCGGGCTGTTGGCCGTCGCGTCCGAGGATGCCGGCTTCGCCGCACCCTTCATGGTGCCGCCCTTGGAGGCGACCCAGGCGGCGAATTGCGCGGGGGGCACGACTTCGACGGCGATCGGCATGAAGCCGTGGCGGGCGCCGCACAGCTCGAAACATTGGCCATAATAGAGGCCGGGACGATCGACCTTGAACCAGGTCTCGTTGAGTCGGCCCGGCACAGCGTCCATCTTGACCCAGAAGGACGGCACGCCCCAGCTGTGCACGACGTCGTTGGAGGTGACGATCATCTTCACCACAGCGCCGGCCGGAACGACCATGCGCTCGTCGACGCCCAGCAGCCGCGGCTCGCCGCGCTTCTTGTCTTCCTCCTCCGACAATATGTTGGAGACCAGCTCGAAGTCGCCGTTGTCGGGATATTGGTAGGTCCAATACCATTGATTGCCGATCGCCTTGATGGTCAGATCTGCCTTGGGCGGCGAATATTGCGCGCGCAGCAGGCCGATCGACGGCACCGCGATCACCACCAGGATGATCACCGGAATCAGCGTCCAGAGCACCTCGATCAGCGTATTGTGGCTGGTGCGCGAGGGCACCGGATTGGCGCTGCGCCGGTAGCGCACGATCACCCACAGCAGGAGTCCCAGCACGATCAGCGAAATGATCGTGATGATCGGCATCAGCAGCTTGTTGTGGAACCAGAGCGCATCCTGGCCGATCGCAGTAAATTGATCCTGGAAGCCGGCGCGGCCGTCGGGCTGGCCGATGCCGGCTTGGGGCTTATAGCGCTCGAAAGGCTCCGGCGCCTTCTTGGCGACCTCGGCGGCGGGTGGATTTTGGGCTGCCCCCATGTTCGGCCCGGAGAGGTCTTGCGGCTGGGCGGGAAGCTGTGTCGCCTGCGCCGAGGACAATTGCGGCGTGACATTGGGATTGTGCCGGGCACTGGCTGCGGCCGGCGCGAGACCAAGTGCAGCGGCAACAGCCATTAGTTTCAGCAAAGTCTTCATCTAAACCCCTTGGGCACCATGGAGAGGCGCGGGAATGGAGTCGGTCGCGGGCGGCCGGTCGCGGCGCCTTATAGGCAGGGTATTCGCGGGTCTCAAGCGCTGTCGCGGTGCTTTTTCGGCGGCTTGATGCACGGCCGCCTCCGCCCTATCAGGCGGCCGGGCGCAGTCGACCGGATCCAATCATGAACGAAGACCAGATATTGGCGGAATTCCGCGCCGCCGACGCTTTGCTCGAGGGGCATTTCATCCTCTCGTCGGGATTGCACAGTCCGCGCTACCTTCAATGCGCGCGCGTGCTGATGGACCCGGCGCGCGCGAGCCGCCTCGCCTCGGCGCTCGCCCATCGCCTGCCGCGCGATCTGCGCAGCGCGCTCGAGATCGTCGTCTCGCCTGCCATGGGCGGAATCATCGCCGGCCATGAGATGGGACGGGCATTGGGCGTCGAGGCGATTTTCGTCGAGCGCCCGACCGGCCGCTTCGAGCTGCGCCGCGGCTTTCGCCTCAAGCCCGGCCAGAAAGCGCTGCTGATGGAGGATGTCGTCACCACCGGCCTCAGCTCGCGCGAGGCGATCGCGGCAGTCGAGGCCGCGGGCGGCGAGGTGATCGCCGCGGCGGCGCTGGTCGACCGTTCGAATGGAAAGGCCGATCTCGGCGTGCCTTTCTTCCCGCTGATCACGCTCAACGTCCCGACCTATGAAGCCGATGCCCTGCCCGAAGAACTTCGCGCGCTTCCGGCCGAAAAGCCCGGGAGCAGGAAGGCGGAGTGAACCCCCGCCTCCGCCTCGGCGTCAACATCGATCATGTTGCCACCATCCGCAACGCGCGGGGCGGCGACCACCCCGATCCCGTGCGCGCCGCCTTTGCCGCAGCGCACGCCGGCGCCGACGGAATCACGGCGCATCTGCGCGAGGACCGCAGGCACATCACCGACGATGACATCCACCGGTTGATGGCAGCGCTCGAGATACCGCTCAATCTCGAGATGGCCGCCACCCGGGAGATGCTGGAGATCGCGCTTCGCCACCGCCCCCACGCTGCCTGCATCGTCCCCGAAAAGCGCGAGGAACGCACCACCGAAGGCGGGCTCGACGCCGCCGGCCAGCGCGACCATCTCGCGCCCTTCGTCGATCGGCTCGGCGAGGCCGATGTCCGCGTCAGCCTGTTCATCGAACCCGATGCGCGGCAGATCGAAGCGGCGATGCGCCTGCGCGTCCCCGTCGTCGAATTCCATACCGGCCGCTATGCGCATCTCGATGAAGATGCGCGCGCGCGCGAACTGAATCGCATCGCCGACGCCGCCGCGCTCGCGGTCAAGAACGGCATCGAGCCGCACGCCGGCCACGGACTGACGTTCGACAATGTCGCGGCCGTCGCCGCCATCCCCCAGCTTGCCGAGCTCAACATCGGCCATTTCCTGGTCGGCGAGGCAATCTTCACGGGGCTGGAGGTAAGCGTGCGGCGCATGCGCACGCTGATGGACGAGGCGAGAGGGTGAGTAGATCCTCCCCAGGATGGGGAGGGGGACCGCGCGTAGCGCGGTGGAGGGGGCTTCGTGCCACCCGCCAAACCCCCTCCACCAGCCTTCGGCTGGCCCCCTTCCCCGTACCGGGGAGGAACTAATCATGATCATCGGCATCGGCTCGGACCTCTGCAGCATCGAGCGCATTCAGAAGTCGCTCGACCGGTTCGGCGAGCGCTTCGTGGTGCGCGTCTTCACCGACGTCGAGCGCGCCAAGGCCGAGCGCCGGCCGTTCACGCGCGCCGGTACCTATGCCAAAAGGTTCGCCGCCAAGGAGGCCTTTTCCAAGGCAGTGGGCACCGGCTTCCGGCGCGGCGTGTTCATGAAGGATATAGGCGTGGTCAATAAAGCGTCCGGCGCGCCGACCCTCGCCCTGACGGGCGGCGCCAAACGGAGGCTTGACGAGATGATTCCCGACGGCCACCTCGCCGAGGTGCATTTGACGATGACCGATGACCATCCGTTCGCTCAAGCGTTCGTGATCATCACGGCAGTGCCGAGGAGCAGCAAGTGAGCGCGAGTGAATCGGCGACGCCGGACAGCGAGCCGAAGAAGCAGGACGGCACCGACTGGTGGGCGGAGGCCAGGGGCATCTTCTGGCTGGTGCTCACCGTGCTCGGCTTCCACAGCCTCGTCGCCAAGCCCTTCTACATACCGTCCGAATCGATGATGCCGAACCTGCTCAAGGGCGACCGGCTGGTGGTGAGCAAATTCCCCTACGGCTGGTCGTGGGTGTCGCCTTCCTTCCACATCCTGCCGCCGATCCACGGCCGCCTGTTCGGGCGCCTCCCGACGCGCGGCGACGTGGTGATCGTGACTCCGCCTGGCCAGACCAGCGACTATATCAAGCGGGTGATCGGCCTCCCCGGCGATACGCTCGAGATGCGCTCCGGCCAATTGTTCATCGACGGCAAGGCGGTGCCGCGCGAGAGGCGCCAGCCGACGATGATCCCGATCGACGAGAATGTGCCCTGCACGACCTTGGGCTTCGGCAATTTCCGAATCACCGCCGCCGACGGCGAGGAATATTGCCGCTTGCCGGTCTATCGCGAGACGCTTCCCAACGGCCGTTCCTACGATACGATCGACCTGGGACCCGGCGACAACGACAATTTCGGTCCCTATGTGGTCCCGGCCGGCCGCGTCTTCCTGATGGGCGACAATCGCGACGAATCCGCCGACAGCCGTGTCCCCAGCGCCGAGCAGGGCCTGGGCGGGGCGGTCCCCTACGAGAATATCGGCGGGCGTGCCGAGTTCATCACCTTCTCGTTGGACGGCACGTCCAAATATCTGAACCCGATCAGCTGGTTCACGGCGCTGCGGCCGCACCGCGCCGGCATTTCGCTCCATCCGCAGGAAGCGCCGGCGAAGTGACCAGGCGCGCAGCAAGCGCCCGCGAAGTCACCAAGCGGCCACGGGGCCACGTCGAGGAACGCGGGCCGACGGAACTTCGCGACCCGCTCGTCCGCGATGAATTGAAGCGCGCGAGCATCTGGTTCGGTCTCGGCCTCGCCATTGTCGCGACGATCGTGCTGGCCCAGCCGCTGTTGCTGATCTTTGCCGGCATCGTCTTTGCCTCGATCCTGGACGGAGGCGCGCGATTGCTTGGCCGCCTGCTGCCGATCGCGAGGGGATGGCGGCTGGCGATCGTGGCATTGCTGGGGCTTGGCTTCGTCGGCGGGACCTTGATCCAGGCCGGGATGGAGCTGGTCGTGCAGGCGGAGGGCCTGCGCATGCTGCTCACGGCGCAGTTAAGCCGCCTGCTGGCCTGGGCGTCCGCCGTCGGCCTGACCGGCGAGGGCTTTCAAGTCCAGCAGCTCGGTCAACAGCTGATGGGATCCGTGGGACGGCTGACGACGGCGGTGGGAAGCGCGGTCGGCGCCGTGACCAGCCTGATCATGATCATGGTGATCGGGCTTTTCATCGCCAGCGAGCCCCGGCTCTACGAGCGCGGCGTCGCATGGATGCTGCCGATGCGGCATCGCGACGCTTTCTATCGCGTGTCGGATCGGATGGGCGCGACGATGCGGCGGCTGATGGCCGGACGGCTGCTCGGGATGGCGGTCGAGGGCGTCGGAACCTGGCTGCTGCTGCTCGCCGGCGGCGTGCCGATGGCGGCGCTGCTCGGCACCCTCACCGGCCTGCTCGCCTTCATACCCAATATCGGCGCGATCATTTCGGGCGTGCTCGTCGTCCTTGCCGGTTTCAGCCAGGGCACCGACACCGGGCTCTGGGCAATCGGCGTCTATTTCGTCGTCCAGACCGTCGACGGCTATTTGATCGTGCCCTATGTCGCACGCCGCACGGTCGATATCGCGCCTGCGCTGGTGCTCGGCGCCCAGCTGCTGTTCGGAGCCCTGTTCGGACTTTTGGGCCTGATGCTGGCCGACCCGATCGTCGCGATGATCAAGACCGCGCTGGAGGAGAAGTCGCGCGAGGACGAACCCGCATCGCCCGAAAGCGGGCGTGCGTAGGTCTATTGGCCCTGGGGCGGGGGCCCCGCGCCCCGCATCATCGCGCGAAGCTGCGCTTCGGGGATGAATTCGTGCAGCGTCACCTCGAAATGGAGCGTCGCGTTGGGCGGGATGCTGCCGCTCGATTGCGCGCCATAGCCGAGCGCCGGCGGGATGCGCAGCCGATAGGTCGCGCCTCTGTTCATCAGCTGGAGCCCTTCGGAAAAGCCCGGGATCACGCCCGAGACCGGCATCGGCACCGGCTGCTTGCCCTTGGTGGTGTCGAAGATCGTCCCGTCGTCGAGCTTGCCGGTATAGTCGATCAGCGCCACGTCGCTGGGCGTCGGACTCGGCCCGGTGCCCGGCTTGACCACCTGATATTGGAGGCCTGACGCCAAGGTTTCATATTGGAAGGAAGAGGTGCCGCACCACGCGGCGACGGCGGCAGCGAACGCGAGCGCCAACAGCGCCAGCCAGAATTTCAGGACCGACCCCTTCCTGATCGGGCGAATGGGAACCGCGGTTGCCGACATAGAAAATCATCCCGGGAGAAAAAAACGGCCGGGCGCCGGCCCCGTTCGTCTAGCGGGCGCCGTCGCGCTCCATCCGCTTGCGCTCGAGCTTGCGGGCGCGGCGCACCGCGGCGGCACGCTCGCGAGCACGCTTTTCCGACGGCTTCTCATAATGACGCCGCAGCTTCATCTCGCGGTAGACGCCTTCACGCTGGAGCTTCTTCTTGAGCGCTCGCAGCGCCTGGTCGACATTGTTGTCGCGGACGATGATTTGCATAAGCGGCCGTTGTCTCCATTCCAAACGCCCTGGCGGGATGCGATCCCTGGGCGAGAACATGTTAAAATGAGGTCGCCGCGAGACACGTCCCGCGCCGTTATGCGCCGCCGATACCAGCGCCGGTTGCAAATTTCAAGCATCGCCGCACGTCCGGGCTGCAAGGCCTACTGGTTAACTCTATGATTACAAATCGGCCCTATTGCTCTTGGCCATGAAGCCGAATTGGCCGCAACTCCGTCTGATCGCAGCGATGGCATTGCCGGTGATCTGCGCCTCCTGCGTTCCGGCGCGGGCGCATACCGAGGATGGCGACCTCGCCGCCCAAGTGCGCGCGCGGACCGAGGCGCAGGCGCAGACTGCGTTGCTGCCGCGGGACGCCGAGGCGCGCGAGCGCTTCCTGCGCAAGGTCGCCGAGCTGCTCGCGCCGATATCGGCGGAGCCCGCGCAGCCGTTCAACACCGATGGCCAGAGCGCGGCCGACCGGTCGCGCTCGCTCGATTGCCTCACCGCGGCCATCTATTACGAAGCACGGTCCGAGCCCGAAGAAGGCCAGCGCGCGGTTGCCCAAGTCGTGCTCAACCGTGTCCGCCACCCGTCCTTCCCCTCGACCGTCTGCGGCGTCGTATTCCAGGGATCGGAGCGCCGGACCGGCTGCCAGTTCAGCTTCACCTGCGACGGTTCGATGTATCACCGGCGCCAGGCAGCGGCCTGGGATCGTTCGCGCCGGATCGCCGCCGAAGCGCTCGCCGGCGCGGTCTACGCACCGGTGGGGAATGCCACCCATTATCACACCACGGCCATCCTTCCTTATTGGGCGGCCTATCTGCAGAAATCGGCGATCGTCGGATCGCACATCTTCTACCGCTGGAACGGCACCGCCGGCGAAGCCTCTGCCTTCCATCAGCGCTACGGCGGGCTCGAGCCCGCGCCGGCCTTCGTCGAAGCGGCTTCGACCGCCGGCGTGACGCTGCAGGGCGGCGTTGCGGTTCATGCCGGAATCCCGGGCGGCGCAAGCGAGCAGGTGTCGCTCGACGACGGCACCGTCACCATCCATCGCGGCGGAAATGCCGCGCCGCGGCCGCTCGCGATCGCGAGCGAGGATCAGGCGACGCAACGGCCCGATCAGGCTGCGCCGGCCGCGGGACAGGGCTTCGGCGTGACCGTCCACCACGGCATCGCTGCCACCGGAAGTTGACCCGCGCGCGGCACGCCGCCGCCGTCCCGACCATTGCGGATGGTGGGTCCCGACCCTAAACCCTCGTCAATGACCAAGTTCACGGTGAACGGCCAACCGGTCCATTACCGCCTGGATCCCGCGACGCCTTTGCTGTGGGCGCTGCGCGACGCTTCCAACCTCACCGGCACCAAATATGGCTGCGGCACCGGCCATTGCGGCGCCTGCACCGTCCATATCGACGGCAAGGCGATGCGCAGCTGCCGGATTCCGATCGGCCGCCTCGAAGGCAGCTTCGTCATCACCATCGAGGCGCTGGCGCGCGACCGTTCGCATCCGGTGCAGCAGGCCTGGCTCGCCGAGGCGGTGCCGCAATGCGGCTATTGCCAATCGGGAATGATCATGGCCGCGGCCGCGCTGATCGACAAGAACCCCAACCCCAGCGATGCCGACATCGACGCGGCGATCACCAACATATGCCGATGCGGCACCTATCCGCGCATCCGCGAGGCCGTGCGCCGGGCGGCGCGGGTCAAAGCGGGGCGGGAGCGCATCGCGGTGCCGGCCTCGGGCATCGATCCGGTCGACGCGGCCGAAGCCGTCCCGGCGCTGCGCGCCGGACCTGCCGGCACGCCCGACACACAGATTGGGGAATAGGCTCCCGCGACCGTTCGCCGGCGAGAAGACGCCAGCAAGCGCATGGAATAAGAGGAAAATTCTCGTTCCGCAAAAGCTTTCCCCATGGTTTACAAGGGGTTCAGCAACGGCTCATGCGCATCGGCGCACAAGCGGCAGGTCGGCAGCGATTGTCGCTGGCCATGTGTTGAGGAGTCTTCCAATGCGAAAGGCATTGATCGGATTATTGATGGCGGCCGCTGCCGTGACGCCGCTGGCGTCGGCTGCTGCGCAGAACCATGATTGGGGTGGCCGCGGCGATCGCCAGCAGGCAAAGGCGGAGCGGCAGCTGCAGCGTTCCGAGCACCGCGAGGCGCGAATCGAACGCCGCGCCGAGGCCCCCGTGCGGGCACGGCAGAACGACGGGCCGCGCGGCTTCGCGCGTCCGCAAATCTCGCCGCCGCGCCAGGTCGAGCGGAATTTCGCCGACCGCCGCGACTCGCGCGGCGACCGGTGGGATCGCAATCGCGCTTGGAACCCGTCGCAGCAGGACCAGAGCCGGCAGTGGCGCGGCAACGACCGCTCGAACTGGAACGACCATTCCGACCGGGCGCGCTCGGGCCAATGGGACCGCAATCGCTCGGGCAACTGGAACGGAAACCATGACGGCCGTTGGAGCGGCCGCCACGGCGATCACAATTGGAACCACAATTGGCGCAACGACCGCCGTTACGACTGGCAGCGTTACCGCTATTCCAACCGCTCGCGCTACCACCTGCCGCGCTATTATGCGCCCTATCGGGGTTACGGTTACAGCCGCTTCTCGGTCGGCTTCTTCCTCGAGCCCCTGTTCTACTCGTCCAACTATTGGATCTCCGATCCGTGGCAATACCGGCTTCCGCCCGCCTATCCGGGGACGCGCTGGGTGCGCTACTATGACGACGTGCTGTTGGTCGACATGTACAGCGGCGAGGTCATCGACGTCATCTACGACTTCTTCTGGTAGGCTGCTCCGACCGAACGGAGCTTGCGACCGGGCCCGGAGCTTCGGCTCCGGGCTCTTTTTTTCTGCCTTGCCCCCGGTTAACGCCGCCGCGAGGAGGCGTGATGACGACCCCGTTCGATCGCGTGAATGTGAGGACCTTCGTCAACGAACGCCTGCTTGCGCGCCCGGCGGCGTTCAAGATCCCCGCGCCGCATGTCGACATGTTCACGCTGCGCGACTTCCTCAGTCCGGAGGAATGCCGGCGTCTGATCCGGATGATCGATCGCAAGCGCCAGCCCTCGACCGTGCTCGGCGGCCACCCCGACTACAATTACCGCACCAGCGAAACCTGCAACCTCGATCCCCATGATCCCTTCGTCCAGACGATCGAGGACAAGATGGCCGATCTGATGGGCATCGCGCCCGAGCAGGGCGAGACGATCCAGGGGCAGCGCTATGCGATCGGCCAGCAATTCAAGCTGCATCACGACTTCTTCCTCACCGATCAACCCTATTGGGAAGAGCAGAATCGGATCGGCGGCCAGCGCACCTGGACGGCGATGGTGTTCCTCAACCAGCCCGAAGCCGGCGGGGAGACGCTCTTCCCCCGCGCCGCGGTCAAGATCGCGCCGCGCGCGGGCAACCTGCTCACCTGGTACAATCTCGACGCGGCCGGCGCGCCCAACCTCTTTTCGCTCCACGAAGGCCGCCCGGTCGAGGCGGGCGTCAAATATATCATCACCAAATGGTACCGCGAGCGGCGGTGGGGGCCGGGCACGCCGCCAGCTTGAACCTATTGCGGGGACACAATACCTATTTCTCCGATTTGGCCTGCGGCTTGCGGCCGGGCTTGCGACGGGCGAGCGCGCGGCCGGTGGCATGCTCGAGGCGCGCCACGAATGCCGCGTCGCCCCATGGCCGGCCGGTGCGCTGATGCGCCTCGATCGCGGCCTCGGCTTCGGGTGAAAGGTCTCCCGCTTCGAGCCCCAGCTTGAGCATCGCCCGCCAGTTGCGGTGCACGCCCGCGAGCGCGCCGAGATCCGTCAATCCGTCGCCTTCCCCCCGCAGATGGGCACGCGCCGAGGACCAGCGCCACCCGTCGGCCTTTCGGGCCAGCCCCGCCCGCACGGGGTTCAGCTCGACATAGCGCACCGCCGTCATCAGATGGCTCTCGCTCATCGGATAGGAAGCGAAACGTCCCTGCCACAAATAGCCGGTCCAGCCTTTGGCGAGGTTGATCCGGCGCGAATAGCGGCGATGCGCCTCGCCGAGCGCCGCGCGCAACGCGCCCGGCGACGGCGGCGTCAGGATGAGATGCACATGGTTCGGCATCAGGCACCAGGCGACACAGCTTATGCCCTCGCGCGCGCAGGCTTCGGCGACGAGATCGCGATAGGCGGCATAATCCTTGTCGCCGAAGAATACGTCCTGGAGCCGGTTGCCGCGCTGCGTGACGTGATGCGGAACATCCGGAACGACGATGCGGGCAAGACGGGCCATATGCCTTGGCTAGCAAAGCGCGGGGCAGCGGTCAATTAGGTATTGTGTCCCCGGAATACCCGAGCGACTCGGCGATCAGCTGGCGGCTGTTGTCGATGCCGTAGAGCGCGATGAAGCTGCCCATGCGCGGACCCTGGCTGGTGCCGAGCAGGATTTCGTAGAGCGCCTTGAACCAGTCGCGCAGATTTTCGAATCCGGCGCGCTTGCCGACCTCATAGACCTCGGTCTGGATGGTCTCGGCGCCCGCATCCGGCGGCAAAGCGGCGAGCCCCGCGTCGAGATCGCGCAGCGCCGCGGCCTCCTTGCCGTCGGGCGCGCGCCGCTGCAGCGAATGGGCGACGAAGTCGCGGAAATAGACCAGGGCATGATCGATCAGCGCATCGAGCTCGGGATGGCTATCGGGCGCGGCCTCGGGCGCGTAGCGCCGCACGAAGCCCCAGATCAGATCCTTGTCGTCGGTCGACGCGACCGCGACGAGGTTCAAAAGCAGCGCGTAGCTGAGCGGCATCCGCGCCGGCGGAACCCTGCCGCCATGGACGTGGTGCACCGGATTGCCGAGCCGCTTGTCGATCGCCTGCTCCGGATATTGCGCCAGGAACTGATGATATTCGTCGACCGCCTTGGGGATGATGCCGAAGCTCAGCTGCTTCGCCTTGCGCGGCTCGCGGTAAAGATAGAAGGCCAGGCTCTCCTGCGGCGCATAGGCGAGCCACTGCTCGAGCGTCAGCCCGTTGCCCTTGGTCTTCGAGATGCGCTCGCCATTCTCGTCGAGGAACAGTTCGTAGTTGAACCCCTCGGGCGGCCGCGCCCCGAGCACGCGCGCGATCTTCGAGCTCTGGATCACCGAATCGATCAGATCCTTGCCCGACATTTCATAGTCGACGCCGAGCGCGACCCAGCGCGCCGCCCAATCGACCTTCCACTGCAGCTTGGCGCCGCCGCCGAGTACCGACTGCTCGACGCTCCGGCCGCCGTCGGGGTCGAGGTAGCGGATCGTGCCGGCCCCGGCGTCGACCACCTCGACCGGCACCTGCAGCACCTTTCCCGACACCGCGCTGATCGGCAGCACCGGCGAATAGGTCCGGCGCCGCTCCTCGCGCAGCGTCGGCAGCATCACCTCCATGATCGCGTCGTAACGGCTCAGCACCGATTTCAGCACCGCATCGAAGCGTCCCGAGCCGTAGCAGTCGCTCGACGCGAGGAATTCGTAGTCGAAGCCGAATTCGTCGAGGAATTGGCGCAGCAGATTGTTGTTGTGGTCGGCATAGCTGGCGTGGCCGCAGCCGAACGGATCGGGCACTTTCGACAGGGGCTGGTCGAGATGCTGGTGCATCATGTCCTGGTGCGGGACATTGGGCGGCACCTTGCGCATTCCGTCCATATCGTCGGAAAAGGAGACGAGGCGCGAACGCCATCCGGTCATCTCGGTGAGCGCATGGCGGACCATCAAGGTGCGCGCCACCTCCTGGAAGGTGCCGAGGTGCGGCAGGCCGCTTGGGCCATAGCCGGTCTCGAAGACGATGCCCCGCTCGCCCGGCCCGTCGGGATAGCGTTTGAGCAGCTTGCGCGCTTCCTCATAAGGCCACGCCTTGGCCGTCCGTGCGGCGTCGCGAAGCTCTGAAGCGATCGTCAACAATTGCCCTTTCGTTCCCCCCGGCTAAGGTGCGCCGGATGGCGGCGTCATTGCCTTATCCTTCGCTCTACGCAACCCATGGCGGCATCTGGGCCGCGCGGCCCGGCGGCGAGGTGCGCGCGCTCGACCGCGGCGAAGCGATCGCGCGCGCCGCCGAATCGCCGATGATCATGCTCAACATGCCGTTGATCGGCCAACGCATCGGCTATCCCGAATTGTCGGGGCTCGACCTGCTCGAGCTTTTCGCCTTCGTCCATCCCGCGCGCTTCGCGGTGCCGACGCCCAAGGGTCTGGCCGATGCGCTCGGCCTGTCCCCGCCGCCCGACGATCCCGCCGCAGCCGCCTTTTTGATCGATGCGGCGGTGTGCCTGCTCTCCGTCCTCGACCGCGATTGGCCGGAACGCGAGGGCGCCTGGGCGAGCGCGCAGGCGCTGCACCGGCTGCGCTGGCCCTGGGCGAGCGCGGTCGCGGCGCGGTTGGCGCGGCCGTCGCGCGACGAGCCGTGGCTGTTCTCTCGGCTTGCCGAGTGGGAGGAGGTGCCGCCGCGCGGCCAGGCGCGGCCGATCACCATCGCCGGCGAGGACGCGACCGACCGGCTGGCGGAGCTGACCGGCGAGCAGGCCGAGCCGCGCGAGGGACAGCGTCTTTACGCCGCTGCCGCCGCGGCCGCCTTCGCTCCGCGTGTCGCGGAGGGTCGCCCGCAGCTGCTGCTGGCCGAGGCGGGGACCGGCATCGGCAAGACCTTGGGCTATCTCGCCCCCGCTTCGCTCTGGGCCGCCCGCGCCGACGGCGCCGTATGGGTTTCGACCTTCACCAAGGCCTTGCAGCGCCAGCTCGATCGGGAGAGCGAGCGGCTGTTCCCCGACCCGCGCGAGCGGCGCCACAAGGTGGTCGTGCGCAAGGGACGCGAAAATTATCTCTGCCTGCTCAACCTGGAGGATGCGCTGCAGGGCGGCTTTTCGGGCCGGGCCGCGATCCTCGCCCAGCTTGTCGCGCGGTGGGCCGCCTATACGCGCGACGGCGACATGATCGGCGGCGATCTGCCCGGCTGGCTGCCGAGCCTGTTCCGCCGCGCCGGATCGACCGCGCTGACCGACCGGCGCGGCGAATGCATCTATGCCGGCTGCCCCCATTATCGGAAATGCTTCGTCGAACGAACCGCGCGCGCCAGCGCCGGCGCCGATATCGTCATCGCCAACCATGCGCTGCTGATGATCACCAGCGCGCGCGGCCGCGATCCGGGCGGCGGGCCGACGCGGATCGTCTTCGACGAGGGGCATCATCTGTTCGATGCCGCCGATGCGACCTTCGCCAGCGCGCTCACCGGCCAGGAGACGATCGAGCTGCGGCGCTGGATCCTGGGGCCCGAAGCGCGATCGCGCGGCCGGCGCCGCGGACTCGCCGCGCGGCTGACCGACGTCGCTTCCTATGACGAAGCGGGCGGACTGGCGCTGTCTGCCGCGGTCGAAGCGGCCTCGGCGCTGCCGGCGGACGGCTGGCTGCAGCGTGTGGCCGAGAGCGCAGCCTTCGGCCCGGTCGAGGCGCTGCTGGCGCAGGTCCGCTCGACCGTCTATGCGCGCGCGTCGGCGCAGGACGCCGGCTACGGGCTGGAGACCGAACTCGCCGAACCCGACGCCTTGCTGGTCGAGGCGGCCGCGCCCGCGCTCGAGGCGCTCGAGCGGCTGCTGCGGCCGCTGATGGGCCTCGCCAAGCGGCTGGAGGCGGTGATCGAGGATGCCCCCGACTGGCTCGATGCGCAGGCGCGCGCAAGGATCGAGGGCGCGATCGGCGGGCTGGCCTGGCGGTGTCAGAATCTGGCCGGCTGGATCGCGCTCGCCGGTCGGGTCGGCGGTCCCGCCGATCCCGACTTCGTCGACTGGATGGCGGTCGAACGGATCGACGGACGCGAGATCGACATCGGCCTCCACCGGCGCTGGCTCGATCCGACCCGGCCGTTCGCGGCCACCGTGCTGCAGCCGGCGCATGGCGTGATCGTGACGTCGGCGACGCTCAAAGGGGCCGAAGGCTGGGACGTCGCCGAGGCGCGGACCGGGACCCGCCACCTCGCCCACCCGCCGGCGCTTTTTTCGGCCGACAGTCCGTTCGACTATGCCGCCAACAGCCAGGTGCTGATCGTCACCGACATCAAGCGCGGCGATATCGCCGCCCTCGCCGGCGCCTATGCGCGGCTGATCGAGGCGGCCGAAGGCGGGACATTGGGACTGTTCAGCGCCATTCAGCGGATGAAGGCGGTGCATGCGCGCATCGCCGACCGGCTCGCGCGCACCGGCCTGCCGCTCTACGCGCAGCATGTCGATCCGATCGACACCGGCACGCTGGTCGACATTTTTCGCGACGATCCGCGCGCGTCGCTGATCGGCACCGACGCGCTGCGCGACGGTGTCGACGTTCCCGGCCATTCGCTCCGGCTGGTGGTGATGGAGGGAATACCCTGGCCGCGGCCGACCGTGCTGCACGGCGCACGCCGCGCTGCGGCCGGCGGCACGGCCTATGACGACCGGGTGGTGCGCGCGCGCCTCGCGCAGGCATTTGGCCGGCTGATCCGCAGCAAGGAGGATCGCGGCAGCTTCGTGCTGTTGTCCGCAGCGACACCGTCGCGCCTGCTCAACGCCTTTCCGCCGAACGTCCCGGTCCGCCGCCTTCCGCTCGACGAAGCGGTCGCCGCAATCGCTGCCGGCCTTCCCTCCCGCACTCGCTTCGGGCATCAGGACCGCGCGGCCGCGCCGGCGGAAGGGAGAGAATGAAACAACTGACCTTGCTCCGCCACGCGAAGTCTGCGTGGGACGATCCGGTGACGCGCGACATCGACCGGCCGCTGAACGCGCGCGGCCGGCGTGCCGCAATCGCCGTCGGCCAGGCGATGCGCGCCGCCGCCTTGCGCTTCGATGTCGTCGTCGCATCGCCGGCGCGGCGGGTGATGGAGACGATCGAGGAAATCGAGGTCGGCTATGGCCGCGCGCTGAAGCCCAATTACGACGAGCGCATCTATCTCGCCTCGAGCGCCCAGTTGCTCGATCTCGTACGGCAGACGAGCGACAGCGCCTCGTCCTTGCTTATGATCGGCCACAGTCCCGGGCTGGAGAAGCTGGCGCTGGCGCTCACGGATCCGAACCAGGGCGGCCTTCGCGACCTCCTCGACGAGAAATATCCGACCGGCGCGCTCGCCGAGATCGGCCTTCCCGCCGAGCAATGGCGCAGCGCCGCGCAAGGGAGCGGCACATTGGTGCGCTTCATCCGACCCAGGGATCTCGACCCGGCGCTGGGACCGGAAGAATAGAGTCGGTTCGCGGTCTTCGGATCGGGCGGCCGAAGCGCCGTCAACGCCCGTTCAAGGCATCCGCGAGCTGGTCGCGTAGCGCGCGCAGCGCATCGAGCGGGACGGCATGCTGGTTGGCCGGAGTCGGTGCGGCGCCGTTGGACACGGGATCGAGGTCATCGTCGCTCGTGCCGCCGGCGAGCAATTGCTGAACGCCGCGGATCGTATAGCCGTCCTTGTTGAGCAGGCGGTGGATGCGGTGCGCCAGCGCAACGTCGGCCGGACGATAATAGCGCCGGTTGCCGGCGCGCTGCAGCGGCCGCAGCTGCGGAAAGCGCGTTTCCCAATAACGCAATATGTGCTGCGGAACGCCGAGATCCTCGGCCAGTTCTCCGATGGTTCTGAAGGCCTGATCGCTCTTTTGCGGGGGTTCCGCCATAGCGCAGGGTTCAGTGGCCGCCGACGATACGCTCGCGCATCAGCTGGCTGGCGCGGAAGGTGAGCACTCGCCGGGGCGCAATGGGTACTTCCACACCGGTTTTCGGATTGCGTCCCACCCGTTCGCCCTTGTCGCGAAGGATGAAGCTTCCGAAGCCCGAAATCTTCACATTCTTTCCCTTTGAAAGCGCGTTGCACATGTGATGCAGGATGCGCTCGACGATGGCCGCCGATTCCGCCCTCGACAGGCCGATCTCGCTATGAACGACATCGGCCAGATCGGCCCTCGTCAAGGTGCCGGAATCCGTCTTTCTCACGACACCAAGATCCGCCATTCGCTCTCTCCCCCCGGAAACAGGCGTGAATGATAGTCGAGCGCGGCAAGAAGTCAAACGGCCATTGCGGTTAATCGTGAATCATCCCCGCGAGTTACGAGACACTGTGATGATTCAGTAGCGGAGCACCGCCGCGCCCCAGGTGAATCCGCCGCCCATCGCTTCGAGCACCACCAGATCGCCCGGTTTGACGCGCCCGTCGCGGACCGCGACGTCGAGCGCCAGGGGCACCGAGGCCGCCGAGGTATTGGCATGCCGGTCGACCGTCACCACCACCTTTTCGGGCGCCAGCCCGAGCTTCTTGGCGGTGGCGTCGAGGATCCTCTTATTGGCCTGGTGCGGAACCACCCAATCGACCTCGCCGATCGCATGGCCCGACGCGGCCAGCACCTCGCCGAGCACCGCGGCGAGATTGACCACCGCGTGGCGGAAGACCTCGCGGCCCTTCATCCGCAACTTGCCGACCGTGCCGGTCGTCGAAGGACCGCCGTCGACGAACAGCAAATCGTTGTGGCGTCCGTCGGCGTGAAGCCGGGTCGCCAATATGCCGCGGTCCTGGGTTTCCTCGGCCTTGAGCAGCACCGCCCCGGCGCCGTCGCCGAACAGAACGCAGGTCGCGCGATCCTCCCAATCGAGGATGCGGCTGAACGTCTCGGATCCGATCACCAATGCATAATCGGCCATGCCGCCCTTGATCATATTGTCGGCGACCGAGAGGGCGTAGAGGAAGCCTGTGCACACCGCCTGGACGTCGAAGGCAATGCAGTCGTCGATGCCGAGCGCGGTCTGGACGCGGGTGGCGCTGGCGGGGAACGTCTGGTCCGGCGTCGCCGTCGCGAGCACGATGAGGCCGACGTGCGAGGCGGGGATGCCGGCGGCGTCGAGCGCGCGGCGCGCGGCCTGGGTCGCCATGCTCGCGGTGGTCTCGCCGTCACCGGCGATGTGGCGCGCATTGATGCCGGTCCGCTCCACGATCCATTCGTCGGACGTCTCGATTCCCCGCGCCGCGAGATCGGCGTTGGTGACGCGGTCGCGGGGCAGCGCCGAGCCGGTGCCGATGATCACCGAACGGCGCGTCATTTGGCGGCGGCGCTCTGCAGCCTGTGCGCCGAGAACTCGTCGAGATCGTGCGCGATCTTGCGGCTGATATCCTCGCGCACCATGCGTGCGGCGACGCGGATCGCGTTCGCGACGCCCTTCACGTCGGCGCTGCCGTGGCTTTTCACGACAATGCCGTTGAGGCCGAGGAAGACGGCGCCATTGTGGTTGTTCGGATCGAGCCAGACCTTGAGCATGTGGAGCGCGGGACGCGACAGCATGAATCCGGCCTTCGATCGGAAGCTGCTGGTGAAGGCGCGGCGCAGCAGGTCGGTGACCAGGCGGGCGGTGCCTTCGGCGGTCTTGAGCGCGATGTTGCCCGAAAAGCCGTCGGTGACGACGACGTCGATGTCGCCCAGCGAAATCTTGTCGCCTTCGGTGAAGCCGTCGAAACGCATCGGCAGGAAATCGACAGCGCGCAGCATCGCCGCCGCATCCTTGATTTCCTCGGTGCCCTTCAAATCCTCCGTGCCGATGTTGAGCAGCTTGACGCGCGGGATCTCCACGTCGAGCACGACGCGCGCATAGGCCGCGCCCATCAGCGCGAACTGGACCAGATTCTGGGCGTCCGATTCGGTGTTGGCGCCGAGATCGAGCATGACCAGGTCGTTGTCGCCCAAGGTCGGAAGCAAGGCGGCGAGCGCCGGCCGGTCGATGCCGGGCATGGTGCGCAGCGCAAGCTTGGCCATCGCCATCATGGCGCCGGTGTTGCCGGCCGAAAGCGCCGCCTGCGCATTGCCCGACTTCACCGCCGCGATTGCGCGGCCCATCGAGCTGGTCTTGGCGCGGCGGAGAGCCTGGCTCGGCTTTTCGGCACCGGCGATGACATCGTCGCAATGGACGATCTCGACCGCGCCCGCGAGCCCGGGATGTCGGGCGAGCTCGGCGCCGATCTGGGTCTCGTCGCCGAACAGGATGAAAGCGATATCGGTTCTGCGCTGGCGGGCACGGGCGGCGCCCGCGACGATCACGGCCGGGCCGATATCGCCACCCATCGCGTCGATTGCGATCCGTGGCGCGTTGCCCACCGGCACCCTCTCCCGAAGTTGATCCGTCGTCCGGATCCTCTGGCTGATTACGCCTCTACGGAGCGAATTTCACGCCCATTGTAGTGGCCGCAGGCGGTGCACAGATTATGCGGCAGATGCAGCTCGCCGCAATTCGGGCATTCCTGATAATTGGCAGCCTTCAGCGCGTGATGGCTGCGGCGCATGTTGCGCTTCGAGGGCGTCGTTTTTCTTTTGGGGACGGCCATGCTGGCACCTGTTCCAATCACTCACGTTCATGATGCACGAGCAGCGGCCAGCGGGTCGGCGACCATGGCGGGGAATGCTCGCGGAAGGGTTCTCCGGGAACCCGAGCGCAGCCGCCTATAGCGACTTTGCCCACAGTTGCAAGCGCTCCCACGACGTGCAACCTGCCGGAATCAGGGCAAAGGGAGAGTCTGCCATGACCGTGCTTTCGATCACGCTCACCGCCGCCGGGGCCGCTGCGCTGCTCAACATCTGGATCGCCATGCGCATCGGCACCTTGCGGCGCCAGCATGGAATATTGTTCGGCGACGGCGGCAATCCGCAACTGCTGGCACGCATGCGGGCGCAAAGCAACTTCGTCGAATATGCGCCTTTCTTCCTGATCCTGCTGGCGCTGATCGAGCTGGCGCGGGGCCAGAGCCTGTGGCTTTGGCTGGCAACGAGCCTGTTCATCCTCGGACGCATCCTGCACGTGTTCGGCATGGACCGGCCGACGGTCAACCCGCTGCGCGGCGCCGGGATCGGCCTCAGCATGCTGACTCTCGTCGGCCTGGCGATCTGGGCGATCGCGATTCCCTATCTGCATCGCGATCGCGCGCCGGCGATCAACTATACCGCGCAGTCCCCCGCTCAGGCACCTGATAGCACGCTGTCGGCGACGAACGGATTGGTGCGTCGCTCCTGACCGAAGGTGCTCATCGGCCCGTGGCCGGGGATGAATGCGGTTTCGTCGCCGAGCGGCCAGAGCCGGCCCGTGATGGCATCCAGCAATTGCTGGTGATCGCCCATCGGGAAATCGGTTCGGCCGATCGATCCGGCGAACAGCACGTCGCCGACCATCGCCAGGTTCGACGCGGGGTGGTGGAAGACGACATGGCCCGGCGTGTGGCCGGGGCAATGATGGACGTCGAAGACGAGATCGCCGACGCTGACCTGATCGCCCTGCTCCAGCCACCGGTCGGGCTCGAAAGTCCGGGCCGGGATTCCGAACTGCCTTACGTCGTCGTCGAGGCGCGAGATCCAGAAACGGTCCGCTTCGTGCGGACCCTCGATTCTTACCCCCAGCTCCGCGGCCAGGATGCCCGCCGAGCCGCAATGGTCGATGTGGCCGTGGGTGAGCAGGATCTTTTCGATCATCACCTGATGCTGGGCCGCCGCCGCCTTGAGCCGATCGAGGTCTCCGCCGGGATCGACGAACGCGCCCTTCATGGTCCGCGTGCACCACGCCAAAGTGCAATTCTGCTGGAAGGCGGTCACCGGGATGATCGCGGCCTTGAGCGGGGAATGGGTCATGCATGCGACATGGCGGCGATCCGGCTGGCGTGCAAGGTCGCTTCCCCGCCGAGCCGGGATCGGTCTTGTGCATCCGACGGATATATGGGTAATCGGCCGGCCGGATATTGGAGGCGGCTGACGGGATGGATCATATCGGCTTTCTCGACCTCATCCCGTTCATCGCCATCGGCTTCGTCGCGCAGATCGTCGACGGCGCGCTGGGCATGGCGTTCGGCGTGATTTCGAACACCTTGCTGGTCAGCCTCGGCGTCCCTCCTGCTATCGCATCGGCACGCGTCCATACGGTCGAGACCTTCACGACCGCGGTGTCGGGAATCAGCCACGTATTGCACAAGAATGTCGACTGGTGGCTGTTCGCGCGGCTTGCCGGCCCCGGCATGATCGGCGGCGCGCTCGGGGCCTATGTGCTGACGCAGATCGACGCGGCCGTCGCCAAGCCGTTCGTGCTTGCCTATCTCGCGCTGATCGGGAGCTATCTGCTCTGGCGCGGCCTCAGACACACGGCGCAGGTCAAGAAGCCCAAGGTCATCGCGCCGCTCGGCCTGATCGGCGGATTCCTCGATGCTGCCGGCGGCGGCGGCTGGGGCCCGATCGTCACCAGCAACCTGCTCGTGCAGGGCGCCGAGCCGCGCAAGGTCATCGGCACGGTCAACACCACCGAATTCTTCCTGACCCTGGTCATCTCGGCCACGTTCATCGCCTCGCTCGGCCCGGCGGCGTTCACGCTGGCGACGATCGGGCTTCTGATCGGCGGCATCGCGGCGGCGCCGTTGGGTGCGTTCGCGGCCAAGCGGATCTCGCCGCGTCCATTGCTCGCCATGGTCGGCATGGTGCTGATGGCGACCAGCCTCTTCGGCCTCTATCGCGCCCTCACCTGAGATCGGCTGCGGGTGCGCGCCGATCGCCGCGGCGGGCCGCCCGCGCCCGCCAGCCGCGGGTGCGCAGCCACATGATCAGGCCCGTGGTGCCGAGCACCGCCGGTGCGAGTCCGGCGAGGAAGATGATCGCCTGCCAGACGATCGCGTGGCCGGTGCCGTCGTGGAGCTGCCGCATGAAACGCGCGATGCCGCCCGACGGCGGCGCGGCGGCGACCCTGCCGCTGGCGTCGTCGACCCGATAGTCGGTGATCTGGTCGCCGCGCGCGACGCTGACCGTCCAATCGGAGGATTTTTCGCTCGGCCAGCGCAACGCGAGCACGTCCGCATCGCCGGCCTTCTCGCGCACCGCGCCGATCACCTTTTCGACCGAGAGCGCGGTCACCTCCGCCGGACGCGCGCGCCGGTCGGGCGGGCGCTGGGCCCCCGCCGCGGGCCTGCCGTCGAACGCTCCGGTCAGCGAAGGAAAGGAGATCGCCGCGCCGGTGAAGGCGAGGATGGCGAGCGGAAGCGCGATCCAGAGGCCGAGCTGATGGTGGATGTTGCCGCTGGTCAGCGGGCCGCGATTCCAGCGCAGTCCGCGCACCACGCCGCCGATCGACGGCCACCACAGGATCATGCCGGTCAGGCAGGAAAGGAACATGGCGACGCCCAGCCAGCCGACGATGGTCCGGCCCAGCCCGGGCATCATCAGGCTGCCGTGGAAAACATGGAGCGTGCGCAGCAATCCGCTGCTCGCATCGGCCTTGTCCAGCAGGCGCGCATCGGCCGGGTCGAGCCAGAATTGACGGCGCGCCGGCGGCCCGGATTGGGCGCGCTCGCCGGGGGGCGACGCCGGCGAAGCGGCAACCACTACCGGCTTGCCCGGCACGCGCGGAAAGTCGATCGACGCAATCCGGTCGCCGGGCGCAAGCGCGGGATGCACCGCGGCCAGATACGCTTCCGGCGGCAGGCCGGCGCGCACCGCGCCGACCGCATAGCGTTGCGGGTTGACCAGCGAATCGGTCCAGTCGTGCCAGACCAGGAGCGATCCCGATGCGCTGAGCGGGATCAGCACCACGAGCAGGACCAGCCCGATCCATTTGTGGATCTGGAACCAGGCCTTGCGTCCCCCGACGCGCATATCGTTCATATCCTCATGCCTCGGCCCAGCGGCGCAACAGATTGTGATAGATTCCGGTCAGCCGGACGATCTCGGGATCGGCCTGGCCGCGTTCGGCCGCGATCGCCTGGATCGCGCTGTCGAGATCGAACAGCAGCTGACGCGCGTCATTGTCGCGCACCATCGACTGGACCCAGAAGAAGGCGGCCAGGCGGCGGCCACGCGTGATCGGATTGACGCGATGGAGGCTGGATGCCGGATAGACGATCATGTCGCCCGCCGGAAGCTTGACGCTCTGCACGCCGAACTGGCCCTCGACCTGCAATTCTCCGCCGTCGTAGGAATCCACCTCTTCCAGGAAGACGGTGGCGGACAGATCGCTGCGGATGCGGAAATCGCTGCCGCGCCGAATCCGGATGGCATTGTCGACATGCGCGCCGAATCCGTCGCCGGCACAATAGCTGTTGAACAACGGCGGGAAGACCTTGAGCGGCAGCGCGCCGGCGATGAAAAGCGGGGATCGGCCCAGCGCGTCGAGGATGATCGCGCCGGCATCGCGGGCGGCCGCGCTGTCCTCCGCCAATTGCCTGTTGCGCTTGGCAAGCGCGGATTGGACGCCCGACGTCGCATTGCCGTCGATCCATTCGGCATCGAGGATGATGGCGCGAACGCGCGCCAGCGCCTCCCCATCGAGCAGCTTGGGAATTGCAAGCATCATCCGGCGCCGGCTCAGCCCGTCAGAACGAAGGGGATATCGACATAGCCTTTGACCATGACCGGTTGTCCGTCGCGCAGCGTCGGCGACCAGCGCCAGGCGCGGACCGCCGCGAGCGCGGCCTTGTCGAGCCGCTCGAAGCCGCTGCTTTTCGCGACCGACACGTCCATGACCGTCCCCGCCGTGCCGACCAGGACCGTCAGGACGACCGTGCCCTGTTCGTGCTTGCGGCGCGATTCGATCGGATATTTGGGCGGCTTGGCGGCGATCATCCTGCTCGCGAGATCGGCATCGGCGACCGGTCCCGGCCGGGCTTGCGGAGCGGCGATCGGCGGGGATGGCGGGGCTTGCGGCACGGCGATTTCGGGCAGCGGCTGCGCGGCAGGGATCTGCACCGCCGGCGTCGGCGCGACGACCTGGGGTTGCGTCTTTGCCTCCGCAGACCGCTCCAGCCGTTCCGCCGGCCTCTGCGGCGGCGGCTCGACCGGCAGGCGGACCAGCGTGACCACGATGGGCTCCGGCTTGAGGCGATGCGGCGGCTGGATCCCTCCCATCGACAGCAGCAGCGCCAGCAACAGGCCATGGCCCGCAACCGCGCCGACGACGATCGGCCACCGTATCGGCGGCGCCTGATAGGCCGAGGGCATATGGCGTTCGGACGAATCGGCCGAGCGCGGAGGCGGTGCCGGGATCGGCCGATCCCAGCCCGCGCTCGCATCCTGCACTTCGATCTGGCTGAACGCCCCGTGCATCGACATGTCCTCGCTCAAGGCGGTGATAGGCCCCGGCCGTTGGCGCTCTTACGACGCATTCTATTGCGAATCAATTGCATTAGCGGACACGCCCATCGTCGCTGCGTTCAAAAGCTGTAGAACAGGCTCAATCGCGCGGCGCGGCGCTCGCCCGGCATTGCCCAGCCGCCGGTCACGATCCCGGTGGTCGCGTTCACGTTGCTGCGGACGTTGGTGTAATATTTCCTGTCGAACAGATTCTGGACATTGAGCTGGACCGTCAGCCCATTGTCGAACGCGTAGGAGAGCATCGCCCGCTGCGTCAGATAATCCTTGGACTTATATTGGACGAGGTTTGCGGGCACGCTTTGATTGGCGGCGAATGCGCCCTGGTAGGTCAGGCCATAGCCGAGCTGAAGCCCGAACGGCAGCAGGTAGGTCGTCCAAAGACTGCCCGAATGCTTCGGCGTCTGGATCAGGACATCGCCCCGCTGAGGATCGCCGATCGGACATCCGTTGACGCCCGGATTGGCGAGACAGAAATCCGAGACGCTCTGCTCGACCTTGCTGTCGAGATAGGTGTAATTGGCGAACAGCGACCAGGCGGGGTTGATCTTCCCGGCGGCGCCCAGCGCGATCCCGTCGACCCTGGATTTGCCGTCGATCACCTGCAACGTGGCCGGCAGCGCGGGATCGTTGGAGGGGACGCGGAAATTGCTTCGCTGGTTCCTGAACAGGGCCGCCGTCAGCTGCAGCCCGCCATCGAACAGATCGGCTTTGGCGCCGATCTCGAAGCTGCGGGCCTTTTCCGGCGCCACGGCGCAAGGATCGGCGATACCCGGCCCGGACACGGTGACGGTACCGCAGCCCGTGCGCACCGTGGCGGACGACGGCGTCTTCGAATTGGCATAAGCGACGTAAAGGCTGGAATTCTTCGTCGGTTTGTACACCGCGCCGATACGCCAGGAAAAGAGATTCTCCTTGTTCTTCTGCGGCGCCAGCTGCAGCGCGGTCAGCGGAATCGTGCCCGGCGGATAGAAAGCGAGCGGCAGATTTCTGAAATTCGCCTTCGCGCGCTCGTACCGCAGCCCCGCGTTGAGCGCGAGCGCACCCAAGTCCAGCGTATCGAAGGCATAGATCGCCTGGTCGCTGCTCCTGCTCTTCGAGCGGGCCGTCACCGTATAGTTGATCGGCCCGGTATAGACGGTGTCCGGATTCGAAATATCGATCAGCGGAAGCACGATGGCGATGCCGTCCGCCGTGCGGGCGAGTGAGGCGGTCTCGATGTTATAGTCTTCCCAGGTCAACGACCCGCCCACGACCAGCGTGTTGCGCATAGCCCCCTCTTTACCCGTAACCACCGTCACGTCGGTCTGGTTGTAGAACAGCTTGTTCTCCTGGTCGCGGACCAGCCCGCGCGGGCCGTTTGGCTGGAAGAAGCCCGGCGGGACGATCACCGTGACCGAGCCGAGCGTCCCGGCGTTCGTCAGGACGTTTGCGATCGTGACCGTGCAGGCCTGGCCGTTGGGCTGCAGTCCGTCGTCAAGGCAGAAGGTCCCCTGCGG
The DNA here is from genome assembly GCA_035248285.1 of Allosphingosinicella sp. Lineage (GTDB taxonomy): Bacteria > Pseudomonadota > Alphaproteobacteria > Sphingomonadales > Sphingomonadaceae > Allosphingosinicella. Next base: position 29,506 of record DATFHP010000044.1, on the reverse strand, counting down.
CGCGCTCGTCCGCGAAGGCTGGTGCACCCGCTGCCAGCGGGTAAGGTTGCGGACCGAAATCGCGTCGTTGAACGCATGATCCAATTGCAGGGTAGCCCGGTCCTGGGTGATCTTCTGCCGATCGAGGTTCTTGATCCCGAAATAGTCCGAGCGATGGATTCCAGGCAGCGGTCCGGGATTGGTGTCGGTGATATAGAAAGGCACGCCATAGGTTGGGCTATTGTCGTCTTCCTGGTGGTAGTAGCTGATTGTTGCCCGCGTCGGGGAGTCGATCCCGAACGTGATGGCCGGCGCGATGCCCCACCTTTCATACTTTTCGACGTCGCGGCCGGGATAATCGTTGCGGTGGACCATGCCGTTGAGGCGCACCGCAATCCGATCGTTCACCCGCAGGTTGCTGTCGACTGTCGCGCGATAATAATCGTCGGTGCCGACCCCGGCCTCCAGCACCGTCAGGCTGCCCGGCTGCGGCATTTTGGACACGAGGTTGATCGTGCCGCCGACCGAGCCGGACCCGTTGAAGACCGAATTGGCGCCGTTGTAGACCTCGATCTGCTGCAGGTTGAACGGATCGGTGCGGCTATATTGCGCGCTGTCGCGAACGCCGTCCTGCGTGATGTCGGTGTTGGCCGAATAGCCGCGAAGATTGATGCTGTCGCCGAAGCCGCCACCGCCCTCGCCGGCACCGAAGGTGATTCCGGGAATGGTGGTCAATGCGTCGCGAAGCGTGAGCAGATTCTGCTGCCTGATGGTCTGGTTGCTGATCACCGTGATCGTCTGCGGCGTGTCCAGCAGCGGCGCGGTGGCCTTGGGGGATTCCACCCGTTCGGCCTTGGGGCTGTCGTCCTCGATCGCGGTGCCGGTTACCACGACGCCACCGAGCCGGCCCTGTTCGGCCGCAGCACCCGTCGCTCCGTTTTGCGCGCACGCGGGCGAAACCGAGGCGATGAAACCGACGCAGCCGAGCGCGATGAACTTCGGATATGTCGAAACAGGTTGCGCAGACATCGAGGTCCCCCTTCTGGGGGCGCCTATTGCAAACGGTTCGCAACTTGGTCAAGCCTTATTGCGAACAACTCTCAATGTCAGATCAGGACCGCTATCCGGACGCGACGAAATGGTCTTGCGAGTCGTTCGCATTAGCCCTATGTACGATTCCATGATCGTCTGCATCTGCAACGCGATTCGCGAATCCGAGGTCCGCCAGGCCGCGCGCGCCGGGGCGAATTGCCCGCGCTCCGCCTACGCGTCCTCCGGCCGGAGCGTTCGCTGCGGGCAGTGCCTGCCTTTCGCGCGGAACATCATCGCCGCGGAGCGCGCCAGCGCCTGATCCTCCCGATTTCGGGAACCCTTTTCGACATCGTTGGATTTGAATCTCCGCGGCTTTGCGCTAGGGCCGTGCAGCAGAAGGAGCGGCCGATGAAGGGAGACGCAAAGGTCATCGAGCTTCTCAACGAGGCTCTGAAGAACGAGCTCACCGCGACCAATCAATATTGGCTGCACTATCGGTTGCTCGACCATAAGGGCGTCGCTCGCCTCGCCGCTTTCGAGCGGGCCGAATCGATCGACGAAATGAAACATGCCGACCGGCTGGCCGAGCGGATTCTCTTTCTCGAGGGGCTGCCCAATTTCCAGCTGCTGGGAAGGCTTCGCATCGGCGAGACGATCGAGGAGATATTGCGGTCGGATCTCGAGCTCGAGCTGGAGGCGGTGACCCAGCTGAAGGGTGCGATCGAGCATTGCGAGCAGGTCAAGGATTATGTGAGCCGCGCGCTGTTCGCCTCGATCCTCGAAAATGAGGAAAAGCATGTCGACATGCTCGAGCAGCAGTTCGACATGATCGCCCAAATGGGCATTCAGAATTATATCCAACTGCAGTCCAAGGCCGCCGAGGAATAAAGGCCCGAATCGCTTCGGCGCGCGATCGGAGAGGGTCTAGATCACTGCCTTGAACGTGTCGCAGGCCGCCGGATTGCCGGTTTCGAGGCCCTTGCGCAGCCATGCGACGCGCTGCGCCGACGTGCCGTGGGTGAAGCTTTCGGGGACGACCTGACCCTGCGTCTCGCGCTGCAGCGTGTCGTCGCCGATCGCCGAGGCTGCCTTGAGACCTTCCTCCATGTCGCCCGGTTCGAGCAAATTCTTGTCGTTTGCCGCCCAGACGCCGGCATAGCAATCGGCCTGCAGCTCGATCCGGACCTGAAGCGCATTGCCCTCGGCAGTCGACATCCGCGTCTGCTGCGCGTTGGCCTGGTCGAGCGTGCCGGCCAGGTCCTGAACATGGTGGCCGACCTCATGGGCGATGACATAAGCCATGGCGAAGTCTCCGGGCGCGCCGAAGCGCTGGCTGAGCTCCTGGAAGAAGCTGGTGTCGAGATAGATCGACTTGTCGGTCGGACAGTAAAAGGGGCCCATCGCCGATTGCGCGATCCCGCATCCCGATCGGTTGGTGCGCGAATAGAAGATCAGGGTGGTCGGCTGATAGCGCAAGCCTTTCGCAGCGAAGAGATCCGTCCAGCGCCGCTCGGTCGACCCCAGCACGCGCAGGACCACATCCTTGGTTTGCGGATCGAGCGTCGAAGCCCCGCCGGGCGTCCCGCCTTGAACGCCGGAGGGTGCTTCATTGCCCCCGCCTCCGCCGCCGAGCGTGGTCAGCGCGCAATAGCCGAGCAGCAGGATGACGACGCCGACGATGCCGAACCGGCTCGCGACCAGCCCCAGGATCAGCCCAAGTCCGCCGCCGCCTCCGAAGCCTCCCAAGCCGCCGCTCTGGCCGGTTCGATCCTCGAAATTGCTGCTTTCCTGTTCGTCGCCCAGCCGCATGTGCCGATCCTCCGCCTGACCTCGCCAGACAATGCTTGTGTTGCCGAGCAGTTGCATTTCCAGGCCGCGCGGGGAAGAGGTTGTCATTGCACCCGGGAGGATCGCGATGCTGCTCAAGGGGAAGACCGCGCTTGTGACCGGCTCGACGTCGGGCATCGGCCTGGCCTGCGCGCGCGCGCTGGCGGCCGAAGGGGCGCAAATCGTCTTGAACGGTTTCGGCGACGCCGGAACGATCGAAGCGGCGCGCAAGGAAATGGAAGCGCTGAGCGGCGCGCCCGCGCATTACAGCGGCGCCGATCTGACCGACGTCGGCGCGATCGAGGATATGTTTCGGGAGACAGGCGATGCGGCGGGCGCCGTCGACATATTGATCAACAATGCCGGGGTCCAGCATGTCGCGCCGGTCGATCAGTTCCCGCCCGAGAAATGGGATCTGATCATCGCGCTCAACCTCACCGCCGCCTTCCATGCGATGCGGCTCGCGATCCCCGAGATGAAGCGCAAGGGCTGGGGCCGCATCATCAATACGGCCTCCGCCCACTCGCTCGTCGCCAGCCCGAACAAATCCGCTTACGTCGCCGCCAAACATGGTCTTGCCGGCCTCACCAAGACCGCCGCGCTCGAGACAGCGACCAGCGGCATCACCGTCAATTGCATCAGCCCGGGCTATGTCTGGACGTCGCTCGTCGAGAACCAGATACCCGACACGATGAAGGCGCGCGGGCTTACCCGCGAACAGGTGATCAACGACGTCCTGCTTCCGGCGCAACCCACCAAGACATTCGTGACTCCCGAGCAAGTGGCGGCGCTGGCCCTGTTCCTGTGCCGCGACGAGGCGGCGTCGATCACCGGCGCCAACCTCTCGGTGGACGGCGGCTGGACCGCGCAATGACGCGCCGCTGAAGCCATTCGCCTCGGCTATGGCGTCGATGGCAGGTTCGGTTACTATGCGGCACGAACATGCGCATCGCATTGGTCTTCGCCCCCTGCTGGGCTCTTGTCGGCCTCGCCGCCGCTTGCGCGTCGCATCACGCCGCAATGGGCGCTTCGCCGGCTCCGCCCGATTGGCGCAGCGTCGCCACCGATGACGACAAGGCGCGATTGCGCGAATGGCGCACCGCCTGGACCCGCGGCCTGGCCAAGGCCCAGGCGTCGGGCCATGGCGCGGAGATCACCGGCGAGGGCGCGCTGCTCGTTCCCGACGCGGCGATCGGCTGGCAGGATCCCGTCCCCGGCATCTATCGATGCCGCACGATCAAGATCGGCGCGCAGGCCGAAGGCCTGCTCGATTATGTCGCCTATCCGCCGTTCGATTGCCGGCTGCGCAGCAAGGACGGCGTGCTGCGCCTGGCAAAGCTGAGCGGGTCGCAGCGGCCGATCGGGCTGCTGCTGCCTGATCCACCCGATCGCATGCTGTTCCTCGGCACGCTCCAGCTCGGCGACGAGAGCCGCCCGTTCGAATATGGCCGCGACCGCGAGCGCGATCTTGCCGCGGTGGTCGAGCGCATCGGCGAGCGGCGCTGGCGGCTGGCCTTTCCCTTTCCGCATTTCGAATCGATCATCGACGTCATGGAATTGACGCCGGCGCCCGAACGCTGAGCTGCTAAGCTGGAGCATGATGAAAGGCATTCCCTTCGCCCTTGCGCTGGCGGCGCTGGCCGCGGCCGCGCCTGCACATGCCGATGCCCTCCACGATTCGGTCGCCGCCGACATGCCGTCGCTGCTGGCGCTGTATCGGGACCTGCACGCCAATCCCGAGCTGAGCATGCAGGAGGTGGCAACCGCAGCGAAGCTCGCGGCGTTGGCGAAGAAGCTTGGCTTCCAGGTCACCCCCGGGGTCGGCAGGACCGGCGTCGTTGCAGTGATGCGCAACGGCCCCGGGCCGGTGCTGATGATTCGCGCCGACATGGACGCTCTGCCGGTCGTCGAAAGGACCGGGCTTCCCTTCGCCAGCAAGAAACGGGGTACCAGCGTCGCGGGCGTCGAGAGCGGGATCATGCACGCCTGCGGCCACGATACGCACATGGCGAGCTGGGTCGGAACCGCGCGGCGGCTGACCGCGATGAAGGATCAATGGTCCGGCACGCTGGTGATGATCCTTCAGCCGGGCGAGGAAACCAGCCAGGGCGCCAAGGCCATGCTCGACGATGGCCTCTTCGCGCGCTTTCCCAAGCCCAGCCATGTGCTGGCATTCCACGACGCCGCTTCGCTGCCGGCAGGCATTGTCGGCTATTCGCCGGGCTATGCGCTGGCCAACGTCGACAGCGTCGACATGATCGTGAAGGGCGTCGGCGGGCATGGCGCCTATCCGCACACGACACGCGATCCGATCGTGCTGGCCGCACGAATCGTCGTCGCATTGCAGACGCTGGTCAGCCGCGAGACCGATCCGCAGGATCCCGCCGTGGTCACCGTCGGCAGCTTTCACGCCGGCACCAAGCACAACATCATTCCGGACGATGCGACCCTGCTGCTCACGGTCAGGAGCTATGGCGACGACAATCGAAGGAAGCTGCTCGACGGTATCCGCCGCATTGCCCGCGGCGAGGCGATCGCAGCCGGGGTTCCCGACGACCGCATGCCGGTGGTGACCGTGCACGAGGATGAATCGACGCCCGCGACCTTCAATACCGAGAAGCTGACCGCCGACACCGCGGCGCTGCTGACGGCGCGGTTCGGCAGCGATCGCGTGCGCAAGGTCCCACCGGTGATGGGCGGCGAGGACTTCGGCCGCTTCCACCGTGCCGATCCGTCGATCGAAAGCCTGATCTTCTGGGTCGGCGGCGTGCCGCGCGACGCCTGGCAAAAGGCGGGCGGCGATGTCTCGAAGCTCCCCTCGCTGCATAGCGCCTTGTGGGCGCCCGACGCCGAGGCGGTCATATCGACGGCGACCGAGGCGATGGTGACCGCGGCGCTCGGCGTGCTCGGCAAGAAGCCGCTCTCCTGAGCTGTCGGTTGCGACCGGGCGCCGGCCCGGCTTAACGGCAGCGCACGTCGCGCGCCAGTTCGCGGCCGATCATCGCGCCTCCGGCCGCGCCAAGAATCGTTCCCAGCGTGCGTGATTGCCCTCGATCAAGCTCACGCCCCAGCAGTGCTCCGAGAGCGCCGCCGATGATCAGCCCGGTCGTGCCGTCGGAGCGGCGGCAATAGTATCTGCCGTCACGCCCCCTGTAGATGCGATCGCCATATCCGAGGCGCCGGGTCTGATAATAGCGGCCGGGCCGATAGTAGCGATCGGCGTAATAGGCGCGGTATCCGGGTTCGTATCGATCGTAGTCATAATGACGGTAACGGTGCCAATCGCCGGATGCCCGCTCCTTTGCCCGTCGTCCGTGCGCCTTCGCCCAGGGCGGCGGATCGGCAAACGCGGGCGCGCTGGGCGCCGCGACCGTCAGGGCGAGCGTTGCAAGAATAAGCTTTCTCATGATCGTCTCCGGCTGCACGGTGACCCGAGGAAGGTCGGTTTTCAGGCTCCGGACCTGCAAATCCCGTTGGTGCTGGTCGACAAACACCCCGCCTTGGCGGAGGTTCCGATTCGGCATTGCGCTCACGGTATCGCCGATCTCCGGCCGCTACGGTCGTTCGCCGCTCTCACCAGCGCCGCGGCCAGCTCGGCCTGCCGGAACGGCTTGTTGAGCCGGTTGAGATCCGGCGCCAAATCGTCGACGTCGGCATAGCCGGAGATGATCAGCACCGGCAGCCCCGGCCGGACCGCGCCCATCCACCGTGCGAAATCGGCGCCCGTCATGCCGGGCATCAAATGATCGGTGACGACGATGTCCGGCATCAATCCCTTCGAAATCCGTTCGATCGCGTCTTCGGCCGATGATGACGCGACCACCGAATAGCCGATTTCCCGCAGCATCTCGGCGGTGGTCGCGCGCACCTCCTCCTCGTCGTCGACCAGCAGCAGCAGACCCGAGCCTACCGTCGGATCGGCCGCTTCGAACCTCGCGGCGAGGCCCGGATCGCCTTCCGCGACAGGAAGCCGAAATTCCACCGCGGTGCCGATGCCGGGCCTGCTTTTGATCTGCAGCGCGCCGCCAAGTTGCGCGGCAAGGCCATGAACCATCGACAGGCCCAGGCCGGTGCCGCGCCCGATACCCTTGGTCGAGAAGAACGGCTCCACGCAGCGCGCCAGCGTCGCTTCGTCCATACCGACGCCGGTATCGGCGACGGCTATCATGACGTAGCGCCCGGGAGGAAGCTTGTGCTCTCCCGCCGCGCTCACATGGTCGGGCTCGGCGCTGATCGTCAATTGCCCTCCCTCGGGCATCGCGTCGCGCGCGTTCACGGCCAGGTTGAGGATCGCCATTTCGAGCTGATTGGCGTCGGCAAGCGCGGCGGGAAGATCGGCGGCCACTTCGCAGGAGACCTTGATGCGCGGCCCCGACGTGCTCGCCACCAGCTCGGCCATTCCATTGAGCAGCTCGCCGATATTCACCGCCGCCGGCTGGAGCGGCTGCCGGCGCGCAAAGGCAAGCAGGCGCTGCACCAGCACACGGGCCCGCTCCGCCGACGCGAGCGCGCCCTCGATCAGCCGCTCGCTCCGCTCGCCCTCGAACCCGCGGCGACGGAGCAGGTCGAGCCCGCCGATGATCGGACTGAGCAGATTGTTGAAATCGTGCGCGACGCCGCCGGTGAGCTGCCCCATCGCCTCGAGCTTCTGCGCCTGACGCAGCTGCTCGTGCACGCGCTCCAGCTCGCTCGACCGCTCCCGCACCCTTTCCTCGAGCGTTTCATTGAGCGCGAGCAGATCCTCCTCCAGCTGCTTACGATCGGAAATGTCGCCGACGACCCCGAAGATCCGCTCGGCGCGCCCCTCGCCTTCGATGTCGCTGAAGCTGACGATCGAGCGCGCCGTGCCGTCCGGCAGGAACAGACGATATTCGGTTTCGAGCCGCGACAGCGAGTCGCGCGAGGCGCGAAACTCGGCGAGCACCCGCTGCAGGTCGGCGGGATCGATATGCGCGAAAAGCGCGTCGGCGTGGACCGCGCCCTTGCCGGACAGGCCGAAAATATCCCGGCTCCGCGCGTCCATGACGATCTCGTCACGGTCCACGTTCCATTCGAAGATCCCCAACTGCGCGATCCTCAGCGCGCCGATCAGCCTGTCCTGGCTGGCGAGCAGCGCGGCCTCGCTCTTGCGCAGCGCGAGCTCGGCATCGCGGGCGCGGTGGGCAACGCGAAGCGCGACCCACACCAGCGCAAGCGCCGTGCAGGGCGCGAAGAAGGCGAAGCCGAATGCGGCGTTGAACGCGCCCATTCCCGACCCGAACATCAGGAGAAGACCGAGCGCGGCGGGCAGGATGATCGAGATCGACAGAAGCTGGGCAAGCAGCGCACGGGCATCGGGCGAATCGCGGAACGGCGCCATCCAGCCTTCGTCGGCACGGGTCATCAGCGCGACGGCGACGGCGACGATCAGGCCGACGGCGGTGTGTACCGCTATGGCCGTATAGAAGCCGATGCCCCAGAAGGCCTCGGCGCCGAACGCATAGCCGGCACCCGCTAGGAAGCCGACGAATCCGGCGTAGCCGGCCAATATGTGGGCGACGACGATGGTTTCGCGCTTGCGCCCGAGCGCCAGCAGCATGACCGAGGGTCCGAGCGCCATGAAGGCGGTCGCCGTCAGCGGCGACATCCGCCCCGGAAACCCCGATCCCCGGAGCGTGCCGCGGTCGGCGACGAAAAGCTGGTCGATGCGAAGATCGACGCCGGCGAGATATTGGAACAGGGTCAGCACGCCGATCGCCGTCACGAGTCCGCCCGCGGCAGCCGCGCCGCCGCGCAGCTCTCGACGTCCCGCGCCGGCGCCGGCGGTGCCCAGGCCCACCAGCATCAGGCAGATCGCCGTATTGAATTTCATCGTCGACAGGCCAGGCAACACCGATGTGAGCGCCGCCAATCCAAATATCCAGCCGACGAGGACGCTAATGCCGAGCGCCACCAGCAATCCGCTCATCATCAATCGCAGATGCCGGCTGTTCATTCATCCCCTTTCGCCGTGGCGGAAGCAGCCGCCGCGACAGTGTAAGCCATTGTGATTCCCCGGTGGCAGCCGTCAACCCGCTTCGACGTGGCGGCGCCGGACATCACGCCCGCACAAGCGGCCTTCAGGAAATATTTGTCAATTTCAGCGACACTCGCCTCGTGTCGGAGAAACTTACACGCGAACGAGGAACGGCGGGACGATGATCCGGCTGTTCAAACATTATGTCCCGCATACCTTGCTGCTGCTCGGCTTGATCGACTTCGCGGTCTTGCTGGTCGCGGCGGAGGCCGGCTGGATGCTTCGCATCTGGCAGATCGGCGGAGACGCCTTGCCGAACGGGGCGCGCCTGCTGCAGCTGATGACCTTCGCCGTCACGCTGCAGCTGGCGATGGTGGGAGTCGGCGCCTACGGGCCCGAAGCCTTGCGCTCGCCGCGCTTCGCCGCCGCGCGGCTGTGCGTGGCCGTGACGCTCGGCATCCTGTTCCTCTCGACCTTATTCTTCCTCATTCCGGCGATCGCTTTCTGGCGCTCGAACCTGCTCTATGCGATGATCTTCGCGCTGTTCGGTCTGATGGTCCTCCGGCTGATGCTGGGCGGGACGCTCGGCAGCGAGGCGTTCAAGCGCCGCGTGCTGATCCTGGGCGCCGGGCCGCGCGCGGCGCGCGTCGAAAGCCTGGCCGCACGTCACGGCGCGGGCTTCGTGATCGTCGGCTATGTCGGAATGAACGACGGCGCGACCGCGGTCCCCAACGCCGTCAACCGCGCCGACATCGCCAATCTCGCCGCTTACGTCGTCCGGCTCGGCGCAAGCGAGGTCGTGCTCGCGCTCGAGGAACGGCGCAACGCGCTGCCGCTGCAGGATCTGCTCCGCGTCAAGACCACCGGCGTCCATGTCAACGATCTATCCTCCTTTCTCGAACGCGAGACCGGGCGGGTCGATCTCGACAGCGTCAACCCGTCGTGGCTGATCTTCTCGGACGGCTTTTCCGCCGGCCGGCGCGTGTCGAGCGCGGCAAAGCGGCTGTTCGACCTCGCGGTCAGCGCCATCCTGCTGCTGGGTTCCGCGCCGCTCGTCCTGCTGACCGCGCTGCTGGTGAAGCTCGAAAGCCGCGGCCCCGCCTTCTTCCGCCAGAAGAGGGTCGGCCTGTTCGGACAGACGTTCGAAATCGTGAAGCTGCGTTCGATGCGCCAGGACGCCGAGGTCGGCGGACTGGCGGTCTGGGCGCAGCAGGACGATCCGCGCATCACCCGCATCGGATCGATCATCCGCAAGCTCCGCATCGACGAACTGCCGCAGGTCTGGAGCGTCCTCAAGGGCGAGATGAGCTTCGTGGGGCCGCGCCCCGAGAGGCCGCAATTCGTCGCCGACTTCGAGGCCCGGCTGCCTTATTATGCCGAGCGGCACATGGTGAAGCCGGGCATCACCGGCTGGGCGCAGATCAATTACCCTTATGGCGCGTCGATCGAGGATGCGCGCCAGAAGCTCGAATATGACCTTTATTATGCCAAGAACTACACGCCCTTCCTCGATCTTCTGATCCTGCTCCAGACGCTCCGCGTCATCCTGTGGCGCGAGGGGGCGCGCTGATGATCACAATCCTCAGCCTGTGGAGCCACGGCCTGGCGGCGCTGCTGTACAGCGCGCTCGCGCTGTCGCAACTGCGTCACTGGCGCGGCGATCCCCGCAACATGCGGCTGATCGCGGCGTTCGCGGTCACCGCCGTATGGGCGGCGATGGCGGCGCTGCTCGGGCCCGGACATATGATCTCGATGCTGCTGTCGAGCGCGCGCACCTTCGCCTTTTTGAGCTTCATGTATTCGATCCTCCGCTCGGCAGAGGAAGACGACCGGCAACGCGCGGTGAAGGTGGTCTATTTTGCCGTCGCCGGCGTGATCGGGCTGCAGATCACGGTCACCGGCATCCTGCCGCAATTCGAAGCCACCCCGCAGGTCCACGGGGCCTTGGTCTCGACGGCGCACATGCTGGGAATAACCGTCGCCGCGGGCTGCCTGGTGCTGGTCCACAACATCTACGGCCAGGCCGCGCACGGGTCGCGCTGGAGCATCCGGCTGCCGATGATCGGGCTCGCCGGCATGTGGCTCTACGACCTGCACCTCAACACCTTGGGCTATCTCAGCACCGACCGCGTCGACGATCTCTATGCCATGCATGGCGCGATATTGGCGATGCTGGTGCCGGCGTTCGCGCTCGGTAGCCGGCCGGGCAACGACTGGAAGATCAAGCTCTCGCGCGCCGCGACCTTCCAGTCGATCTCGGCGCTCGCCATTCTCGCCTATCTGCTGATGATGATGTCGGCCAGCCGCGTGCTGGAGCTGCTGGGCGGCGAGTGGGCGCGCATCGGCCAGCTCGGCCTGGTGTTCGCGATCAGCGTCGCGGCCTTGATCCTGCTGCCCTCGGGCAAGGCGCGCGCTTGGCTGAGGGTGATGCTGGTCAAGCATCTCTTCCAGCATCGCTACGATTATCGCGAGGAATGGCTCCGCTTCACGCGCACGATGGGGCTGACCGGCGAGGATGGCGCGCCGATCGAAGAGCGAATCGTCAAGGCGATCGCCGACATCGGCGACGCGCCTGCCGCCCTGCTGGTCGTTCCCGATGCCCAATATCGGCTGTCGCGCGCGGCGAGCTGGAACTGGGCCGAGGCCGAGGGCGGCAGTCGCGAGGGCGAGGCCGAGTTCGCGCAGTTCCTGGAGGCGACCGGCCATATCGTCGAATTCGCAACCGTCCGCGGCGGCATGCTGGCGGCGGGTACGCTGCTGACCGGCGTTCCCGGCTGGATGACCGCCAGCGGCTATGCATGGGCCGGCGTGCCGCTGATCCACAACGAGCGGCTCGTCGGGCTGGTGCTGCTCTCGCACCCCTTCGTGCGGCGCGCGCTCGACTGGGAGGATCTCGACCTGTTCCGCACCGCCGGCATGCAGGCGGCGAGCTACCTCGCCGAGGCGCGCAGTCATGACGCGCTGGCCGATGCGCAGCGCTTCGACGAGTTCAACCGGCGTTTCGCCTTCATCATGCACGACATCAAGAATCTGGTCAGCCAGATCAGCCTCGTCGCGCGCAACGCCGAGCGGCATGCCGAAAATCCCGAGTTCCGTGCCGATATGGTCGCGACGCTGCAAAGCTCGGTGAAAAAGATGAACGATCTCCTCGCCCGGCTGTCGCGCGGCATTTCGGGCCCGGCGCTGCCGCCGGCCCGGCTTGCGCTCGGGCCTCTGATCGCCGCCGTCGCCGGAATCAAGAACCGCGCCCATCCGGTCCTCGTTTCGGGCGACACGGGATGCGAGGCCGTCGCCGACGGCGCCAGGCTCGAACAGGCGCTTGGCCATCTCATCCAGAACGCGATCGACGCCAGCCCCGAAGGCGTGCCGGTGCAGGTCGCCCTTGCCTGCCGCGACGGTGAGGTCGCGATCGAGATCGCCGACCGCGGTACCGGCATGTCGGCGCAATTCATCCGCACCCGCCTGTTCCAGCCGTTCGCGTCCACCAAGCAGGGCGGCTTCGGCATCGGCGCGTTCGAGGCGCGGAGCCTGATCACCGACATGGGCGGCCGCCTCGAAGTCGAGAGCCGCGAAGGCGAAGGCAGCCGCTTCACCATCTTTTTACCCGTCGCGAACACATCGTCCCTTCAAGCCGAACGGAAGCGCGCATGAACGCCCCATTGAAAAACGACTTCAAGGCCAAGCTGCTGATCGTCGAGGACGACGAAGGGCTGCAGCGCCAGCTGCGCTGGGCCTATGACGATTATGAGGTGCTGGTCGCCTCCGACCGCAACGCCGCGATCGACCTGCTGCGCTCGCAGGAGCCGGCGGTGGTGACGCTCGATCTCGGCCTGCCGCCGGATCCGGACGGAGTCAGCGAAGGCTTCGCCGCGCTCGAGACGATCCTGTCCTTGAAGCCCGACACCAAGGTGATCGTCGCCTCTGGCCATGGCGCGCGGGAAAGCGCGCTGCGCGCGATCGGCTCGGGCGCCTATGATTTCTACCAGAAGCCGGTCGACGTCGATCAGCTTGGCCTGATCGTCCGCCGCGCTTTCCAGCTCCACGAGATCGAGAGCGAAAATCGCCGGCTCGAGGAACGGGTCGGCGACGGCCTCACCGTGCTGGGCACGATGATCACCGCCGCGCCCGAGATGACGAAGGTGGCGCGCACCATCGAGCGGGTCGCCAATGCGGACGTTTCGGTGATGCTCCTCGGCGCCAGCGGCACCGGCAAGGAATTGCTGGCGCGCGGGCTGCATCAGGCGAGCCGGCGCTCCGGCGGCGCCTTCGTCGCGATCAATTGCGCCGCCATCCCCGAGAATCTGCTCGAAGCGGAGCTGTTCGGCTATGAGAAAGGCGCGTTCACCGGCGCGATCAAGACCACCGAGGGCAAGATCGAGCTCGCCGAGCGCGGCACCTTGTTCCTCGACGAAGTCGGCGACATCCCGCTACCGCTGCAGGTCAAGCTGCTCCGCTTCCTTCAGGAAAGGGTGATCGAACGCATCGGCGGCCGCAGGCCGATCCCGGTCGACACGCGCATCGTCTGCGCCACCCACCAGAATCTCGAGGAGATGATCAAGCAGGCGACGTTCCGCGAGGATCTCTACTATCGGCTTGCCGAAGTCGTGGTGCGCATCCCGACGCTCGCCGCACGGCATGGCGATGCCACCTTGCTCGCCAAGCATTTCCTCAACCGCTTCGCGACCGAGATGAACCCGCAGGTCAAGGGCTTCGCGCCCGGCGCGCTGACCGCGATCAACGACTGGACCTGGCCCGGCAATATCCGCGAGCTGGAGAACCGGATGAAGCGCGCGGTCATCATGGCCGAAGGCAAGCTCATCACCGCCGAGGATCTGGACCTTCCGAGCAGCGGCGAGGCAGCGCTTCCCGTCAATCTCAAGGCCGCGCGCGAGGCGGCCGACCGCAAGGCTATCCGCCAGGCGCTGGCGCGGACCGAGAACAACATCTCCAATGCGGCCAAGCTGCTCGGCATCAGCCGGCCGACCCTCTACGATCTGTTGAAACATTACGATCTGCAGCCGTGAAGCCGTGGCTTGCCTCGACCCTTCCGCTCATGCTGCTGGCGCCGGGATGCTCGAACGCGCCCGCGGCGGGCAACCCCTATAGCCGCGGCGTCGCGGCGCTAGAGAAGGGGGACGCGCGTACCGCCCGCGTCGAATTTCTGAACGTGATCAAGGCCGATCCCGCCAGCAAGGCGGCGCGGATCATGCAGGCCAGGACCTATCTGAAGCTCGGCGACGGCATCGCCGCGGAGGCGGAGGCGGACCGCGCCCGCGCGCTGGGCGTCGCGACAGCGTTGACATCGCCGCTGAAGGCCCATGCGCTGCTGCTCCAGGATCGGCCGGCCGATGCGCTGCAGGTCCTGGCGGACGCGTCGGGCGCCTATGCCGAATGGATGCGCGCACGCGCGCACGACGCGCTCGGCGAGGATGCGGAGGCCGCCAAGGATTATGAACGGGCGACCGCGCTGGCGCCGCGCGATGCCGCGATCTGGACCGATGCCGCGCGCTTCCGACGTTCCACTGGTGCGCTCGCCGATGCGATGCAGGCCGCCGACCGCGCGGTCGCTGCCGATCCTGCCAATGTCGAGGCGCTCACGCTGCGCGGCGAGCTGACCCGCGGCCAATATGGATTGCGCGCCGCCTTGCCGTGGTTCGACCGCGCCATCGAGATCGACGACAGCCATGTCAACGCGCATCTCGAACGCGCCGCGACGCTGGGCGAGATGGGCGCGATGCATGCGATGCTGGCGGAAACGCGCAAGGTCCTCGCGCTCTCGCCGAAAAACGCGATGGCATTCTACCTGCAGGCCGTGCTTGCGGCACGTGCCGGCGATTTCGGCCTGGCGCGCTCGCTGTACCAGCGCACGCAGGGCCGCATGGACGGCCGGCCCGCGGCGATGCTGCTCGAAAGCGCGATCGACTATGCCGCCGGCGATCCGCGGCAGGCGGCCGGACGGCTCGCCGCCCTCGCGCAGATGCAGCCGTACAACCGCAAGGCGCTGCGGCTGCTGGCGGCGGCGCGATGGAAGGCCGGCGATATCGCCGGCACGATCGCCGCCGTCCAGCCGCTCGCCGACCGGCCCGACGCGGACAGCTACAGCCTGAGCCTGATGGGCGATGCGCTGGCGAAGCTCGGCAAAGGCCGCGAGGCCGCTTCCTATCTGGCGCGCGCCGCCCATCCGGGCGAGCGGGCGGCCAGCGCCTTGTTCGAGGTGTCCGGCGACATCGACGCGTTGCGCGGCGAGGCCCAAGCCAACCCCGGCGACGCGCCGGCGCAGATCGCGCTGATCCGTGCCTTGCTGAACGACGGGCGAAACGGCGAGGCGCTCGCGCGGGCGCGCGCGCTGGCCGGCGCCTATCCGGGAACGCCCGACGCGCACATGCTGGTCGGCGATGCGCTCGCCGTCCAGGGCGACGATGCCGCCGCGGCCGACGCATATCGCAAGGCGGCGAACATCGCCTTCACCGAGCCGGTGGCGATGCGCATGATCGACGCGCTCGACCGTTCGGGCCAGGCCGGCGCGGCAAGCGACGTGCTTGGCCTGTTCCTCCAGCAGAACCCGCGCAGCGTGCCGGCGCAGCTGCTCGCGGCGGCGCGATATATGGCGGCGCGGCAATGGGGCCAGGCGATCCGCATCTACGAGACGCTGCGCGTCCAGACCGGCGACAATGACGCGATGATGCTCAACAACCTCGCCTGGGCCTATGCCGAACAAGGCGACTATCGAAGCGCGCTGCCCCTCGCCAAGCGCGCCTGGCAGCTCGACCGCGACAATCCCGGCACCGCCGACACGTTCGGCTGGCTGCTGTTCAAGAGCGGCATCGGCAAGCCCCAAGGCCTGATCCTGCTCGAACGCGCCGCCAACGCAGCCCCCCAATTACGGGGACACAATACTGATTAGGCTTGAATCGGATAGAAGGCCGATTAGGTATTGTGTCCCTGGGTTTCCGAGTTTGGTCGCCACCGCTAATAAGCGACCTCCACAATCAGCTTCTTGATGCGTGCCGCGATCGGTCCAAAATATGTGGCTCCGTTCGCCGGCTTCGTGACATTGATCGCCGCGCCCGCATAGATGATGCGCGACAGATCCTGAGCGCCGAAAAACCGGGTCGACCGAAATGCGGTGCTCGCTATCGGAGCGGTCGAAGGCGCGTTCCAGGCGCCTTGCACGAGCTGCAGGCCGACCGGAGCGGCATCCATCGAATTGGCGGGCGCATCCATTCTCACCGATAGGATGAACGGATTCATCTCCAGGCTGCTCGGCGCTTGCGCGGCGGGGGAGTTGCCGGCGTAATTCCCGAAAATCGGCGAGCATCTGAGCGAGTCGAACGGTGTCCATCCAAAGCTGACCGGCAAGCCATTCGCGTCCAGGACGAACAGCTTGGGACCGTTGAGTCTTATTGCCGTCTCGCCGACTCCGGTTCCGCGGACGTCGTCATAGGCCGTTTGACAACTCGCGGCCACCATCGTGTCGCCATCCGCGATGAAGGAAGCAGCGACATCGTTGGTCGTCGCGATGGAACCGATCGCACCCTTGAACCTGCTCGACCCGTCGGCGCCGATGTCCAAGTCCACGTCCAGCCAGTCGAACTCCGTATCGACGCGGATCGACGTGAAGCTCAACGGCTTATGCGGGGAAATACGGACGAATATTCCAAAGGATGACGGGTGGACGTCGCTGCTCGACGAAGACTTCAATATCAGTCCCCCGTCGCTTTTATAGGCCGTGTCTTTCGCATTGTCGGATCGGCCAAGGACGACCTGGGGAGGGGCGTGAAAAAGCGCTCCGGCCTGCTGATGGATCCGATATCGGGCAGGGCTCAGCCGGCGCTGCCGGGGCGACCATTTGACGAGGCTTATCCAGCTTTTGATCCTGTAGCGCCTCGTGAAATCGACTTCGAACACGCTTTTCATCTGTTGCTTCCGATTCTTCGCATCGAGCGACCTTTCAACCATGGCGCAAGAATTGCCCGGTTGCGTGAAGCGTGGCCGAAATTTTCCCGAAATTTGGGTGAAGCGAAGACGGGCGTTGCCGGATGGAACCCAGTCGTACCGAGGCCCTCCCACGCGTCCGACGAGGATGAGGCTACGCGTCCAGCCCCTCGGCCCTTTCCGCCAGCTCCAGCCACCGCTCCTCCGCTGCCTCGCGCGCCTCGCGCGCCTCGGCGATCGCGCGGGTGAGGGCATCGAACCGCGTGGGATCGCGGCTGTAGAGGTCGGGATCGGCCAGCGCGGCCTCGTCGCGCGCGATGGCGGCGTCCAGCGTCTCGATCCGTGCCGGCAGCAGGTCGAGGTCGCGCTGGTCCTTGTAGCTGAGCTTGGTCGCCTGCCGGGGCCGCGCCTCGGCCGGCTTCGACGCCGGAGCCGCCTTTGCCTGGGCGCGCTGGGGCTGCCGCTTGCGCTCCCAATCCTCATAGCCGCCCGCGACGACGTCGATCCGTCCCGATCCGTCGAGCCCCAGCGTGATCGTCACCGTCCGGTCGAGGAAGTCGCGGTCGTGGCTGACCACCAGCACCGTGCCGTCATAATCGGCGATCACTTCCTGCAGGAGATCGAGGGTCTCGAGATCGAGGTCGTTGGTCGGCTCGTCGAGCACGAGCAGGTTCGATCGCCGCGCGAACTCGCGCGCCAGCAGCAGCCGCGAACGCTCGCCCCCCGACAGGCTGCCGATCTTCGCATCGACCAGATCCGGCGCGAACAGAAAGTCCTTCAAATAGCCCTGGACATGCTTTTTGATGCCCCGCACCTCGATCCAGTCGCCGCCTTCGGCGAGCACGTCGCGCACGCTCTTGGCGGGATCGAGCAGCTTGCGCTGCTGGTCGATGACGATGCCGCTCAGCGTCTTGGCGCGCGTCACCTTGCCTTGGTCGGGTTCGATCTCGCCGGTCAGAAGCTTGAGCAAGGTGGTCTTACCGGCGCCGTTGGCGCCGACGATGCCGATCCTGTCGCCGCGCTGGATGCGGAGCGAAAAATCCCTGACCACCACCCGATCGCCAAAGCTCTTGGTGACGCGGTCGGCGTCGATCACGGTCTTGGTCCGCACTTCGTCGTTGTCGAGGCCGAGCCTGGCGGTGCCGGCCGGCCCCAGCATGGCGGCGCGCTGCGCGCGAAGCTCATGCAGCTTGGCGAGCCGCCCCTGATTGCGTCGACGGCGCGCGGTCACGCCGCGCTGCAGCCAGTGGAGCTCGAGCTTGAGCTTGGCATCGAGCCTGTCGGCGGCGCGCGCTTCCTCCTCATAGACGCGCTCGGTCCAGGCTTCGAAGCCGCCGAAGCCGATCTCGGCGCGGCGCAACTGCCCGCGGTCGAGCCACAGGCTGGAGCGGGTCAGGCGCTTGAGGAAGGTGCGGTCATGGCTGATCGCGACGAAGGCGCCGTTGTAGCGGCCGAGCCATTCCTCGAGCCACGCGATGGCGGCAAGGTCGAGATGGTTGGTCGGCTCGTCGAGCAGCAGCACCTGCGGCTCCTGCGCGAGCGCGCGGGCGATCGCCGCGCGCCGCCGCTCGCCGCCCGAAGCGCTGGCCGCCGGACGATCGAGGTCGACGCCGATCTGGCCGGCGATCGCGTCGAGCGCATGCGCGGCCGGAGCAGCTGCGCCGTGCCGCGCGAAATCGCGCAGGGTTTCGAAATCGCCGACCGGTGGGTCCTGTTCGAGGAGCACGACCTTGACGCCGGGCCGGATCGTCCGGCGCCCCTCGTCGGTCTCGATCAGATCGGCGAGACATTTGAGCAAAGTGGTCTTGCCCGCGCCGTTGCGGCCGATCAGCGCCAGCCGGTCGCGCTCGCCGACGAACAGGTCGATGCCTCGGAACAGCCAGCTGCCGCCCTGGACGAGGCCGAGATTTTCATAGGACAGGACGGGCGCGGCCATGGCGGCCAGATAGGGCCAGGCGGGTCGGGGCTCAACTATCGACACGATCGGAGCGCTCTCGCCGATACCGCTGCCGGAGCTTTCGCTTTCCCTTCCGGATCATTCATGGCCTATTCAATGGCTTCGACCTATCTGGAATGATGATGAAGCGAATTGCTCTCCTGATCGCGGCGGGCGTCACCGCCGTGGCGGCTCCCGTTGCGGCGCGTCCGCATCCGCGCGACCAGAATATCGCGTTCGAGGCGACCCAGCAGGGCCGGCTCATGCCGCTGCGCGAGATCGAATCGCGCGTGATTCCGCAGATGCGCGGCGCCGATTATCTCGGTCCGGAGCTCGATTCCGGACGCTATCGGCTCAAATTCCGGCGCGGCGACCGGGTGATCTGGGTCGATGTCGACGGCCGCACCGGCCGCGTGGTCGGCAAGACCGGCGAATAGGCCCGAATCGCCGTCCTTGCATCGCGGGCATCCGGCCCCGAAATGAAACTATTGGCAATGGCACGGGTTCGGCGCCTAAACTACGGCGACCGATAATCGAGAGAGGTGTGAGATGCGGGTCTTGATCGTCGAGGACGAGCCGAATCTGGGCCGGCAGCTGCGCGCGACGCTCGAGGGCGCCGGCTATGCGATCGATCTGGCCACCGACGGCGAGGATGGCCACTACCTCGGCTCGACCGAGAGCTATGATGCGATCATCCTCGATCTGGGTCTTCCCGAGATCGACGGGCTCACCGTGCTCGATCGCTGGCGCAAGGAAGGGATCAAGGTTCCGGTGCTGGTCCTCACCGCGCGCGACAGCTGGTCCGACAAGGTCGCCGGGCTGGACGCCGGCGCCGACGATTATCTCGCCAAGCCGTTTCAGACCGAGGAGCTGATCGCGCGGCTGCGCGCCCTGATCCGCCGCGCCTCGGGCAATTCGAGTTCGGAGCTGATCGCCGGCGACGTGCGGCTCGACACGCGATCGGGGAAGGTGACGCTCGACGGCGAGCCGGTGAAGCTCACCGCGCAGGAATATAAATTGCTGTCCTATCTCATGCACCACAAGGGCAAGGTGGTCTCGCGCACCGAGCTGATCGAGCATATCTACGACCAGGATTTCGATCGGGACTCCAACACCATCGAAGTGTTCGTCACCCGCATCCGCAAGAAGCTCGGTCAGGACGTGATCACCACCATCCGCGGCCTCGGCTACTCGCTGGAAGATCCCGCCGCCTGATGCGGCGGCGGTCGGTCCGCGCCTGGCCAGTCGCGATCAGATGCTGAAGCCGCGGTTCCGTTTTCTTCGCAGCCTCACCAAGGTCGGGCGATCCCCGACCGGCTCGCTGGCGCGCCGGATCATCACCGTCGCCGCCTTGTGGATCGTCATCCTGCTCGGCGCCGGCGGCTTTGCGCTCGACCGGCTGCTCACGTCCGCGATCACGCGCAACTTCGATTCGCAGCTCGAGTTCGAGCTGAACTCGCTGATGGCCGCCGCCGAGATCGGGCCCGACGGCGAAGTGCTGCTCAACCGGCCGCTCGCCGACCAGCGCTTCCTGGAACCCTATTCGGGCCTCTATTATCAGATCACCGGCGACGGCAAGGTGGCGACGAGCGATCCGGACCTCCAGGACCTTCCCTCGCGCTCGCTCTGGGACCGCAAGCTCAAGGTCGATACGGGCCACAAGGATCTCGACAAGCACATCTACGACAGCAAGGAATTTGCCGAGGAGACGTTGCGGATCGTCGAGCGCGACGCGTTCCTCCCCGGATCGAAGACGCGCTGGCGCTTCCAGGTCGCGCAGAATCGCGGCGCGCTCGACGATCAGATCGCCGTGCTTCGCCGAACGCTGATTCGTTCGTTCGTGATTCTCGGGGTCGGCCTGATCGTGCTCGCGGCGCTTCAGGCTTCCTACGGCCTCTGGCCGCTGCGCCGCGTGCGCCGGGCGATCGCGGCGATCCGGTCGGGTGCGGAATCGCGCATAGCCGAGCATTTTCCGCGCGAGATCGAGCCGCTCGCCGCCGAATTGAACGAGCTGCTCGCGCATAACGAGCTGCAGGCCGAGGAGGCGCGGCGCCACGCCGGCAATCTGGCCCATGCGCTGAAAACGCCGCTCACCGTGATCACCAACGCGGCGACCGCCCATGCGCCCGACCTCGCCGACACCGTCTGCCGCGAGGTCACCATAATGCGCCGCCAGGTCGACCATCACCTTGCCCGTGCGCGTGCGATCGGCCGCCGCTCGAATGCCCAGGCGCGCGCGATCGTCTGGCCTTCGCTCGAGGCGGTCGAGCGCGCGATGAGCCGGCTCTACGAAAACGTCACCGTCGATCTCGCCGGCGATCGCGCCGCGGCCGTCAGGGTCGAGCGGCAGGATCTCGACGAAATGGTCGGCAACCTCATCGAGAATGCCGCCAAATACGGCCGCGGCCGCGTGTTCGTCACGGTCAAGAGCGCCGGCGGGTGGGTGGAGATCGAGGTCGAGGACGACGGCCGCGGCATTCCCGAGCAGGAACGCGCGACCATCTTCGACCGCGGCG
This sequence comes from Allosphingosinicella sp., assembly GCA_035248285.1. Taxonomy (GTDB): domain Bacteria; phylum Pseudomonadota; class Alphaproteobacteria; order Sphingomonadales; family Sphingomonadaceae; genus Allosphingosinicella. The sequence goes on along the minus strand of DATFHP010000044.1, from coordinate 8,286 downwards.
CGCGGCTCGATACCGGAAAGCCGGGCACCGGCCTCGGCCTCGCCATCGTCCGCGACGTCGCGCACATCTACGGCGGCACCATAGAGCTCGATGAAAGCGAGGATCTGGGCGGGCTGCTCGCGCGCCTCAAGCTGCCCGTCGCGCGCTAGCCTCGTTCCAGTTCAGGTTGAACCGGAACGAGGCTAGAAAGTTCTTTGATTGCCGTGATTTCCGAGCCGCCAGATGATTCCATCTGGCTCGAAATCACTAAGGCGGAATGCGATTCGATCCAATCGCATCCCGCTTTAAGCCGCCGCCCGCTTGCCGTCCTCGGCGTCCGGCAGCTCGTCGGCGGGCGCCGCGCGGGCGAACAGATAGCCCTGGCCCTGCGGACAGCCCGCCGTCTTCAGATATTCGAGCACCGACGCCTGCTCGATCCCCTCGGCGGTCACCGCCATTCCCAAGCTCACGCCCAGGCCGATGATCGCACGCACGATCGCCTGCGATTCGGGCCGCTGGTCGAGCTCGTCGACGAACGAGCGATCGATCTTGATCTTGCTGAAAGGGAAGCTGAGCAGATAGCTCAGCGAGCTGTAGCCGGTGCCGAAATCGTCCATCGCGATCCCGACCCCGAGGGCGCGGAGCCCGTTCAGGGTCGCTATCACGCCTTCCTTCTTCTGCATCAGCACCGCCTCGGTGATTTCCAGCTCGAGCCGGGTCGGATCGAGCCCCGAGGCTGCCAGCGCCTGGGCCGTCATCTGCAGCACGCGCGAATCGCGGAACTGGAGAGGCGAGATGTTGACCGCGAGCTTGGTCGCGTCCGGCCACAAGGCCGCCTGCCGGCAGGCGGTCTGCAAGACATGGCTGCCGATGGTATCGATCAGCCCGATCTCCTCGGCGAACGGGATGAATTCCGAGGGTGGGACGAGGCCGCGCTCGGGATGGTGCCAGCGCAGCAGGGCCTCGTAGCCGTCGGTCCGGCCCGACTGCAGATCGATGAGCGGCTGGTAATGGATGACCAGCTCGCCGTTCCGGATGGCGCGGCGCAGATCGTTCTCCAGCCTGCGGCGATCCTGCGCCGCGACATCCATCTCGGGGGTAAATCGTCGCCAGGCGCTGCGGCCTTCCTGCTTGGCCGAGTAAAGCGCCAGATCGGCAAATTTGACCAGGCTCTCCGGCTCCGCCGAATCCACCGGCGCCAGTGCGATGCCGACCGTTGCCCCGATGGTCAGGCCATGGGCCTCGATCTTGAACGGCTTGGCCATCTCCTCGACCAGGCGCGCGGCCATTTCGAAAGCGCGTTCGCCGCCGCAGTCAAACGGCACGAGCATCGCGAATTCGTCGCCGCCGATGCGTGCGACCATGACATCGGCGGGAGCGAGTCCCAGCATCCGTTTGGCGGCGGCCGCGAGCAGCGCGTCGCCAATCGAATGGCCCAGGGAATCGTTGACGTCCTTGAAATGGTCGAGGTCGATCATCAGCACGGCGACGCTGCCGCCCTTGGCCTCCAGGCCGGCCATCATCGCCGCAAGCGCCTCGCGGCAATAGGCGCGATTGGGAAGGCCGGTCAGCTCGTCGTGACGCGCCATATATTCGACCCGAGCCTCGGCGCGCCTGCGCTCGGTGACGTCAAAGACGCCGACCAGCGTCGCCGGCCGCCCCTCATGTTCAATCTCGCGCGTGAACAATATCGATTCGAGCTGCGTCCCATCGCTGCGCTGCTGACGCCAGATGCGATCGGGTGGGACGCAGCCGCCCACGATCGCCCGCCGCGCGTCATGCCAATCGTCGACGTGGAAGAGCTGCTCGACCGAATCGAAACCGAGGCCGTCTGCGGCATAGCCATAATATCGCGCCGCGGCCTCGTTGGCCGAGACTATATTGTCGCCTTCGCAGACGAACAGGGGCACCGGATTGGCCTCGAAAAGAAGGCGAAAGCTTTCCTCTCGCCTTTTCATCTCGGTAATGTCGACACGCAGCCCGATGGTGCAATCGTCGGCGGTGCGCCGTTCCTCGACCATGATGCAGCGTCCGTTCGACAGCCGCTGCTCGTGCCGGGTGCCGGGGTTGGCGAGCAGCGCCATACGCTCCTTCAGCCACGTCTCCTCGCGTCCCGCGGCCTCCGGATAGTCGCCGCGCGCGATGCCGACCCGCAGCGTGTCCTCAAGCCTCGCGCCCGGCGCGAACAGGTCCGACGAGCGGTGATAGATTTCCGCATATTTCTGGTTCCACAGGATGTAGCGTCCGTCCGGATCGAGGAAGACGATGCCCTCCGGAAAGGCATCGATCGCGCTGCGCAGCCTTTCCTGGGCGAGCCGCGCGCGCGCTTCCGCCGCCGTGACGAGCGGCCTCAGCACCGGCGCAAGCAATGCCTCGATACACTTGCGAATCACGCGTTTCACGAAGTCGGCCCCCTCGACACGGATCGGAGGAAGAACCGCCTATGGAACGTTGGTTAACAGGTGCTGGAGATCGTGCGTGCAATCATTGCCGCCACAACTGTCCTGCATGCACTCGCTCCGCGGCCGCCGACTCAGAAGGTTTGGAGGCGACGGCATCTTTTCGAGAGCGCATGCGCGAGACGGCGAGGCGGCAAACGCCGCCTCGCCACGCCTCATGCGAGAGTGATTTCGAGCCAGATGGAATCGTCTGGCGGCTCGGAAATCACGGCAATCAAAGAACTTTCTAGCCTCGTTCCGGTTCAACCTGAACCGGAACGAGGCGAGCCCGGAGCAGCCGGGCGCCGGGCCCGCAGCCGTTCAGATCAGCAAATCGTGCGACCATTGCTGCATATAGACGAAGTCGTGAACCGATTGGATGGTGGCCGCCGCGGGGCTCCCGTGCGCGTCGCTGCCGACCAGACCGTAGGAATAATAGGTTATGCCGTCGACCACGGCCGAACCCATATAGGCGAGGCTGTCGACGACTTTGCCGTTCGATTTGATCGCGACCTCACTCGCCCCGTAAAGATCGAGCTGCTTGTCGTCGCCGAAGGTGATGATCCCGTCATTGTTGTCGTCCACCAGCTTGACCGTGGTGAGCAGGCGATCGGGATCGGCGAAGTCCAAGATCCGGTCGAATCCCGTATCCTTGCTGTTGTCGAAAATGAAACGGTCCGCGCCGGTCCAGCCGGTGAGCTGATCGTCCCCGGCGCCGCCGGTCAGCTGATCGTCGCCATTGTCGCCGAACAGCTGGTCGTTGCCGGCATCGCCGAACAATTTGTCATTGCCGTTGCCGCCGTAGAGCAGATCGTTGCCGGAGCCGGCATGGGCGGTGTCGACGCCGTTGTTGCCGCGCAGCGTCTCGTCGGCAGCGCTGCCGAACAGAGCGTCCGCGCCATTGCCCCCGACGAGGAACGGCTTGTCGACATACATCACGAGCAGCTGTCCCTGCTCGACCGTCGCCGGATCTCCGGTGGCGGCATGCACCTGCGCGTCGAGCAGATACGCTCGGCTGTCGGCGTCGCCCAGCGACTGGGTGACGTCGAGCACGCCCGAGCTTTCCTCGTCCTGCGTGATGAAGCCCGGCGCCCCGGGGGTGAATTTCGCGGGGTCGAAGTTTGCGATCTGGCTCAGCGTGTCGGATGCGATGTCATATTCCCAGACGCGGGCGACATAGGCCTGGTTGCCCGGATCCTCCTGAAGGATCACTTTTCCGCCTGCCACGGTGATGTTGTCGAACATATGGGCGTCGAGCCCCTCGGTGCCGTCGATCACCGCCTTGACGTAACCGCCCAGCTCCGGATGTGTGATGTCGGTGAAGGTCGCCTGGTAGAGCCGCGTGTTGCCGGTGAAGCTGTTGGTGGTCGTGAAATAGAGCACGTTCGGATGATCCGGATCCCACGCCGCGTCCTCGGGGCGAAGGAAGCTGGTCACCTGCTCAGCCTCGCTTTCCGCATCGATCTGAAGCCCCGTCATGTTGCTGACGTTGCCGTCGGGACCGATCTCCTGGAGCGTGAAGGCGCCGTTGGCAGGGCTGCCGTTGGTCTCGTCGACGGCCCCGGCGACCTTGATCCCGTAAAAGGCGCCGCCCGCGAGCCCCGCTTTTTCGATGTCCGTCCCGGTGGCGGCTTTCTCGCCCACGTAGAGGTAGACCTGACCGTTGGTCCCGTCGTCGGTCATTGCGACGATGGTCTTGTCCTGCGCGCGCGGATTGGCGACGAGATTCTCGAACGCCATGTTGCCGAGGAACGGCAGCTCGTAGAGCGTGTTCGCGTCGGCGCCGGTCACGATCGTCGCCGTTGCGCGTCCTTCGGTCCCGCTTTCCTCACCGGTCAGATAGATGCGGACGTTGGTGCCCAGGCCCGAGGTGGCATTGTAGAAGGCGGTCGTCGCGGCGAGATCGCCCGAGCAAAAGCGCGCAAACGCCGTCGTGCCGGTCTGATAGCTGTCCGACGCATCGTCCCAGAGTTTCACGGTCTGGATGAGGTCGTCCGCGCTGACGACGGCAAGCGTCGCCTTGTCGATGACGATTCGATCGATGTAGGCGCCGATCGAGCCGTGATCCCGGACGATCCCCGCCGTGGCGCCAAGCTCGTGATTGACGAGCAACGTCATGGTCCCGTCGCCGTTGTCGAATGCGCCGATGCCGTCGGGAATGCCCCCCAATACGCCGTCACCGGGCAGCGAATCGCCGCTCGTCGCGATCGAGACGAAACGGATATTGGGCTCGGATCCGACAATGAAGGGCGCGAGGGAAGAGGAAGGACCGGTGGTCATCGGCTGCGTCTCCTGATGGTGGAAGCCCAGCAGCTAGACGCGATTTGTTTCAGGATTCGGCGCAGTTGGATGACGATTGCGAGACAAGGCCGGTTTTCACGTCCCGCCCCGGTGCGCCGCCTGTCTTGCCTTTATCCGCGCCAGCGCGCATCCCGCGCGGCGTGACCGCAACCGTCCTTCCGCTCCGCTCCGGACACGTGCCTTCGCTCGACGCGATGATGCAGCTCGTCGCCGCCGATCTCAATCACGTCAACGCCGTGATCCTCGACCGGATGCAGAGCGACGTGGTGCTGATTCCCGAGCTGGCGGGTCACCTGATCGCAGGCGGCGGCAAGAGGATGCGGCCGATGCTGACCCTCGCCTGCGCGCGGCTGCTCGATTACGGCGGCGCGCGTCATCACAAGCTCGCCGCCGCGGTCGAATTCATCCACACCGCGACCCTGCTCCACGACGATGTCGTCGACGGGTCCGGCCTTCGCCGCGGCAAGCGCACCGCCAACATCATCTGGGGCAATCCGGCCAGCGTCCTGGTCGGCGACTTCCTGTTCACGCGCAGCTTCGAGCTGATGGTCGAGGACGGCAGCCTCAAGGTGCTGCGCATCCTGTCGCGCGCCTCTTCGATCATCGCCGAAGGCGAGGTCGATCAGCTGACGGCGCAGCGGCGGGTCGAGACCAAGGAAGACCATTATCTCAGCATCATCAGCGCCAAGACCGCGGCGCTTTTCGCCGCCGCCTGCCGGATCGCGGCGGTGGTGGCCGAGCGCGACGAAGCGGTCGAGGAAGCGCTCGACGCCTACGGCCGCAACCTCGGTATCGCCTTCCAGCTGATCGACGACGCGATCGACTATGCCTCGGATTCCGCCACCATGGGCAAGGGCGTGGGCGACGATTTCCGCGACGGCAAGGTCACGCTGCCGGTGATCCTCGCCTTCGCGCGCGGCAGCGACACCGAGCGCCGCTTCTGGCGCGACGCGATCGAAGGCCGCCGCGCCTCCGACGAGGATCTGGCCGAAGCCACGCGCCTGCTCCATCGCCACGGTGCGCTCGAGGATACGATCGGCCGCGCCCGCCACTACGGCCAACGGGCGATCGACGCGTTGGGGCCGTTCCCCGCCGGCAAGGCCAAGGCCGCGCTGACCGAGGCGGTCGAGTTCGCAATCTCGCGGGCCTATTGATCCCGGAAACACGGTCCCGATGGCCGACCTTCCGATCCATGCCGTCTTGCCCGCGATCGTCGCTTCGCTTCGTTCCGGCCCGAATGCCGTGCTGGTGGCCCCACCCGGCGCCGGCAAGACGACCGCTGTCGCACCGGCCCTTGTCAAAGAAAGCTGGTGCACCGGCCAGATATTGCTCCTTTCGCCGCGCCGGCTTGCCGCCCGGGCGGCGGCCGAGCGCATGGCGGAGCTGGCCGGCGAGAAGGTCGGGGAAGGCATCGGCTACGCAACGCGGCTCGACAGCCGGCACGGGCCACGCACCCGCATCCTCGTGCTCACCGAGGGGATCTTTCGAAACCGCATCCAGACCGACCCGGAGCTTGCCGGCGTATCGGCGGTGCTGTTCGACGAAATCCACGAGCGCAGTCTCGACAGCGACTTCGGGCTGGCGCTGGCGATCGACGTCCAGCAGGCGCTGCGGCCCGATCTCAGGCTCGTTGCGATGTCGGCGACGCTCGACGGCGCCCGCTTTGCCGCATTGCTCGGCGACGCACCGCTGATCGAGAGCGAAGCGGCCGGCTTTCCGATCGACATCCGCCACCTCGGACGCGACGGCGGCCGGCGCGTCGAGGACGAAATGGCGGCGGCGATCCGCCGTGCTTTGGCCGAGAGCGAAGGCAATCTGCTCGCCTTCCTGCCGGGAGTCGCCGAGATCGAGCGCACCGCCGAAGCGCTCGCGACGCTTCCCGCCGGCACCCTTCTCCACCGGCTGCACGGATCGCTCGATCCGGCGGAGCAGCGTGCCGCGATCGCGCCGGCGCCGGAACGCAAGGTCGTTCTCGCCACTTCGATCGCGGAAACCAGCCTCACCATCGCCGGCGTGCGGATCGTCGTCGACAGCGGGCTTGCGCGCCGCCCGCGCTACGACCGTTCGGCCGGCCTCACCCGCCTCGTCACCGAGCGCGCGAGCCAGGCGGCGGTGGCGCAGCGCGCGGGGCGTGCCGGCAGGCAGGGGCCCGGCACCGTCTACCGGCTTTGGGAGGAAGCCGCGACGGCAAGCCTGCCGCGCTTCGACCCGCCCGAGATAGTCGAAGCCGATCTCAGCGCGCTGCTGCTCGATTGCGCCTTATGGGGCATCGCCGATCCGCGCGCGCTGCGCTGGCTCGATCCCCCGCCAGCGGCCGCGGTCGAAGAAGCCGGCAGGCGTTTGCGCTCGCTCGGCGCACTCGACGAGGACGGCAGGGTCACGCCGCACGGCAAAGCGATGGCGGCGATACCGCTGCCGCCGCGGCTGGCACATATGATCCTTGCCGCCGGCGCGCGCGGCTGGGGACGAACCGCGGCCGAGGTCGCCGTGCTGCTGTCGGAACGCGGGCTCGGCGGCAACGACGCCGATCTCGAGCTCCGGCTGCGGCGCTGGCGCGGCGACAAGAGCGGTCGCGCCGAGGCCGCACGGGGGCTGGCTCGAAAATGGGCAGGGTTTGCGGCCGCCACGAAGGGCGAGCAAGCGCCCGTCGGCGCCTGCCTAGCGCTGGCCTTTCCCGACCGGCTGGCGAAGCGGCGGGCAAGCGACGGCGCCGATTGGATTTCGGTCGGCGGCCGCGGTTTCCGGCTCGATCCGGCCAGCCCGCTCGCGCGCGAGCCATGGCTGGCGGTGGCGGAGGTAAGCGGATCGGCGGCCGGCGCGCGCATCCTGGCGGCCGCACCCATCGATCAACCGACGATCGAGACATTGTTCGCCGATCGCATCGTCAGCGGCACATCGGTGACGTTCGTCCCGGAGACCGGCGGCATAAGGGCTTCACAGGGCCGCCGGCTGGGCGCGGTGGAGCTTTCGGGCGGCGCCGACGCGCGCGCCGATCCCGACGCCGTCGCGGCGGCGCTGGTCGAGGGGGTGCAGCGCCATGGCCTCGATCGCCTGCCGTGGAGCGACGCGGCACGATCGCTGCGGCTGCGGACCGCCTTCGCGCGGCGCCACGACGATTCGCTGGCCGATCTCTCCGACGCCGCGCTTCTCGCCGGCCTCGACCAATGGCTTCCGCTTCTGGTCGCCGGCAAGCGCAGGCTCGGCGACGTCGATCCGAGCGCGCTCGGCGGCGTGCTCGACGCGGTGCTCGGCTGGGAGGGAAAGCGCTCCGTCGATCGGCTAGCGCCCTCGCACTATGTCTCGCCGGCCGGCAGCAGCCACCCGATCGACTATGCGGCCGAGGGAGGACCGACCGTGACGGTGCGCGTCCAGGCTCTGTTCGGCTTGGCGGCGCATCCCGCCGTTGCCGACGGCAAGGTGCCGCTGGTGCTCAGCCTCACCTCGCCCGCCGGCCGGCCGATCCAGACGACGCGCGACCTGCCGGGCTTCTGGTCGGGAAGCTGGAGCGCCGTCGCCAAGGAGATGCGCGGCCGCTATCCGAAGCACAGCTGGCCCGACGATCCGGCCA
>DATFHP010000043.1:0-8595 GCA_035248285.1 Allosphingosinicella sp. | reverse complement strand
GGCGCGTTCCGAATCGGCATCTCGGCGGGTAAAGGAAAAAGCCAGTCCTTGTTCCAGACGTAGCTCTTCGATCACCGAAGAGACGTCGGATGCCGCCAATATGGTATTTAGCTTCTCCGGATCAAGTTCGGCGTGCGCCATCGCCGCATCGAGCGGCAAATCGCGCAGCCGCGCGGAAAGGCGATCGGGCAGCGGAAGCGCCGCGATCTCCTCGGCATGGGCGCCGATCACCTCCGGAAATCGAAGCAGTCCCCGCAACACCGAACGGCTCATTCCGCTGGCGACGCTGCCGTTCCCGACCGCCTTTGTCTGGCTCGATGCACGGCGCGGGCCGGGAAAGGGGAGGCCGCGGTAGGCGCCGCTTCGGCCCGATGGCTGGCGGGGCCGGGTCAATTCGGCGAAGCGATCGAGCAATTCGTTGCGATACTGCTCGCGGACATCCTGATCCTGGATCGATCGCGCATACTCGATCAGCCGGCGCCGCAGCCCCGCCTTCTGCTCGGGCGTCGCGAGCGGTCCGGACTCGCGCTCGTGGCGCCACAATCGGTCGACCAGAGGCTCGGCGGAGCCGATCAGCTTCTCCAGCGCGGCACGGCCCTCGGCACGCAGCAGATCGTCGGGATCGAGGCCGGGCGGCAGCGTCGCGAACGCCAGCGAGCGGCCGGGCGCGACATGAGGAAGCGCGCGCAACGCGGCGCGGACCGCAGCCTTCTGGCCGGCGGAATCGCCATCGAAACACAGGATCGGACAATCGACGAGTCGCCACAAGCGCTCGATCTGCCCTTCGGTGAGCGCCGTGCCGAGCGGGGCGACCGCTTCGCTCACGCCGGCCTTATCGAGCGCGATCACGTCCATATAGCCTTCGACGACGATCAGCCTTCCCGCTTCGCGGCTGGCGGGGCTCGCGCGGTCGAGGTTGAACAAGGTGCGGCCCTTGTCGAACAGCGGCGTTTCGGGGGAGTTGAGATATTTGGGCTCGCCCTCGCCGATGATCCGGCCGCCGAACGCGATCGTGCGGCCGCGCGCGTCGCGGATCGGGATCATCAGCCGGCCGCGGAAGCGGTCGTAAGGCTCCCGGGCGGCTCCGTCTCCCGTTTCCGGCTCGATCAGGAGACCGGCCTCGACGAGCCTCTCGGTGCCATGCCCGGCGAGCGCCGTCTTGAGCTTACTTCGAGAATCCGGGGCAAAACCAAGGCCGAACCGCGCGATCGTCGCCGGCGACAAACCGCGCTGCTCGAGATAGGCCCGCGCCGGAGCCCCGGCGATCGCGCCGAGCTGTTCGGCGAACCAGCGCGCCGCCGCCTCCATCACCTCGTACAGTCCGGACGCGCGTTCGGCCTGCTGACGCGCGCGCGGATCGGGGGCGGGGACCGGCAATCCGGCAGCGTCGGCCAGCTCCTTGACCGCGTCCATGAACGGCAGGCCGCGCGCGTCGGTCAGAAAGCGTATCGCATCGCCGTGCGCGCCGCAGCCGAAGCAATGGTAGAAGCCTTTTTCGTCGTTGACCGTGAAGCTGGGCGTCTTCTCCTTGTGGAACGGACAGCAAGCCTTCCACTCCCGTCCGGCACGCTGCAGCTTCACCTGCCGCCCGATCACCGCCGAAAGCGACGTCCGCGCGCGCAGCTCATCGAGGAATTGGGGGGAGAGGCTCATGAAGAAGCGGAGGCCGCGATCTCCCCTCCCGCTAGCAGGAGGGGTGGGGGTGGGCATTCTGTGATCGTGCTCAAGATGGTTTGCAAAACGCCCTCAATATTGCCGAGTACCTCGTTGTTCCAAAATCGCCGCACTCGAAAGCCCCGATCCTCCAACAATCGGGTGCGCACCGCGTCGGCGTCCGCTTCCAGATCGTGTTGGCCGCCATCGACCTCGACGATCAGACGCGCCTCGCGGCACACGAAATCGCAGATGAAGCCGGCTATCGGCATCTGGCGGCTGAATTTGTAACCGCCTAACTGTCTGTTGCTGAGCCGTCTCCATAGCTGGCGCTCGGCTTCGGTCGCATTATTGCTGAGCTTGCGCGCCAATTTCGTCGGACGAGGCTTGAAAACGGCCATGTCCGAGCATGCCCACCCCCACCCCCTCCCGCAAGCGGGAGGGGAGGTTATCCACCGGATTCTACGAAAGCCGCGCCTTCACCAGCCCGCTCGCCTTGGCCAGGTCCATCTGTCCGGCATGGCGCGCCTTGAGCACCGCCATCACCCGGCCCATATCCTTGACCGAGCCTGCGCCCGTCTCCGCGATGATCGCGTCGATGGCGGCGCCTGCCTCGGCCTCGCCCATCTGTTGCGGCAGGAAATCCTCGATCACTGCCACTTCGGCACGCTCGGCGTCGGCCAGCTCCTTGCGGCCGCCTTTTTCGTACAGATCGATCGATTCGCGGCGCTGCTTGATCATTTTCTGCAGCACTTCGGTGACCAGCAGATCGTCCTCCGGCGCCTTGTCCGATCCGCGCAGCTCGATGTCGCGATTCTTGATGGCGGCCTGGGCGAGCCTGATGGTGCCGGTGCGCGCCTTGTCGCCGCTCTTCATGGCGGTGACCAGCGCGGCCTTGATGTCGTCGCGAATCATGCGGCTCTTGAATCCTCGTTCCGGAAAGGCCACAGGATAGCGACGCTGGTGTGATTTTAATAGATTGACCCGGGATTGGGGCGCACCTACCTAGCCGGCCGTTTGACCAGCCCGCCTTTTTTCGGAGACTTTGCGAGTGGCCATCGCCAGACCCGACCGAGCGCCCGACGCAGCGACGGGCGTATTGGTTCTGGCCGATGGGACGGTGATCCGGGGCAGGGGCTTCGGCGCCGAGGGCGAGGCGGTCGGCGAAGTCTGCTTCAACACCGCGATGACCGGCTATCAGGAGGTGATGACCGATCCCTCCTATGCGGCGCAGATCATCACTTTCACCTTCCCCCATATCGGCAACGTCGGCGCCAATTATGAAGATGTGGAGGCCGACAATCCGCATGCCTTGGGCTGCATCGTCCGCGACGACGTGACCGCGCCGAGCAATTTCCGTTCGGCGCAAGGGTTCGATCAATGGCTCAAGGCGAACGGACGCATCGGCCTCGCCGGCGTCGACACGCGCGCGCTGACGCGCAGGATCCGCATCCAGGGTGCCCCCAACGGCGTGATCGCGCACAATGCCAAGGGCCGCTTCGATCTCGACGCCCTGATCGAGAGGGCACGCGCCTGGCCGGGTCTCGAAGGCATGGATCTCGCCAAGGAGGTGTCGTGCCGCCAGATGTTCCGCTGGTCCGGCGGGCTCTGGAAGCTCGGATCAGGCTATGGCGAGCGCGAGCAGGAAGGCGCCCTGCCGCACATCGTCGCGATCGACTACGGCTCGAAGCGCAACATCTTCCGCAATCTCGCCGACGCCGCCGCGCGCGTCACCGTGCTTCCCGCCGTCGCCACCTACGAAGAAGTGATGTCGCACCAGCCCGACGGCATCTTCCTGTCGAACGGCCCGGGCGATCCGGCCGCCACCGGCGTCTATGCGGTGCCGGTGATCCGGCAGCTGCTGGATACCGGCAAGCCGATGTTCGGCATCTGCCTCGGCCACCAGATGCTCGGCCTCGCCGTTGGCGCCAGGACCTACAAGATGCACCAGGGCCACCGCGGCGCCAACCACCCCGTCAAGCGCCTCGCCGACGGCCGCGTCGAGATCACCAGCATGAACCATGGCTTCGCCGTGGATGCGGAGACGCTGCCGGACAATGCCAGGCCGACGCACATTTCCCTGTTCGACGGCAGTCTGGCGGGACTGGAGCTGACCGACCGGCCGGCGTTCAGCGTGCAGTACCACCCGGAGGCGAGCCCGGGGCCGCAGGACAGCACTTATCTGTTCGAGAAGTTCGTGGGGCAATTGCGGTGACGGCGATGGTGTCCCGCACTCCCTCGCTCCCTTTCGGGGGAGAGGACTCAAGGATTGCCCGGCCCATCGTCATCGGCCGGACGCCGGAGTCATCTACGCTGACCAAGGATCGATCAGCTCGATTCCAAGGCCTTCGAAATGCTTTGTGTTCCGCGTTGCCAGTACAAATCCACGCGCCAGGGCAGTCGCGGCGATCTGCGAATCCGCGGTTCCGGGATTGCGGCCCGCCCTTTTCATATATGCAACGACCAGGCCGTAACGGAGCGCGGCGTCCAAGTCGAAAGCAGCGATACGATCGCTGTACGTTTCGATCAGCAGCTTATAGCCCGTCAAGAGCTTGTCCCGCCTCTGGCCTCGCGGAAGCAGTTCGGCGCCGGACAGGAGTTCGCCGATCACGACCGTCGACAGCCATAGCATTCCGGCATTGGCGGTCGCCCATCGTCTCACGGTGGCGTTCGGCTCCGGTCGGAAGGCCTCGCTCCACACATTGGTGTCGACCAGGATCATTCTTGTCCGTCGCTGCCGAAATCCGGAATTCGCGCCGGCGTTCGCGGCGGGATCGGAAGCTCCAGGCCGGGACGGCTCGCTTCGTAGAGAATTTCGAACATCGAAGGCCGTTTTTCCTCGGTTCGAAGCGACTGGAGGATCAGCTGCCGCGCTTCCTCTTCCATCGAGCGGCCGTGCGCCGCGGCGCGCTGACGGAACCGCCTCTTGGCCTCGTCAGGGATGTTCCGGATCGTGAGGCTGGCCACTTTCCCCTCCATCAAATGATTGCAGTGCAATCAATGTATGCAATGAAATCGAGCTGATCAATGCCCCGCCGCACCGACATCTCCTCGATCCTGATCATCGGCGCCGGGCCGATCGTGATCGGCCAGGCGGCCGAGTTCGACTATTCGGGAACGCAGGCCGCCAAGGCATTGAAGGAAGAGGGTTATCGTATCGTCCTGGTCAATTCGAACCCGGCGACGATCATGACCGACCCCGAGCTTGCCGACGCCACCTACGTCGAGCCGATCACGCCCGAGATCGTCGCCAAGATCATCGCGAAGGAGCGGCCCGACGCGGTGCTGCCGACCATGGGCGGCCAGACCGCGCTCAACACCGCGCTCGCGCTGTTCAAGGACGGCACGCTCGACAAGTTCGGCGTGAAGATGATCGGCGCCGACGCCGACGCGATCGAGATGGCCGAGGATCGCTTGAAGTTCCGCGAGGCGATGGACCGGATCGGCCTCGAAAGCCCGCGATCGATGATCGCGCACAGCATGGATGACGCCATGACGGCGCTCGACCACGTCGGGTTGCCGGCGATCATCCGACCCAGCTTCACATTGGGGGGAACGGGCGGCGGGATCGCCTACAATCGCGACGAATTCGTCCAGATCGTCGGCGGCGGGCTCGACGCATCGCCGAGCCACGAGGTGCTGATCGAGGAATCGGTGCTCGGCTGGAAGGAATATGAGATGGAGGTCGTGCGCGATCGCAACGACAATGCCATCATCATCTGCTCGATCGAGAACGTCGATCCGATGGGCATCCACACCGGCGATTCGATCACCGTCGCGCCGGCGCTGACGCTCACCGACAAGGAATATCAGATCATGCGCAACGCCTCGATCGCGGTGCTGCGTGAGATCGGGGTCGAGACCGGCGGCTCGAACGTCCAGTTCGCGGTCAATCCTGCCGACGGCCGGCTGGTGGTGATCGAGATGAACCCGCGCGTGTCGCGCAGTTCGGCGCTCGCTTCCAAGGCCACCGGCTTCCCGATCGCCAAGGTCGCCGCCAAGCTTGCGGTCGGCTACACGCTCGACGAGATCGGCAACGACATCACCGGCGCGACGCCCGCCAGCTTCGAGCCGACGATCGACTATGTCGTGACGAAGATCCCGCGCTTTACCTTCGAAAAATTCAAGGGTTCCGAGCCATTGCTCTCAACCGCCATGAAGTCGGTGGGCGAGGTGATGGCGATCGGCCGCAGCTTCCACGAAAGCCTGCAGAAGGCGCTGCGCGGCCTGGAGACCGGCCTTAGCGGTCTCGACGGAGTGAAGGCGCTCTACGGCGCACCTCGCGCCGAGATCGAGGCGGCGCTGGCGCGGCCGACACCCGACCGGCTGCTGGTCGCCGCGCAGGCGATGCGCGAGGGCTTCAGCGTCGCCGAGGTCCACGCGATCGCCAAATACGATCCCTGGTTCCTCGAGCGGATCAAGGAGATCGTCGACGCCGAGGAACAGGTTTCGGCCGACGGGCTGCCCAAGGATGCCGCCGGAATGCGGCGATTGAAGGCGATGGGCTTTTCCGACAAGCGGCTCGCGCAACTGGCGGTCCGGTCGGCGCATATTCCCGCCGGCATGGGCAAGGCGGTGGCGCGCGGCAGCGGCCTGATCAGGGAGACGGTGCGCGCGCTCACCGGCGCCACCACCGAAGCCGAGGTCTGCCGCCTGCGCCACAAGCTTGGCGTTCGGCCGGTCTTCAAGCGTATCGACACATGCGCCGCCGAATTCGAGGCGAAGACGCCCTACATGTATTCGACCTACGAGGCGCCCAGCTTCGGCACGCCCGAGGACGAGAGCCAGCCCTCGGACCGCAGGAAAATCGTCATCCTCGGTGGCGGGCCCAATCGTATCGGACAGGGGATCGAGTTCGATTATTGCTGCTGCCACGCCGCTTACGCGCTGCGCGAGGCCGGCTTCGAGACGATCATGATCAACTGTAACCCCGAAACCGTCTCGACCGATTACGACACCTCCGACCGCCTCTATTTCGAGCCGCTGACCGCCGAGGACGTGCTCGAGATCCTCCATGTCGAGAAGTCGGCGGGCGAACTCGTCGGCGTCATCGTGCAATTGGGCGGCCAGACGCCGCTCAAGCTTGCCGCATCGCTCGCTGCGGCCGGAATTCCGATCCTCGGAACCTCGCCAGACGCGATCGACCTTGCCGAGGATCGCGAGCGCTTCGCCGCGCTCGTCACCAGGCTCGGCCTCAAGCAGCCGGACAACGGCATCGCCCGCAGCCGCGAGGAGGCGATCGGCGTCGCCAACCGCATCGGCTATCCGGTGCTGACCAGGCCCAGCTACGTGCTCGGCGGCCGCGCGATGGAAATCGTCGACGGGCCCGCCCAGCTCGAGGATTATATCGTCACCGCGGTGCAGGTCTCCGGCGACAGCCCGGTGCTGATCGACCGCTATTTGCGCGATGCCATCGAGGTCGACGTCGACGCCATCTGCGACGGCAAGGAAGTGCTGATCGCCGGCGTGATGCAGCATATCGAGGAGGCGGGTGTCCACAGCGGCGACAGCGCCTGCTCGCTGCCGCCCTACAGCCTTGAAAAGCCGATCATCGACGAGATCGAGCGCCAGGCCACGGCGCTGGCGCTGGCGCTCGACGTCAGGGGGCTGATGAACGTGCAGTTCGCGGTCAAGGACGGCGAGGTCTATCTGATCGAGGTCAATCCGCGCGCCAGCCGCACCGTACCCTTTGTCGCCAAGGCGATCGGGACGCCGGTCGCGAAGATCGCCGCGCGGATCATGGCCGGCGAGGCGCTGGCGCATTTCCTGCCGATCCGGCGCGATGTCGCGCATGTCGCGGTCAAGGAGGCCGTCTTCCCCTTCGCACGTTTCCCCGGCGTCGATCCTGTCTTGTCACCGGAGATGAAGTCGACCGGTGAAGTTATGGGAATATCGAAGGATTTCGCGACGGCGTTTTTGAAGGCGCAGCTCGGCAGCGGGATCGCGCTGCCCGATGAAGGGACCGCGTTCGTCTCGGTCAAGGACAGCGACAAGGCGATCATCGTGGCGCCGATGCGCGCGCTTGCCGAACTTGGCTTCCACATCGTCGCGACCGGCGGGACGGCCGATTTCCTGGCCGGGGAGGGGATAGAGGTCGAGCGCGTGAACAAGGTCGCGCAGGGGCGCCCGCATATCGTCGACAAGATCAAGGACGGGCAGATAGCGCTCGTCTTCAACACCACCGAAGGATGGCAGAGCCACAAGGATTCGGCTTCGATCCGCGCCTCGGCGGTAATGGGCAGGATTCCCTATTTCACCACCGCCGCGTCGAGCGCCGCCGTGGTGCGCGCCATAGCTGCGCAGCGCGAGCACAGCCTTGAAGTTCATTCGCTGCAGGACTATTATTCCCTTTCCAGAACATGATCCTGACAAATTGATCGGACGGGGCGGCTTTTCACTGAGGGGCCGCCGCAATCATTTCACGAAAGGTGAGACTATGGCGACCGTCGACAAGATGCCGATGCTGGCCGAAGGCTATGAGCGATTGCAGACCGAGGTGCGCCACCTCAAGACGGTCGAGCGCCTGGCGATCATCGACGCCATCGAAGAAGCGCGCGCGCACGGCGACCTTTCGGAGAATGCCGAATATCATGCCGCCAAGGAGCGTCAGGGTCACGTCGAGGCGCAGATCGCCGAGATCGAGGACCGTCTCAGCCGCGCCATGGTGATCGATCCCAAGAGCTTGTCGGGCGACAAGGTGATCTTCGGCGCCACCGTCCATTTGCTCGACGAGGACGACAAGAAGGTCAAATATCAGATCGTCGGGCAGACCGAGGCGGATGCCAAGGTGGGCCGCATCAGCTATTCCTCGCCGCTCGGGCGCGCGCTGATCGGCCGCTCGGTCGGCGACGAGGTCGAGGTCTCCGCGCCGTCGGGCGACAAATATTATTCGATCGAGAAGCTCGAATTCGTCTGAGCCGCCGCGCGCGGGGCGAGGGCAGG
>DATFHP010000042.1:0-14428 GCA_035248285.1 Allosphingosinicella sp. | reverse complement strand
AACCGCGTCGGGCCGTGGCACGGCAGCGGCCGGTGGAGTGCGCACGGCTGGAACGAAGCAGCATCGGATATCCGTCGTCTCAGGGCTTGTTGCGAAAATCCGGCCGCCGCTTTTTCGCATTCTGCTCGTGTCGCCGCCGATTGGCTCGCGGTCAAAAATCGTCCATCAGGGCGCGATGAAAGCGCCGCAGACAAATGGGGCCGACACGCCGCGTATTCACCGGCTGTCGATGCTGTTCCTGGTCATTGGGCTCGTGCTGTTCGGGCTTTGGCTCGATCGGGGTTTCCTGCCGGCGCTGATCTGGGCGGCGATCCTGGCGGTGGCGGTCTGGCCGCTCTACGCCTGGATCGAGGCACGTAGGCCGGGGCTGAAGCGCGGCTACCTGCTGCCCACCTCGTTCACGCTGGCCGTCGCGCTGATCGTGCTGGCCCCCATTGCGCTCGCGGTCGCGCAGGCGGCTGCGAGCAGCGGCGACATCGCCCTGTGGGTGGCCGACGCGCGCGCCCACGGGGTGCCGGTGCCGGCCTGGGTTCATCACCTGCCGTTCGGCGGACGCGAGCTGGACAGTTGGTGGCAGAGCCATCTCGCCACCCCCGAGGCGACCGCGCGCGAATTGCAGCAATTCGACGCATCGACCGTGATGGCGCGCTCGCGACTGCTGGGTGGCGCCTTGCTGCACCGGTCGATCATCTTCCTGTTCACCCTGATCGTGCTGTTCTTCGTGCTCAAGGATCATGAACAGATTACGGCGCAGGCCAGGATCGCCGGCAATCGCCTGCTCGGGACAACCGGCGAGCGGCTGCTGGAGCAGCTGATCCTGTCGGTCCGGGGCACCATCAACGGCCTGGTGCTGGTCGGCATAGGCGAAGGCCTGGCGATGACTCCGGTCTATTGGTTCGCCGGAACGCCGCAGCCGTTGCTGATGGGAGCGCTGACCGCCATCGCGGCGATGATCCCGTTCGGTGCCGCGGTGATTTTCGCACTCGCGTCGGCGCTGTCGATCGGCCAGGGCGACGTCGGCTGGGCAGTCGCGATCTTCGCGATCGGGATGCTGGTCGTCGGGATCGCCGATCATTTCCTGCGGCCGGCGTTGATCGGCGGCGCGACCCGGCTGCCGTTCATCTGGGTGCTGATCGGCATCTTCGGCGGCGTGGAAAGTCTCGGCCTGATCGGGCTGTTCGTCGGCCCGGCGACCATGGCCGCGCTGATCATGCTGTGGCGCGATCTGGTCGCGGACCGGCCGGTGACCGCCACGTCGCCGGAATGACATTCCGTCGCCGGGTCGTCGGCCCGCTGCTCCTGCTGTGCGCGAGCGCGGCGGCCCGCGCCGAGGATTTGCGCGATTTCTGCCCCGACCGCCCGGGGCTCGGCACGCCTGCCTGCACGATCGACAAGGGCCATGGCGATGTCGAGATCGGCATCGCCGACTGGACCCGCGATCGCGATTCCGGCGTACGCATCAACAGCTGGGTCTTCGCCGATACGCTGCTGCGCTACGGCGTCTCCGACCGGCTGGAGGCCCAGCTCGAGTGGCAGGGGCTGGGGATTCGGCAGGCCCACGGGACGGGCGCCGGCAACGATCGCGGCAGCGGCGATCTGCGCCTCGCGTTGCGGCGGAACCTGCGCAATCCCGACGGTGCGCACTTTTCCGCGGCGATCATGCCGTTCGTCACGCTGCCGGTCGGATCGAGTCCGATCGGCGGCGGCGATTGGGCGGCCGGGTTGATCGTCCCGCTGAGCTACGCGCTTCCGCACGGCGTCCAGCTGGCCTTTACGGGGGAGGCCGATGCGGCTGCTGACAGCCAGGGCCGCGGCCACCACCTCGCCTTGGTCGGTACTGCCGGGATCGGGGTTCCGCTTGCGCCGGCGTTCGATGCGACGTTGGAAGTCCAGCGGCGCGACGACCAGGATCCGTCCGGGACCCAGCATGCGACAGTGGGCGGCGTCGCGTTGGCGTGGCAGCCGGGCGACGCATTGCAGCTCGATGCCGGCGCCAATGTCGGGCTCAGCCGCAATGCGCCGGGCGTTGAACTCTATGCGGGCGTTTCGCGGCGATTTTGACGGAGCGATCGGCGGATTGAACGCCCGCGCCGGAAAATCGTTGATGCCGACACGACCAGCAGGAGTGAGTGCAATGCCTCGTGGCGACAAGGGTGCCTATACCGGCAAGCAAAAGCGCAAGGCGGAACATATCGAGGAAGGCTATGAAAGCCGCGGCGTGCCGAAGAGCGAAGCCGAGCGGCGCGCCTGGGCGACGGTGAACAGGGAATCGGGCGGCGGAAACAAGTCGGGCTCGGGCCGTGGCAAGCCCGACACCCACGTCTCTTCGTCGCGGGGCGGCCGCGCGCATAAATCGGGTTCGCCCGAGCAGCGCTCTGCCGCCGCGCGCAAAGGCTGGGTGACCCGCCGCAGGCACGGCAGCGGTTGAGTCATGATCCGCAAGCTCAAGTCGGGCGAATATCGGCTCTATTCGAAAAAGAAGGACCCAAAGACCGGGAAGCGGCGCAACCTGGGCACGTTCGCCACCCGCGAAGCAGCCGAGAAGCACGAGCGCGACGTCCAATATTTCAAGCGCCACTGATCGCATTCCGGTCAGGGTTCCGACCCGGCAACAATCCTCGGTTCAGCGCTGCGGCGCGCGGGGCTTGTCCTCATGCCGCAGGACGGCATATTGCTTGCCGTTCCAGCGCATGACCGGGAAGCAGAAGCCGGGACCGCCGATCTCGACATCCTGCCAGCCATGCTTCGGCAGGCGCTTGATCCCCCACGCCCATCACTCTCGACCCTTACTTCCGCCCGCGGCAGGAAAGCTCGATGCCGCTGCCGATTGGAAGCAGCATCGACTGGAAATCGGAGTCGGCACGCACAGCTGCCTGATAGCGTTCGGCGTCGGCCCGCGCGATTTCGGGATACAGCATGTTGTCCGCGGCGACGATCGCGTTGGGCGCAAGCTTGGAACGAAAAGCTTCGAAGCAGGGGACGTAGAGGTCCTTCCACAGATCCAGCAGCACGAACTCGATCGGACCCTCGGCCTGTACGAGCAGATCGAGCGCATTGCCGGCCTGGAAGTCGACGAAGCCGTCGAGCTTCGCGTCGGCGAGTTGCCGCCTTGCATAATCCTGCTTGTCGGCCGCGACATCCATGGTGACGACCTTGCCCCCGGTCCGCCGGGCGGCGTCGGCGAGGAACAGCGTCGAAAAGCCGTAGCTGGTGCCAAGCTCCAGAATATGTTTGGCGCGGCGGGCGACAATCAGCGCGTGCAACACGCGCGCCACCTCTTCGCCGACCGCCAGCAGATATTTGTCAGGGTCGAATCCGGCCCGCTGCGCATCGGCCATGGCGGGCTCTTCGTCCCGCATGCGCGCAAGATAGCGCGCCAGCACCTCATCGAATGCCTTGTCCATGGCTTCGGCCTAGCGCGCGGGACCCGTGGACTCAACGGCGATCAGGACCCGAACCCGGTTCCGTTCCAACAGAGAGGGAACCGGGTCGCGGTGCCGTCAATCGCAGTAGCTCACCCTCACGGTGCGGCGAAGATAGGGATCATAGATCCGGTGCGAGCGGCAATCGCTATCGGCATAATAGTCGCCGTCATAATAGCCGCCGTAATAGCCACGGCCGTCATATCCGCGGTCGTAATAGCCGCCATCATAATAGCCTCGGCCGTAATAGCGGTCGCCGCCGTAATAGCCGTCGCGATAATATTCGTCGCCGCCGTAATAGCGGTCGCCGCGATTGCGGCCGCTCGAAGCCAGCGCCGCGCCGATCCCGAGACCGAGGATGCCGCCGCCGATCGCCCAAGCCGCATCGTCGCCGCCGCCGTGATGGCGGTGGTGTCCCCAATGCGGCCGCGCTTCTGCCGGCGCCGCCGTCGCGGCCATGATCGCAACCAAAGCAGCTGCGGACACGCTTCTGCCCAATACGCTTTTCATGACAACCTACTCCTCATCATGGAGCCGTCAACATAATGGTTAACGCCTTGAAGTACAATGCGTTGACCAAAAGCCGGCGGACTCGAAACAACGGGCCGGCCGGGAGCGACCAGCTCCATTGTCTTGATCAGGCGTCGGAAGGGCTGATGCCGGTTACCAGTAACGATTCCTGATGACCTCGAGGACGCGCCCGGTCCGGACGTTGACCAGGAGGAGGTCGTCGCCGTAGCGGATCCAGCGCTGCCACCGGCCGGGAGCGCGCACATTATACCGGCCGAAATCGGAGATATAATAGCGGCTGCCGTAGAAAGCCGGGCGCAGTTGATAGCCGACGGTGACCGGACGGTATCTCCAGCCGCGATAGGGCGAGGCATAGGCGATGTGACGCCGCCGGTCGCGCCGGTCGTCCCTCAGTTCTTGGCGGGCCTCGCGGACGTCCTGCCGCTGGTCGCGAAGCACCTGGCGGTCATGCCGGATTTCCGCCTGGGATTGGGCGTTGAGCGCGACGGGCGCCGCCGCAGCCGCCATCAACCCGAACATCATCAGCTTACGCATGTCACATTCTCCATCGCGAAAGCCCCTGTGTCGCTGAAACCCGCGACTCGCGCCAAGGTTGCGTTCGTCCCGCCGAACGGCGGCTTCACCGCGGCGGAAATGCCGTGGAACATGACCGATTTCGCGCGCTCGGGCTGCGGCAGGGAACAGGAAAAGAACAAACGGCGTTGTCGTTGGCGGATGAGGAGCGAGGCATCCGTAATTTGCCTGGAGCCAATAGGAATGACGCCGGATTCGCGGAGCTGAAACAATTCCATAGAATCAGGCGCGAGGGGGGAATGCAAATGGGGGGCTGGGACGATCCGGACGGAGGAATATGGCCAGCACGTTGCAACCGGATCGCGAGCGGGTCAGCAGCCTGGACCTTGCGTTCGCGCGCGAGATTTTCGACGAATATGCCGAGGCGCTCCAGGCGCTCGGTCGAAGCATCGACATGGGCTTCCTTCGCGCCGTTCGTTCGATCCTCAACGGCCGTGGACGACTCGTGGTCGCCGGGCTTGGCAAATCGGGCCACGTGGCGCGCAAGCTCGCGGCGACCTTCAGCTCGACCGGCACGCCTTCGCTGTTCCTGCATCTGGCGGAAGCCCTGCATGGCGATCTCGGCGCGGTGCAGCCCGGCGATGTCGCTTTGCTCGTTTCGCATAGCGGCGGAACGCCGGAGCTGACACCCGTTATCGATCATCTGCGCGCTATCGCCGTCCCTTTGATCGCGATTTCGTCCAATCCCGATTCGGTGCTGATGCGGGCTGCCGACGCGCGCATCCTGCTTCCGGCGTGGGACGAGGTCTGCCCGCAGGGACTCGCGCCGACGACCTCGACGCTGATGACGCTTGCGGCCGGCGATGCGCTGGCCATGAGCGTGATGCGCGCGCGGGGCTTCGGCCGCTCCGATTTCCAGCGGCTCCATCCGGCCGGCGCGCTCGGCAACCGTCTCAGGCCGGTTTCCTCGGCGATGCGCACCGGCGATGCCATGCCGCTCGTCCGGCCGGATACGCCGATGATCGAGGCGGTGATCGAGATGACGGCGAAGCGGCTCGGCGTCGTTGGCGTCGTCGACGAGCAGGGGCCGCTGATCGGCATCATCACCGACGGCGATCTGCGGCGCAACCTCAGCCGCCTTTCCAGCGCCAGCGCTGAAGAGGTCATGACTCGCCACCCCAAGGTCGTGCGCCCGATCACCCTGGTCGAGGATGCGCTCGCGATTCTCGCCCGCCACAAGATCACATCGCTGTTCGTGGTGCACGATCCCGCCGCGCCGCGGCCGATCGGGATCGTCGACATCCACAGCCTGTCTCCGATGCAAAGCGCTGCATGACGACAGAGAGCGTGAATGTCGTCATCGTCGTCCCGGCGCGCTACGAATCCTCCCGCTACCCTGCAAAGCCGCTTGCGCCGCTGCGTGGACGGTCGGGCGTATCGAAGCCGCTGATCCGGCGCAGCTGGGAGGCGGCAATGCGTGTGCCCGGAATCGAAGCCGTCTATATCGCGACCGATCATGCCGAAATCGCCGCCGCAGCGCGCTATTTCGGCGCCGATGTTGTGATGACATCCTCCGATTGCCGGAACGGCACCGAGCGCTGCGCGGAAGCGCTCGACAAGCTCGGCGCCGTGCCGGACCTGGTCGTCAACCTCCAGGGCGACGCACCGCTGACCCCACCCCATTGCGTATCCGCGCTCATCGATGCGCTGCGGCCGAAGCAAGGCGCCGCGGTGGCCACGCCCGCGCTTCCCGTCAGCGCCGCGCATTTTGCCCGGCTCGAGGCCGATCAGGCGGCGGGCAGGGTGGGTGGCACCAGCGTCGTTGCCGACGCGAAAGGCCGCGCGCTCTATTTCTCCAAACGGCTGATCCCCTATTTTTCGACCGGTATCGTCGGGCAGGGGACGATACCGTTGCGCCTTCACATCGGAGTTTACGCCTATACGCCGGCGGCGCTTCGTGCCTATTGCGCCGCGCCGCCGTCGGCGCTCGAGCAGCTCGAGGGGCTCGAGCAATTGCGCTTCCTGGAACTCGGCATCGCCGTCCAGGTCGTCGACGTGGCGCCGCCGGCATGGGAGATGTGGGAATTGAACAACCCCGCCGATGTCGCCCCGATCGAGGCGGCGCTGGCGCTGATGGGCGAGGAATGAACCTCGCGACCGCCAGCCTTGCCGCGCTGCCGCAATGCTATCGGCTGCTCCTGTGCGACGTCTGGGGCTGCGTCCATGACGGCGTGCGCCTGTTTCCCGGCGCGGAGGCGTTGCTGCGCGCCTGGCGCGCGCAGGGCCGGATCGTGTTGCTGATCACCAATGCGCCCCGGCCCGCGAGCGCGGTGCAGGCGCAGCTCGATCGGTTGGGGCTCGATCGCGAAAGCTATGATGCGATCGTCACTTCCGGCGATACCGGGCTTGAAGCGCTGCGTGCCCAGGGGAGGAACAAGGCGGGCTTCATCGGCACCGCGGAGGATCGCCGGATCATCGAGCGGACCGGGTTCGCGCTGTTGGACGGACCGGACGGGGACGTCGTGGTCTGCACGGGTCTCGCCGACGGTGCGGTCGATCCCGCGGCCCATGACGAATCGTTGAAGGCGATGTGCGCGCGCGGTGCGCAGCTGATCTGCCTCAACCCCGACCGCATCGTCATCCGCGGCGATGTGCCGGAGGCCTGCGCGGGCGCGATCGCCGATCGCTATGCGGCGATGGGCGGCGCGGTGGAGTGGTTCGGCAAGCCCTATCCGGCAATCTACCGGCGCGCTCTGGAGCTCGCGCGCGAGCGTGCGGCCACGTCGATCGGAGACGATCAAGTGGCGGCGATCGGCGACAGCATCGCCACCGACTTCGTCGGAGCGGCGGCGGTGGGCTTCGCTTTCGTGTTCGTCACCGGCGGCATCGAGGGCGCGCGCGTCGGCGAGGAGGGGGCGGAAGCGCTGCTCGCGCGTTTCGCAGCCGAGCGCGATATCGCGCTTCCCAGGCCGCTGGCGGTCGTCCCGCGGCTTGGATAGGTTTTCGGCCATGAGGGAGCATCTCGGGTGAATCTGTGCGGTCGCAAGGTCGGACTCGATGAGCCCCTGTTTCTGATCGCGGGTCCCTGCGCGCTGGAATCGGAAGCGCTGGCGCTCTCGACCGCCGAAACGCTGCGCGGCATCGCCGAACGGTTCGACATGCTGTTCATCTTCAAGAGCAGCTTCGATAAAGCCAATCGAAGCTCGGGCGCGTCCTTTCGCGGCCCCGGGATGGAAGAAGGGCTTCGCATGCTCGAGAAGGTCCGCCGGCAGGTTGGGGTGCCGGTGCTCACCGACGTGCATGAAAAGGAGCAGGTCGCGCCCGTCGCCGGGGTCGTCGACGTGCTCCAGACCCCGGCCTTCCTCGCGCGCCAGACCGATTTCGTCCAGGCAGCTGCTTCGGCGGGCAAACCGGTCAATATCAAGAAGGCGCAGTTCATGGCGCCCCACGACATGGTCAACGTCGTCGACAAGGCGCGTGCAGCGGCGCTGGCGGCAGGGGGTGACGGCGACAATATCCTGGTCTGCGAACGCGGCGCCGCGTTCGGCTACAACAATCTGGTGTCCGACATGCGCGGGCTCGCGATCATGCGCGAGACCGGCTGCCCGGTGGTGTTCGACGCGACCCATTCGGTGCAGCTTCCGGGCGGCAAGGGCGCCAGCTCGGGCGGACAGCGCGAATTCGTGCCGGTGCTGGCGCGTGCGGCGGTGGCGAGCGGCATTTCGGGCCTGTTCATGGAAACCCATCCGCGGCCCGAAGAAGCGCTGTCCGACGGCCCCAATGCCTGGCCGCTCGATCGAATGGCGGAACTGCTCGAGACGCTGGTCGCGCTCGACAGGGTCGTGAAGGCGCGGCGCTTTGCCGAGGCGAGCCTGTGAAGCCGATCGTCTTCGTCCACACCAATCACAAGCAGCGGCTGGGCGCGCTGGTTTCGGCGCACAGCTTCCGGCGCAATGCCCGCGGCCGCGCTGCGCCCGATGTGCGCTTGCTCGAAACGAAGGATTTTCCCGAGCTGCAGCGCGCCGCTGGCCGGACATTCCGGCGCGCCGGCCATGTGCGGCGCTGGGATCCCGACGATCTGCAGTCCTTCACGCCGCTTCGCTTCGCGGTTCCGGACATCATGGGCCATCGAAGCCTGGCGCTGGTCGTCGATCCCGACGTCTTCGCGGTCGCCGATGTCGCGGAGCTGTTCGCGCGCGATCTGGGTGGCAAGGCGATCTGGTGCCGGGCACGGCCCGGCCATAACGATTCCCCCGGTTATCTCGCTACCTCGGTCATGCTGCTCGATTGCGGCGCGCTTCCGCACTGGCGCTTCGCCGAGCGGCTGGCGGCGCTGTGGGACGGGACGCTCGACTATGTCGATTGGATCGAGCTTCGCGGCGAGGATCGCATGACGATCGGCTTGCTGGAGCCCGAATGGAACGACTTCGACCGGCTGACCCCGGCGACCAGATTGCTCCATACGACCAAGCGGCGGACGCAGCCGTGGAAGACCGGTCTTCCGATCGACTACACATTGCGCGAAGGCGGAATCGCCGGTCTGGCGATGCCGATTCGCCGCCTGTTCACGCCGCGGTATCGGTCCCATCCCGATACCAATCAGGAGGCTTATTTCTACGCCTTGCTCGCCGAGGGGCTCGATCACGGCGCGATCGATCGCGCCGAGGTCGAGCGTGAAATGGCGCTCGGCCACGTCAGGCCGGACTCGCTCCTGTTGGTCGATCGCTATCGCGGTCATTTGTGGCCGGCCGAGCTGGCGGCTCCAAAAGCTGCCTGACCCGCGCCGCCGCGGCGGCCAGAACGTCCGGGGCGCCGCCGCGGCTCGGCTGGCGCAGCGTTCCCGCCAGGCCGCGGCGCTCCAATTCCCGCCAGAAGAAGCGGAGATCGCGCGGATGGACCGGCTTGCCGGGCCGCAGAAGGTCCATGAGGCTCATCCACAGCCGGCCGAACCATGTGTTGCGGATGGGAACCAGACCCAAAGGCTTGCCGGTGCGCAGGGCCTCCGAAATCATCGAGACGCTGTCGGCGGTGACGAAGATCCTGTCCGCCGCGAACAGCAACTCGGCGTAGGAAGGCGGGCCGTCGACCGGCGCCAACACCGCCGGGACCGTCGCGCCGGCGATGGCACGCGCCGCTTCGCCGAGCGCGTCGGCGGGCGTGCGGGGGCTGCCGAGCACGACCAACGCGCCGCCTTCGGCGTCGATATCGTCAAGCAGCGTCGTTATCGCGCGGGCGACGTCGTCGGCGCGCAATGTCCAATAGCGGCTCGGGCCGCCAAGCAGCAGCAGCCGGAGCGGCCGCGGCAGCACCGCAAGAAACCGCATCGCGGCCTCGCTGGGCGGTGCCGCGGTCGATGATCCGCCGAGCGCCACTGGAATCCGCATGACGTTGGCCGCATCCGGCACCGGATATTGCGGCGTGGTGATGACGAGGTCGAAATGATGGGGCGCGACGCGAGGATTGCCGAGGTGCACCGATCGGGTGCGGCCTCCCGAGCGGGCGCGGATGGCGCGGACCACGGGAACGCTGCGGTGGCCGATCGAGATCGTCATCGCGGGCGCTCCCTCGCGCACGGAGGCGCGGGAGTGATCGTCCAGGCTGCGCAGGCTCGCCCCGAGCAGCCGCGTATCGAGCCGGCGCAGCGCGTTGTAGACCAGCATTTTGCGCTCATACGGCTCGCCAAGCGCCTCGGCGAGCGCGATCACCTGGTTGTTGTCGCCGCGATGCGCCCCCAGCAGCGCCCAGATGCGGGGGGCCGGGTCAGCCACCGGTCGCCGCCATCTGCGTGCGGCGGCGATATTCCTGATACAGCGGCGGAATCATCTGCAGCGCGATCAGCAGCATGCACAGGATGAAGGCCAGGCCGGCGCCGTTCATTCCGAACAGGCGCGTCAGCGGGACGATGGCGATCAGATAGACGAGCGTCGCGACGATCCGGGCGCGGAGCGGGACCCCCGGCCGATCGACGGCATAGCACATCGGCGCCAGCGGGAAGCTCACCATGGTGATCAACAGCCCGAACACCATCAGCGCCAGCAGTGTCGAGGCCGGCGCGTAGCCCGAACCGAAAACCGTGGCGATGAACGGCTTTCCGCCGGCAAGCACGATGACCACGAACAGCAGGCCCATCGCGGCCGACAGCGCGGTGCCGCGCACCAGCAGCTTCCACGGCTTGCGCGTGGCGAGATCGAGCCGCACCACCTCGGGATAGAAAGCCTTGGCGAGCATGTCCGCCGGCTTGTTGGCGGCTTCGACGATGCCGGCCGCGATCCGATATTGTCCGGCGGCGGTGGTTCCGAGCAATCCGCCGACGATGAGGTTGGCTAACGGCCCCCATCCTGCCTGCAGCGAAGTGGTGATGTTGGTGGTGAGCGCGAAACGCCAGGCGCCGGCGAGCCTGCGCGCATGACGGCGGATCCCCAGCTTCATGCCGCGCAGCAGCGCGCGCCGGTGAAGCTCGCGCAACGCCAGCGCCCATTGCGCGATGTCGCCGATCAGATCGGTGATGTACCAGATGAACAGGAACGCCTTGAAGTCGAGCGCCGCGAACCAGGCGAAGCCCGCCAGCACCAGCCTCACCCCGGGGGTAATGGTGCCTTGGAATGCGAGCAGATCGAAGCGGTCGAGCAGCCGCAGCACGCCGCTCGGCGTCGCGGCCGCCATGGTCGGAAGCAATGTGCAGTAGAGGATGGCGTAGAAGAGATTGTCGTCGTCGATATGCAGCCACCCGGCGAGCAGCGGCAATGCCGCCATCGCCACCACCATTCCGAAGATTCCGCTCGCGACGTCGAGCCCGATGGCGAAGCCGACGCCATGCTGGACCTGCGCCACATCCTGGTCCTGGAGCGCCGGCGCGCCGTAGCGGATCACGATCTGCCACGACTGGAACTTGACCAGGCCGCTGGCCGCCTGGGCATAGCTGTGAATCAGGATCAGCAATCCGAACAGGCCGGTGTCGAGGCTGTGCGCGGTGAACGACAAGGCGCCCAGGCCGAGAATGCCCGCGACGGCGCGCGCAGCGGCCATGTAGCCGCTGTTCTTGAGCAGGCCACGAAAGCTCGCGTCGCGCAGCCAGCGCTTCATCGCGGCGTTCCGATCATTTAGGAAAGACCGGTCGCGGCCATGCCCATGGGACCCAGTTCATGAATTCTGCTTCTCCGGTGATCTCCGACGCCTATCTCGAGGAACAGCAGCGGCTTCACAAGAACCCGCGCTACGGGCGCGCGTCGATATCCTATGCTCCGCTGGTGGCGTCGCTGCTCGAGATCGGACATTGTGCTTCGCTCGCCGATTATGGCGCGGGCAAGCGCAACTTGAAGCACAGCCTCGATCGGATCGGACTCAAGAACATACGCTATCTTCCCTACGATCCGGCGTTTCCCGAATATGGGCCGCCCCAACCCGCCGATCTCGTCTGCTGCATCGACGTGCTCGAGCATATCGAGCCCGAGCGTCTCGACGCGGTGCTCGACGATCTTGCCGCGATCACCAGGCGGCTCGGCCTCTTCACCGTCCACACCGGGCCGGCGATCAAGACGTTGAGCGACGGCCGCAACGCGCATGTCATTCAGCAGCCTCCCAGCTGGTGGCTGCCGCGTCTAGCTCAGCGACTCGAGATTATCCACCTTCAGACCGTCCCGAAGGGTTTTTGGGTGCTGACCGCTCCGCGTGCCGATGCGGCGGCCATCCTGGCCACGCTCGATACCGCTGCCTTGGCCCGTGCCGCCGCCAGCAGCATGCCGCGGCGCAAGGGGCCGTTCGCCCGGCTTGCCAAGAGCGTCGCTCGGGCCTTCGGGACCGGCGGCCGCGCAAAAGGTTGATGCGTCGGTGTCCGTTCCAGCGCCGATCGTCCATATCGGCTATCCGAAGACGGCAACGACCTGGTTCCAGAAGAATTTCTATCCCCAGGTCCGCAACTTCACCTACGTCGATCGCGGCCGCGTCCGCGCCGCGCTGCTCGAACCCCATGCGCTGGCCTTCGATCCCGGCGAGGCAAGGCGCTTGCTCGGCCTGGACGAGGCGCGGTTGCCGGCGATCCTCTGCGAGGAGGGGCTGAGCGGATATCTGCACAACGGCGGCGTCGCCGGCATGGTCTCGAAGGAGATCGCCGAGCGCATCAAGCGGACCTTGCCCGACGCGCGCGTCGTCATCTTCCTTCGCGCCCAGCCCGGGATGATTGCGGCCGCCTATCAGCAATATGTGCGCGGCGGCGGCACCCACCAGGCGCACCGTTTCGTCTTTCCCGGCGACTATCTGGTCGGCGCCAGCGTCGAGACCTACAAGCAGCCGCGCTTCGACATCGACCATTTCCTCTATTCGCGGCTGATCGCGCGTTACGATTCGCTGTTCGGCCGCGACAATGTTCACGTCTGTCTGTTCGAACAGTTCCGGCGCGACGGGGCATCGTTTCTTCGCGCCTTCGCCGATAGGCTCGGCCTCGACGTCGATGCCGGCGCGCTGTCGATGGAGCGGCGCCTACCGACCTATGGAATGACGCTCACGACCATCGCACGGTTCCTCAACCTGTTCACCGCGCGCGCGGTGATCGACAAGCGAACGATCGTCCATATCCCCGGCTGGTTCCGGGCGCGGAGGGCATTGCTCGAAGCGATGAACCGGACCCGCCTGTTCGGATCGCCGCCGTCGCCTGCCCGATTGCTGGGCGAGGCGACGGTGCAATGGCTCGAAGCGCATTTCGCGGCCGACAACAGGCGCCTGGCGGAGCGGGGTCTGCCGGTCGCGGACTATGGCTATGCGATGGAAGGAGATAAAAGCAGTACGGAGCGCCCGGCAGCCGGACGCTGGAGGAAGGTGATCGCTTCCTGAGTCCTAGCTGCTCAGGCCGGCCGCGAGAAAGACCGTCTGCAGCATGCCCAGCGTCACCGCGGCGGCGATGCAGATCCACTGAAGATGGAATGAACTGCTGCCCGTCGAATGATCGATATGCATGATCAACTCCTTGCAGGAGCGCAGCTAGTCCCTTTGGGTGTCGAAAAAGTTAACGCGGATTACGGAAGTTCCCGGCGGGTTCGGCCGCGACGGTGCAAGAAACGGCTCAAGCCCCGCCGAGAAGGCTCCATCAATAGGATGGTCATGGACCGGACGACTCGCCGAGCAGGTGCAGAGCGAGCGTCCGACGTGTTACGGTGCCAGTTTACTAAATACACTTATCTTGAGGCTTTGGTCCCCTCTTTTGCGGGGCAAGCGTTCGTCCGGTGCTCGCTTCGAGATCGCCAATCCAGCCGGCGCTGCCGAGCGGCCGGCCCGATGTCTCCGACCTTCGCAGCGCGCGCCAGGCGTCCACACTGTCGCGGTCATCGCCCAGGAAGCCAGCGAAGTCGCCGTAACGCTCGAGCGCAGGCGCGACGCGGACGAGTTCGTCGTCCTTTCCGGCAAGATGCGCCCGCACGCTCGACCACCGCCACTCCTCGGGCCGAGACACCAGCCGCGCCCGCACGGGATTGAGCGACACATAGCGCATCGCATGCGCAAGATGCGGCTCGTCCATTACCACCGCACCGAAACGGCCCTGCCATAAATGGCCGGTCCAACGATGCCGTGCATTGATGAAGCCGGCATAGCGCCGGTGCGCATCCGCAAAGGTCCGCCGCAACCCGTCCTCGTCCGCCGGCACGACAATCACATGCACGTGATTGGGCATCAGACAATAGCACCAGATCTCGGTTCCGGCCCTGGCCGCCGCCTCCCCGAGCAGATCGCGATACAGCGCATAATCGCCATCCTCGAGGAAGGTCTGCTGGCGGCGATTGCCGCGCTGCGTCACATGATAGGGAAAGCCGGGAAGCACCAGGCGCGGCAGACGGACCATTCCGGCCTCGTAGCGTATTTCGTGTATTTAGTAAACTGGCACCGTAATTTCCGTAATGGCCATTCCTTTTATCTTGCAGTCACTCCAGCGGAACCGCAAAGCTTCCCCAGCCGTCATTTCTGCCGCCTAAAGG
>DATFHP010000041.1:0-4083 GCA_035248285.1 Allosphingosinicella sp. | reverse complement strand
ATCCTGACGTTCAGGTGCCGCGGGCGATCTACGACGAACAGAAGAAGGCGCTCATCGTGACGCTGCGTCCGGGCCGCACCGCTTCGACCTCGGAAGTCCGCAGCTGGACCTTCAACAATCTCGCTTCCAATCAGGATTGGAACGTCTGGCAGGACGGGCGCAAGGTCGCGACCCTGCATGCCGGCGCGGTGACGCCGGCCGACGGCGTGACCGGGTTCCAGGCGCAAGGCACCGCCTTGAACGTGAGCATGCCGGTCGCGAAGGAAACCACCTTCATCGTCATGCAAGAATAGAGCGGGGCAGAGCCGCTTCCCAAATGGCATGGGAGCGGCCGCAGCATATACCGCGGCCGCTTCCAGCCTCCCAAGATGTCCCGGACGCAAACGTTCGGCGGGCGTAGTGTGCCTTGCGCTGTCAAAGCGCCTTATCAAAGTGATCGTAAGTTTAGGAGAAATTCAAAACAGGGGAGGAAGAAATGAAGAACAGTCCAGTCGTTATGAGCATAATCGCCGGTGTCAGCTCTCTGGCGTTTGTTTCACCTGTTCATGCACAAGCGCAGCCGGCATCCGAACCGAAGGAGTCCGATACTATCGTCGTGACCGGCTCGCGGGTCATCACTTCCGGCAATTCTGCGCCCACGCCCATCACTGTGGTATCGGCCGATCGGCTGGCGCAGACTTCGCCGTCCAACCTTCCGGACGCGGTCCGGCGCCTGCCTCAGTTTTCGCAGGAACCGGCCGGCCGCAACGTCGGCGCCGGCGGCAACGTCTCCACCGCCGCCACGTTGAACCTGCGCAACTTCGGCGCCAATCGTAACCTGATCTTGTTCGACGGCACGCGGGTGCCGCCCACCGCGGCGAGCGGAATCGTCGATACCAACCTGATCCCGCAGGCCCTCGTCGAGCGGATCGATATCGTCACCGGCGGCGCCTCGGCCGTCTATGGTTCGGACGCCGTCACCGGGGTGGTGAACTTCATCCTCAACAAGAAATTCAACGGGATCAAGACGAACACCCAATATGGGATCTCGCACTATGGGGACGACGCCAGTTGGCGCGCAAGCATCGTCGGCGGCCAAGAGATATTCGGAGGCCGAGGCCATATCGAAGCGAGCTATGAGCATTCCGATTCCGACGGCATCCCGCGCCAGAGCCAGCGGCCGCTGTCAAAGACGATTCCGACGGTGGTGGGAGACGGCACCGCCGCGCACCCGTTCACCATCATACCCGAAGGGCGGCTGACGGTCGCCAACGCAGGCGGCGTTCTCCTGGGGTTGGATATCACGTTCAAGACCAATGGCGTCGCCAGCCCGTTCGTTCACGGCCAGCCGACCAACGTGGTCGGGGTCGAAAACGGCGGCGACGGCGGCACCCTCCAGGGCATCGCGATCCTCAGCCCGCTGAAGACCAACCAGGCGTTCGGCCGCTTCGACTTCGATGTGACCGACGATATTTCCTATTATGCGCAGGCGAGCTACGCCGACGCCAAGGGCGCCTACACCTTTTCGCCGTTGCACATGCTCGGCGCCTTTCCAACCATTCTGAGCGGGAATCCCTATATTCCGGCGCCGGTTCAACAGCTGATGAATTTTATCGGCTTGCCGGCGGTTATAATGGGGAGATTCAACAACGAATATCCCGGCTACATCACCGACCACTTCTCATCCAATATCTATCTGAAGACCGGCCTCGCGGGAACGATCTTCGAGGATTTCAAGTGGTACACGGACTATAGCTACGCGCGCAGCAAGCAGCGCGTCATCTTCAGGAACAATATCAACGTCGCCAAGCTGGCCGCGGCCACGGACGTCGTATTGGATCCGGTCTCGGGAGGGCCCGTCTGCCAGGTCTCGCTGACCCCGTTCGCGTCCCGTTTCCCCGGCTGCCAGCCCGCCAATTGGTTCGGGCCGACGGCCTTGAGCCAGGCGGCGTTCGATTTCATCACCGACGACACGCGTTACACGCTCACCAACCAGATGCATATCGCCGACTTCGGCGTGAGCGGGTCCCCGTTCTCGTTGTGGGCCGGGCCGGTGAGGGTCGCGATCAGCGGCGAGATGCGTTGGACTTCGCTTGCGCAAAAGAGCAACGCCGAGCCGACAGTGCCGCCGGACTGCACCGGCGTTCGTCCGACGCCGGCGTTCCTACCCCTCCGCCTGTGCACCCCGGACCATAGCGCCTATTCTACGACCACGGTCTCCAGCATCCCGAAAGTGTCGGGCAATGTGAAGGAGATAGCGGCCGAGTTGCTGATCCCGCTGCTCAACGACGTTCCGTTCGTGAAAAATTTCGAGCTCAACCTCGCCGGGCGCTACACCGACTATAGCACCAGCGGTTCGGTCGAGACCTGGAAAATCGGCTTCTCGTGGCAAGTCAGTGATGAGCTGCGGTTCCGCGGCACGCGTTCGCGCGACATTCGCGCACCCACTTTGGTGGATCTCTTCCAGCCTCTCAGTTCAACGATTACGGGGCATAACGACCTGCACACCGGCAGATCGGGGGCTGTGAACACCCAGAGCCAGGGGAACCCGAACCTGGTGCCCGAGGTCGGCAACACCCTCACCCTCGGCGCGGTCTACCAGCCGCATTGGCTGCCGGGATTCAGCCTGGCCGTCGATTATTACCGCATCAAGATAGATAATGCGCTGGCCAATATCGACGCCACCAATGTTGATATCCAGCGCGAGTGCGAAAATTCGAACGGGATCTCTCCGCTGTGCGATCTATATGTGCGGCCGCTTCCGTTCAGCGATCGCTCGCCTGCCAACTTCCCGACCCTCGTCCGTACGCAAATGGTGAACGTCGCGAAGCAATGGACGCGGGGCCTGGACATCGAGGCGAACTACCGGTTCGACGCCGACAAGGTTATCGGCGGCGCCTCGGGAACCATGGGGCTGCGCGCGCTGGCGGCCTACCAGCCGATCCTGAAGACGCAGGTCCTCGCCTCGCTTCGGCCCACGCAAGCCGCCGGCATCGCCGGTTACAGTGTCGGAGACATAAACAGCCTCTCCAAGTGGCGGGTCAACCTGACCGCGGACTATTCCGGAGAAAGCTTTGTGGCGGCGGTGACCTACCGCTGGCAATCGCACCAGCACCCCACCGATCCGAACACCACCTTCGATCTTCGGCCGATGATCCCGGCCTACAGCTATACCGACATCTTCCTGCAATATAATGGGAAAGTGGCGGGCCATACGTTGAGCCCGTTCCTGACGGTTGAGAATCTCTTCAACAAAAAGCCTCCATTGTCGGGCGGGTCTGCTGCCGGAACTGGTCTGGTATATCCGGTGTACAGGGGGTATGATGTGGTTGGCCGGTACTTCACATTCGGCATCAAGACGAAGTGGTGAAAAGGCACCGGCCGTTTTGGTCGCAAACGTACAGCTTCGGGGGTCATTGTGGAGGCTGCATGCAGTTGAGCCATTCGCTATTGAACAACTGATGTGGAGAGATGCGATGAAGACCCTTGCCAAACGGCTGCACGGCCTTTTGATGAGCGCCACCGTGCTGGGCGCCACCGCTCTGATGGCGTCGACCGTTTCCGCGGCGACGCCACCGGATCCGTCACGCTATCCCATCCTCGACGAGAAGCAGCTGGGTTCGCTGAATCACATCGTTCATCTGCTCGGCCAGGCTGACGACGATTGGAGCGGCTGGCTGATGCCCGCCGACATGAGGGGGGCGGACGACCACGTCCGCTACCAGATGGGGTTCATGAGCTTCGGCCTGTACACGGCCGTCCATACCTACACGCCTGCCTATCGCGAGCTCGGCGAGCGTGCGAGCAACAACATGATCCGCAAGATGTTCAACTTCATCGCATGGAACGACATGGTTCCGTGGAGGAGCCTGCCCTACAAGGCGAAGGGCGAGACGGTGCCTTACGGGTTCTTCGATCCGACCGAAGATTTCATCATGTATACGGGCCATTTGTATCCGATGCTGGCCACGCATGAGATGCTGTTCAACGACAAGCGCTTTTCGCAGCCCAAGTCGCTCAAGTTCGCGTATCCGCCGACGAACGGGGCGCCCGCCGATTGGTCGGGCCTGCCGGGGCCGGTCTATACCTACGACCTCGCCTCGC
>DATFHP010000040.1:0-34716 GCA_035248285.1 Allosphingosinicella sp. | reverse complement strand
TTCATGTTGGCGATCGGGCGCGCACCCATGGTGAAGACGTCGCGCAATATCCCGCCGACGCCGGTCGCCGCACCTTGATAGGGCTCGATGTAGCTGGGATGGTTGTGGCTCTCCATCTTGAAGATCGCTGCCTGGCCGTCGCCGATATCGACCACGCCGGCATTCTCGCCTGGCCCCTGGATGACCTGCGGTCCCGTGGTGGGGAGCTTTTTCAGATGGAGACGCGAACTCTTGTACGAGCAATGCTCCGACCACATCACCGAGAATATGCCAAGCTCGGTCAGATTGGGCTCGCGACCCATCGCGTGCAGGACGCGTTGATATTCCTCGACGGAAAGACCGTGTGCGGCGACGATTTCGGGCGTGATGGCGGATTCGCTCATGGTCGGCCTCCTAGCCGCTGGGGCTGCCCTGTCAAAGTCCGCCTTGCGCGGCCCCATTCAGAGGCGGATAGTCGGGGGCGAGGCGGACGGAGGTTCGAGCGGTTCTGAGCCGCCCAGGCAGCGCCGGTCGAGACGATGCGACGCGCGCATGCCGGCCGGCCTAAACCAAGGGAGCAAGCACATGCCTCATGTCAATTGGGTCGCTGCGGTCGTCGCCGGCATCGTCGGGTATTTTCCAGGAGCGCTCTGGTATTCGCCGTTGATGTTCCTGAACGCCTGGAGGGCCGAAACGGGATTGAGCGGGGAGCAAGGCGGGCTTTCCATGGGCGCCCGTCTTGCGTCTGGTGTCGCGCTGTCGCTGGTCGCCGCGCTTGCTTTTGCGGTCCTGATCGGGCCCGAGCCGACGCTCGCCTTTGCCGTCGAAGCGGCGCTGGCGATTGCGATCTGCTTCATCACGACCGCCTTCGGCATGCAGTATCTGTTCGAGGGCCGCTCGGTGAAGCTGACGCTGATCAACGGCGGCTTTCACATCGTCCAGTTCCTGATTTACGCCATCATCCTCGGCCTATGGCACTGAAGCGGCGCGCGAATCGATGCCGGAGCCGCCCCCACGCAAAAAGGCCGGCTGAATCAGCCGGCCTGTCGAACGAGGTTGGAGGAAAGCTTCAGGCTTTGCAGGCTTGGCTGCCCTTGCCTGGATATTTGACCGTGATCTGGGTCCCGCTGCCAGCCACCGAATAGCCTTCGGCGATGTACGGCTGGCCCGCTTCCGGGGCGGTCAGGACCACAGGATCGCCGCCCTTCTTGGTACGGAAATTGGCCGATTTCTGATCGCTCATGAAATCGATGTAGAGAAGGCTGTTGTCCTTGCAGCGATAGATGCGGCTCGCGGCGATCGACGGCGGAAGCGCGACCGGCTTGGCCTTGGCCAGCGCATCGGCCTGCACGTCGGCCGGGCCGTCGGCATGGATGATGGTGGGCTCGCGGTTGCAGGCGCCGAGGGTGAAGAGGGCCGCGACGGCAGTGGCGGCGAAGCAGATACTAAGCTTGGTCATGAAACGCCCTTTGCGGGTGCGAAATCGATCGTCAAGGAAATCTTTTGCCCGAACGGTTTCCTGCATCATCGCATTGGGTTCGACAAGCCGATTCGTTTGGATTAGCTTCGCTGGATCGGGGGCGGAAGGGTTTCCACTTGATGCAGCGCGTCCGGATCGGTCTCACCGGATTGGCATTGGTGTTCGTGCTGGTGCTGCTTGGCGCAGTGATACGCAGCGCGAGCGACGACGGGACTGCCCAGAACAGCATGGATCGTCCGCTCGCCGGCGACGCAATCGTCAACGCCGGCGATACCCACCCGACCGAACCGCTGGCCGAGCTTGGCGTTGCGCCCGGCAACGCCGATTCCAACACCAGCGCCGGCGCGCAACCGGGCACCGCGAAGAGATAGCCGGCGGAGCCATCTCCCGATCCCGCTGCTGCCGGTGTCTCCGCAGCAATCCAGCGACTTCGCCGATTCTGCTCACGCTGAGTCGGAAAGCCGATGCGCAAAGTCCCCAAATTTATCCACAGGCTTGTCCAGCCCGGAACAACTATGGAACAAGGCTAAGAACATTTCATGAATTCATCATGGAAATACCATGGATTGGCATGAAATCCCCACACTGGGCATGAAAACCCCTTTTCTCGGCACCCACATCCTGTTATCCACCGCGGCTTAAGGGTCAGGGGCTTTTCCCGCCGGCAGATACGGCAACGCAGGTCGCGCGATGGCGCTTCTTGCGGCGGGAGGCGCTGCATTCGGGGGAGCGGGATTGCCCGTGGATTTGGAGCATCTCTTCAACGGCAGCGCGCTGACGGCGGTGGACGCGAAGGGGCGTCTGTCGGTGCCGGCGTTCATCCGTGGAGTGATCGAGCGCCGGTCGGACGCCAAGGCGGTCGTCATCGGCGCGCATGAGCTCGATCCGTGCCTTACCGCCTATGACCGCGGCTACGCGCGCAACCTTCATGCCGAAAATGAACGGCGCCGGCTCAGCGAAGAGGCGGCAGGCGGGTCCGCCGAGGCCCATTTTGCGCGTGCGCGCCGAACGTTCGGCCTGACCGAGGACGTTCCTTACGATTCCAGCGGACGGATCATCCTTCCGCCGATGATGCGCCGCAAGGGAAAGATCGAGGATCTCGCCCTGTTCGTCGGCGCCGGCGGAACATTCGAGATCTGGAATCCGCACGTCGCCCTCAAGAGCGGCGATGCCGACTTGCGTGAGCTTGCTGCCTATCGGCTCGAAGAGCGGGGGGTGGCATGAGCACCGGAACGTCTGCCCACGTTCCGGTGCTTTTGAACGAGGCGATCGCCGCGCTGGCGATCGCCGAGGGCGAGGTGCATGTCGACGGCACGTTCGGTGCCGGCGGCTACACGAGAGCGATGCTTTCCGGTGGTGCGCGTGTCGTTGCGTTTGACCGCGATCCGGACGCGATTCGTGAGGGCGAATCCCTTGCGATAGCGAGCGGGGAGCGCCTGACGCTTGTTCCGGAGCGTTTTTCCCGGATGCGTCAGGCGCTTTCGGCGCTTGGCATCGACCATGTCGACGGCGTGGCGCTCGATGTCGGCGTCTCCTCGATGCAGCTCGACCGCGCCGAACGCGGCTTTTCCTTCCAGTCCGACGGACCGCTCGACATGCGCATGGAGCGCGACGGTGAAAGCGCCGCCGATTTTCTCAATACCGCCGATGAAAAGGAAATCGCCGATATCCTCTATCGCTACGGCGAGGAGCCAAGGTCGCGCCGGATTGCCCGGGCGATCGTCGCGGCGCGCCCGATCGAGCGGACCGCCCAGCTTGCCGACGTCGTTCGCCGCGCGGCCGGCTACAAGCCGGGAAGCAAGAAGGACCCGGCCACCCGCGCCTTCCAGGCGATCCGGATCCATCTCAACCAGGAGCTCGAAGAGCTGGAAGGCGGACTGTCGGCGGCCGAGGATGTGCTCAAGCCGGGCGGACGGCTTGCGGTCGTCACCTTTCACAGTCTGGAGGACAGGATCGTCAAGCAGTTCCTGCGCGAGCGCAGCGGCGCCGTGCCGGCCGGCTCGCGCCACCGCCCGGCGGCGAGTCCGTCGCGCCCCAGCCCCAGCTTCGAGGGCGTCGGGCGTCCCGTGCGTCCGAGCGAAGCCGAGCTTCGGGTCAATCCGCGCGCGCGGTCGGCAACGCTTCGCGTCGCGCGGCGAACCGCTGCCTCTTCCTGGTCTGACGTTCTGAAAGGAACCCGCTCATGATGGCTCGCGGCTTCAAGCCTGTGGGGTGGGTGGCGGCCGTCGCCACCGCGGCGCTCGGCTGCTACATGCTGTCGCTCAACGTCGCTTCCGAACGTGCCGATCTCGCCAAGGTCGAGGCCCAGATCGTCTCCACCAAGCAGGACATACGGTCGCTCCAGACCGAGCTGGGCACCCGTGGCCGCTTGGCGCAGCTCGAACAATGGAACGCCGACGTCCTCGCCCTGTCGGCGCCCGCGACGACGCAGTTCATGGACGACGAGGTCAAGCTCGCACGGTTCGATCCGCGCACGCCGACCCTCGAGCAGCGCTCTGAGGTTCGTCTGGCCGCCGCGGATATCGCGCCGCCTCAGCCCAAGACGATCGAGGCGCCTGTGGTCGATGCCGCGCCGGCCGCGCCGGCGCCCGCTTTGGGCGGCGAAACCCTGGTTCGTCGCGCGAGCCTTCAGATTTCGGACTTCAAAGCGCCGCAACCGGTCACGCCCAAGGCGATCGAGGCCGGGCTCGTCAGGCAGATCGGCGTCGCGGCCAAGGCGGCGCCGAAGCGAATCGACGCCGGTCTCGTCCGAGAGATCAGTGCCGCAGCGAAGGTAGAAGCGGGTCACGCCAGACGATGACCGCGGTTGCGGCGCATCCCGGGCGGACGCTGATTCCTGCCGACCGACAGCAATCCCTGGCGCTAACCTACCATCGTCTGATGCTGGTGATGCTGGTCTTCGCCGGCATCACCTTCCTCATCGTCATGCGCCTCGCCATGCTCCAGATCCTCAGCGATCGATCGAGCGGCGCGCGCGCCGGCAATCCCCTGATCCCTGCCCGCGCGGACGTGATCGACCGCAACGGAATGGCGCTGGCGCGCACCATCGATGCCTGGTCGATCGCCGTGCACCCCACCAAATTGCTCGGCGATCCCGATGCGCTGGCCGAGCAGATCGCGCGGATCATGCCCGAGCGCAGCGCCGCCGAATACCGCCGCATCCTGCGCTCGGGCAAGAGCTTCGTCTATCTGAGCCGTCGCGCGATGCCCGAGCTGGTTTCGCAGATGAATGCGCTCGGCGAGCCCGGCATCGTGTTCGCCCGGGAGCCGGACCGCCTTTATCCCAATTTGGATCTTGCATCGCACGTGCTTGGCTACACCAACCTCGACGGGAGGGGCGAAGCGGGGATCGAGCGCGCGTTCGATGCGCGGCTGGTGGATCCGCAGCTGCGCGGCACACCGCTCCAGCTTTCGATCGACGCACGCGTCCAGCAGGCGTTGGAAGCGGAGCTCGCGGCGGCGATGGCCAAATTCTCTGCGATCGGCGCCGCCGGCGTGGTCATGGACGTCCGGACCGGCGAATTGCTGGCGATGACTTCGCTGCCCGCGCTCAATCCCAACGTCCCGGGCCACGGCGCGACCGAAGCGCGCTTCAATCGCGCAACGCTCGGCGTCTACGAACTCGGTTCCACGTTCAAGCCCTTCACGGTCGCGATGGCGATGGACAGCGGGATCATCAAGAGCTTCGGCCAGCAATATGACTGTCCAAGAGCGTTGAACGTCGCCGGCTTCACCATCACCGACACGCATCCGTTCGGCCGCCGCTGCAGCGTCGCCGAGATCATGAAGGAAAGCTCCAACATCGGCACCGCGCAGATCGCGGCGCAGGTGGGGGCCCGGCGCCAGCAGGCTTTCCTGCGCAGCATGGGCTTCTTCGAGCCGGTCGCGGTCGAGCTCAAGGAGCGCGGACGGACGCTTACGCCCGGCGCCAACTGGGGCACCGTCGCCACCATGACCGTCGGCTTCGGCCACGGCATCGCCGTCACGCCGCTTCATCTTGCGAGCGGCTATGCGACTTTGTTCAACGGCGGGCTGTGGCGACCGGCGACCTTGCTCAAGGCCGGCCCCGACCATCCGATCGCACCGGGGCAACGGGTCTTCAGCGAGGCCACGTCCTATCGGATGCGCGCGCTGCTGCGGCTGGTCGTGCTCGACGGCACCGGCAGGAAGGCGGATGCGCCCGGTTACCGTGTCGGCGGCAAGACCGGCACTGCCGAAAAGATCGTCGGCGGCCATTACACCGCGCATGCCGTGGTGACGACCTTCGCCGGCGTTTTCCCGATGGAAGCGCCGCGCTATGTAGTGGTGGCGATGCTCGACGATCCGAAGGCCACCGCCGATACCTACGGCTTCCACACCGCCGGCTGGAACGTCGCGCCCGTGGTTTCGAAAGTGGTCAGCCGGATCGGACCGATGCTCGGCGTCATGCCCGATGCACACCGCGACGCCAATATGTCCGAGGTGCTGCCCTTCGTGCACCACGAGGAGAAGTAGCGCCATGCGCCTCGTTGACCTTGCAGGAATCCCCGGCGATTCCGAGGTCACCGGTTTTGCGATCGACCATCGCAAGGTGGCGCCCGGCACGGTGTTCGGCGCCTTCCCTGGGCTTCGCTTCAACGGCGAGGACTTCATTCCCGCGGCGGTGTCGTCGGGCGCCGTTGCAGTGGTCGCCCGGCCCGGCGTCCACGTCGAGGGCTCGGCGCTGATCGCCGCCGAAGAACCCCGCCGGAAGTTCGCGCAACTGGCCGCGCGCTTCTTCAGGCCCTTTCCGAAGACCGTCGCCGCGGTGACCGGCACCAACGGCAAGACCTCGACCGTCGAATTGGCCAGGCAGTTGTGGCGGATGGCCGGCCATCATGCCGCCTCGATCGGAACGCTTGGAGTGACCACGGCGGACGACCAGGTGACGACGGGTCTTACCACGCCCGACATCGTCACCTTCCTGTCGAACATGGCGGGCCTCGCGCGCGAAGGCGTGACGCACGCCGCGTTCGAAGCGTCCAGCCACGGCCTTGCCCAATATCGGACCGAAGGATTGCCGGTGAAGGCGGCCGCCTTCACCAACTTCAGCCGCGATCATCTCGATTATCACAATAGCATGGAGGAATATTTCGAAGCCAAGATGCGGCTCTTCTCGGAGGTTGTCGATGGCGACGGCGCCGCGGTGGTCTGGGCCGATGATCCGAGGTCTGCCGACGTCATCCGGCGCTGCCTCGAGCGCGGACTGCGGATCGTCAGCGTGGGAAGCAAGGGCGAGGCGCTGACGCTGCGCGGCCGGACGGCATCGCAGCTGGGGCAGCGTCTCGAAATCGAGGCGGAGGGAAAGCGCTTCACGGTCACGATCCCGCTGATCGGCGCCTATCAGGCCGCCAACGCTCTCACCGCGACCGGGCTGGTCATCGCCACTGGCGGGGACGTCGACGCCACCATCGCCGATCTTGCGCGGGTGCAGCCCGTGCGGGGGCGCTTGGAGCGGGCGGTGATCACCCGGGCCGGTGCCACGGTCTATGTCGATTATGCGCATACTCCAGACGCCTTGCGTGCGGCGATCGAGGCGCTGCGGCCGCATGCCAAAGGACGCCTCATTACCCTGTTCGGCGCCGGCGGCGACCGCGACGCCGGCAAAAGGCCGGAAATGGGCGCGGTCGCGGCGCGGTTGTCGGACCTGGTGATCGTCACCGACGACAATCCGCGCAGCGAGGATGCAGCGGCGATCCGCCGCGACGTGCTCGGCGGAGCGGCCGGAGCGCGCGAGATCGGCGGACGGCGTGAGGCGATCGCCGCTGCGATCGCCGCGGCCGGGCCGGACGATATCGTGCTGATCGCAGGCAAGGGGCACGAGCAGGGTCAGATCGTCGGCGATCGGGTGCTTCCCTTCGACGATGTCGCGGTGGCGCGGGAGTGCGCGGCATGACCGCCTTGTGGACGGCGACGGAGATCGCCGACGCGGTAGGCGGCAGCGTGCACGGCGATTTCGCGGCCGACGGCGTTGCGTTCGATTCGCGCGAGGTGCGCGCCGGCGACCTGTTCGTTGCCATGAAGGGCGAGGCGACCGACGGCCATCGCTTTCTCGGTCAGGCGTTTGCCGCCGGCGCGGCCGGCGCGATCGTCAGCGCCGAGATTGCCGAACCCCACGTCCATGTCGCCGACACCGTCGCCGCGCTGACGGCGCTCGGCCGGGGCGCGCGAGCGCGCAGCGCCGCCAAGATCGTCGGAGTCACGGGATCGGTCGGCAAGACCGGCACCAAGGAGGCTCTGTTCGCGGCGCTCGATCGTGCCGAGCCGGGCCGCGCGCACCGTTCGCTGAAGAGCTACAACAATCATACGGGCGTTCCGCTCTCGCTTGCGCGCATGCCGCGCGACACGCGCTTCGG
This sequence comes from Allosphingosinicella sp., assembly GCA_035248285.1. Taxonomy (GTDB): domain Bacteria; phylum Pseudomonadota; class Alphaproteobacteria; order Sphingomonadales; family Sphingomonadaceae; genus Allosphingosinicella. The sequence continues at coordinate 26,883 of DATFHP010000040.1, read as the reverse complement.
CGTCTTCGAAATGGGCATGAACCATGCCGGTGAGCTGGCCGTGCTGACGCAGATCGTGCGGCCGCATGTCGCCATCGTGACCGCCATCGCCCCCGCGCATCGCGAATTCTTCGCCAGCGAGGAGGCGATCGCCGACGCCAAGGGCGAGATCTTCCAGGGGCTGGAGCCGGGCGGCACCGCCATCATTCCGGACGACAGCCCGCACCGCGAACGGCTGATCGCGGCGGCGCGCCCCTATGCCGCGCGCATCTGGACCTTCGGGCGCAGCGATCGTGCCGACGTCCGGGCGCGCGACGTCGTGCGCGCGCCCGGATCGGGCAGCCTCGTGACGGCGTCGCTGCCGGGGGCGGAGCTGACCTTCACCATCGCCCAGCCTGGCGAGCATTGGGTGTCGAACGCGCTCGCCGTGCTTGCCGCCGTGGTCGCGGTGGGCGGGGATCTGGCGGTTGCCGGACTGGCGCTCGCCGATCAGCCTGGCCTCAAGGGGCGGGGCGAGCGCCGCCGGATCGCGCTCGACGGGGGCGAGGCGTTGCTGATCGACGAAAGCTACAACGCCAATCCGGCTTCGATGCGGGCGACGCTCGCGACGCTCGGCGCGGAGGCGGTGGAGGGTCGCCGCATCGCGGTGCTCGGCGCGATGCGCGAACTCGGCCCCGACGGCGCCGACTTCCACGCCGCCCTCGCCGCGCCGATCGAGGAGGCAGGGGTGGATCTCGCCGTGCTGGTGGGGACGGAAATGGAGCCGCTTGCGAAAGCGCTTGGCAACAGGATCAAAATGACTCATGTCGCCGATGCGCCGTCGGCGATCCTTGCCCTGCGCGGGCGGATCGCGCCGGGCGATGCAATACTCGTCAAGGGATCCAATGCGGTTGGACTTGCCGCCCTCGTCGAGGCGCTGGCGAGCGGGAAGAGCTGATGTTTCTGTGGATTGCCGATCAGCTTGGATTTCCGGGGGTGTTCAACCTCTTCCGGTACATCACGTTCCGGGCCGGCGGCGCGACCGCGACCGCGCTGTTCCTCGGCCTGCTGATCGGCCCCAAATTCATCGGCTGGCTGCGCGTCCGCCAGGGCAAGGGGCAGCCGATCCGCGACGATGGCCCGCAATCGCATCTCGCCAAGCGCGGCACGCCGACGATGGGCGGGCTGATGATCCTCACCTCGGTGACGATCGCGATGCTGCTGTGGATGGATTTTGCAAACCGCTATCTTTGGGCCTGTCTGTTCATCACGGTGGGCTTCGGCCTGATCGGATTCCTCGACGATTATGACAAGGTCAAGAAGGGCAGCCACAAGGGTGTTTCGGGCCGGGCGCGCTTGATCGCCGAGTTCCTCATCGCCGGCCTTGGCTGCTGGATCATCACTTATGGGGCGGACACCCACCTCTATATCCCCTTCTACCGGGGCCCGGTCGTCGACCTCGGTCCGCTCTACATCGTCTTCGCCGCCTTCATCGTCGTCGGCGCCGGCAATGCGGTCAATCTGACCGACGGCCTCGACGGTCTCGCGACCATGCCGGTGATCATCGCCAGCCTCGCCTTCCTGGTGATCAGCTATCTGGTCGGCAACGCCGTGTTCGCGCGCTATCTCGGCATCCCGCACGTGCTCGGCGTGGGCGATCTTACCGTATTGTGCTCGGCGATCGTCGGCGCGGGCCTCGCTTTCTTATGGTTCAACGCGCCGCCGGCAGCGGTATTCATGGGCGACACCGGCAGCCTCGCGCTCGGCGGAGCGCTGGGGGCGATCGCGGTGTCCAACCGTCACGAGATCGTGCTGGGAATCATCGGCGGACTGTTCGTGCTCGAGGCTTTGTCGGTGATCATCCAGGTCTTCTTCTACAAGCGCACCGGCCGCCGCGTGTTCAAGATGGCGCCGATCCATCACCATTTCGAGCAGATGGGCTGGTCGGAACCGACCGTGGTGATCCGATTCTGGATCATCAGCTTCGTGCTGGCGCTGGCCGGACTGTCGACGCTGAAGCTGCGATGATCGTCAGCAGCGCCTTTGCCGGAAAACGTTATGCGGTGCTTGGTCTCGCCCGATCGGGGCAGGCGACCGTCGCCGCGCTTGCCGCGAGCGGCGCCGAGGTCATGGCCTGGGATGTCCGCGAGGACGCGCGCAGCATGGTCCCCGACGGGGTGCGCGTTGCCGATCCGATGCGGGTGGCGCTTTTCGGGTTCGACGGCGTCGTGGTGTCGCCGGGCGTTCCCATCAACCGCCATCCGATCGCGGATCGCGCACGCGAGGCGACTGTCCCGCTGCTCGGCGATATCGAGCTGTTTGCCCTGGCCCGCGCGACGCTCCCGCCCCACCGGGTCGTCGGCATCACCGGCACGAACGGCAAGTCGACCACCACCGCGCTCGTCCACCATATCGCGCGCACGGCCGGGCTTGCGGCGACGATGGGCGGCAACATCGGGCTTCCGATCCTGGCGCAGGATCCGCTTCCCGAAGGCGGCGTCTACGTGCTGGAACTGTCTTCCTATCAGATCGATCTGACGCGAAGCCTCGATTGCGACGTGTCGGTGCTGCTCAACGTCAGCGCCGACCATCTCGATCGCTACGACGGGATCGAGGATTATGCCGCTTCCAAGGCGCGGCTGTTCGCGATGCAATCGCCCGAGCATGTCGCGGTGATCGCCGCCGAGGACGATTATACGCGCGCCATCGCCGGACAGATCGGCGGCAAGCGCGTCCTGGTCTCCTCGCGCGACGTTCGCGACCAGTCGCGGTGGCCGGCGCTGCAAGGTCCGCACAATGCCCAGAATGCCGCCGCCGCGGTGGCCGTCGCGCGGGCGCTCGACATCGAGGACGCGGCCATCGCCCGTGGACTCGCCACCTATCCGGGACTGCCGCACCGCATGGAGCGGGTCGCCGAAAAGCATGGCATCGTTTTCGTCAACGACAGCAAGGCGACCAATCCGACCTCGACCGCGCCGGCGCTCGCCGCCTTTCCGCCCAACCCGGAGCGCCGCCTGCACTGGATATTGGGCGGACGCGCCAAGACCGACGAGCTGGACGCCTGTACCCCGTTTCTCGGTAACGTGCGCGCCGCCTATACGATCGGCGAGGCGGGGCCGATGTTCGCCGAATTGCTGGCCGAACGGCTGCCGGTGACCGAATGCGTCCTGCTCGAAAAGGCGGTCGGCGCGGCCGCGCAGGCGGCGCGCGCCGGGGAGGTGGTTCTGCTCTCGCCGGCGTGCGCGTCGTTCGACCAATATCGCGATTATGAGGCGCGGGGCGAGGCGTTCCGGGCCGCTGTGGAGACTTTGGCATGAACGCAATTCAGCAGGAGGCCGCAGGCGCGCCGCGACGCAAGCTGATGGCGAGCCGGCTCGGCCGGTCGGATCGAAGTGCGCTCGGACGCTGGTTCTGGGAGATCGATCGCGTTCTGCTGCTGCTGGTGCTGGTCCTGATCTCGATCGGCCTGGTCGCGGTGGCGGCCGCATCGCCTGCGGCCGGGACGCGCTATTCGGGCGGCGACGTCACCTTTGCGCCGCTTCATTATTTCTATCGCCAGCTGATGTGGATCGTCGTCGCCTTGCCGGTGATGATGGCTGTGTCGATGCTTCCCAAGGCGCTGGCGCGGCGGCTGTGCCTTGGCGGCGCCGCCTTCTTCACCGTGCTGCTGGTCTTCGTTCCGATCGTCGGCCAGGAGGTCAACGGTGCCAGGCGCTGGATCGGCGTCGGCTTTGCGCAATTCCAGCCTTCGGAATTCCTCAAGCCGTTGTTCGTCGTCGCGCTCGCCTGGCTGCTGTCGCTGCGCGAGCATGACAAGAGCCTGCCGGTCGTGCCCTTGACCGGATTGCTCACGGCGATCGTCGCGGTGCTGCTGATGCGCCAGCCCAATCTTGGCGAGACGATCATCTTCGCCGCCGCTTGGGTGATGCTGCTCACCTTGTCGGGAATATCGATGCGCACCCTTGGCCTGATCGGGCTGGCGGCCGTCGTCGGGCTGATCCTCGCCTATCTTTTCTATCCGGTCGCGACCGCGCGCATCGACGCCTTTCTGTTCGCCGGCGGCAATACCGACACCTATCAGGTCGACAGCGCGCTGCGGACGCTGACCTCGGGCGGGCTGTTCGGCACCGGCCCGGGCGCGGGCACGCGCAAGTTCGGCCTTCCCGAGCCGCACACCGACTATATCTTCTCGGTGATCGGCGAGGAGTTCGGGATGATCGCCTGCGTCGGCATCGCGCTCATCTATCTCGCCATCGTCGCGCGCGTCCTGATCAAGCTGCTGCACGAGGAGGATATGTTCGTGGTGCTGGCGACGGCCGGGCTGGTGACCCAGTTCGGATTGCAGGCGCTCATCAACATGGCGGTCAACGTCCATATCGCGCCTTCGAAGGGCATGACGCTGCCGTTCATCAGCTACGGCGGCTCGTCGATGGTCGCGCTCTCGATCGGCTTCGGCCTGCTGCTCGCTTTCACGCGACGAAACCCGTATCTTCACCGCTCGCCCTATGTGGTGAAATGGAGCGGCAGATGAACATGCGTCACTATGTGCTCGCTGCGGGAGGCACCGGCGGCCACATGATCCCGGCGCATGCGCTGGCCGAAGAGCTGGTGGCGCGCGGCCATGCGGTCGCCTTGATCACCGACGACCGAGGGTCGCGCATCCCCGGATTGTTCGATCGCGTTCCCGTCCACGTGCTCCCGGCGGGGCGGCTCGCGGGCGGTCCCGCCGGATGGCTGAAGGCGCTCAGGAACATCATTGCCGGACGGGCGATGGCGATCCGTCTTTACGAGACAATACGCCCGTCCGCGGTCGTCGGCTTCGGCGGTTATCCGGCGCTGCCGGCGCTGCTCGGCGCCGCGAAGCACGACATACCGACCTTGATCCACGAACAGAATGCGGTGCTCGGCCGGGTCAACCGTCTGGTCGCCGCACGCGTCGACGCCATCGCCACCGCCTATCCGCAGGTCGACCGGCTCGCTCCCAGACACCGGGCCAAATGCCATCTCGTCGGCAATCCGGTGCGCGAGGAAATTGTGGCGCTGCGCGACCAGCCGTTTCCGCCTTTGGCCGAGGACGGCATCTTCCGGCTGCTCGTCACCGGCGGCAGCCAGGGGGCGAGCATATTGTCGCAGGTCGTGCCGAGCGGGCTCGCCCTGTTGCCCGAGCATTTCCGCCGCAGGCTCCAGGTGACCCAGCAATGCCGGCCCGACGACATCGAGGCGGTGCGCGCCAAATATGCATCGCTCGGCATTCCCGCGGACCTCGCCACCTACCTTCCCGATCTCCCGGAACGCCTTGCCTGGTCGCATCTCGTGATCGCCCGCGCCGGCGCATCCACCATCGCCGAGCTGACCGCGGCCGGACGGCCCGCGATCCTGATCCCGCTTCCTTCCGCGACCGACGATCATCAGACCGCCAATGCGCGCGAAATGGCAAAGGTCGGCGGCGCGCGCATGATCAGCCAGAAGAGGTTCGAGCCGCTCGAACTCGCCAAGCAGATGCAGAAGCTGGGGCTCGAGCCCAAGGCGCTGCTCAAGGCGGCGGAGCGTGCCAAGTCGGTCGGGCGTCCCAATGCCGCCGCCGATCTCGCCGACCTGGTCGATCGGACCGGCCGCGATTTCGGTGTCGATCCGCTTGCCGCGGACGAGCAGCGCGCGCGGCCAATCCGGCAAGGTGCCTATGCATGAAAGGCGTCGGCACTGAAATCGGCACGATCCATTTTGTCGGGATCGGTGGCATAGGCATGTCCGGGATCGCCGAGGTCATGCATATCCTTGGCTATAAGGTGCAGGGTTCGGACGTTGCCGACAGCTATGTGATCGAAGGATTGCGCAAACGTGGCATCGAGGTTCGGATCGGCCACGACCCCGCCAATCTCGAGGACGCGGCCGTGGTCGTCACCTCCACCGCGATCAAGCGCGACAATCCCGAGGTCGAGGCCGCTTACGAGCGGCGCATACCCGTCGTTCGCCGCGCCGAGATGCTGGCCGAGCTGATGCGGCTCAAATTGACCGTGGCGGTGGCCGGGACGCACGGCAAGACCACCACGACGTCGATGGTCGCGGCTTTGCTCGACGCGGGCGGAATCGATCCGACCGTGATCAACGGCGGCATCATCAACGCTTATGGCTCCAATGCCCGGCTCGGCAGCAGCGACTGGATGGTAGTCGAGGCCGACGAAAGCGATGGCAGCTTCCTGCGGCTGGACGGCACGGTCGCCGTCGTCACCAACATCGATCCCGAGCATCTCGACCATTATGGCAGCTTCGACAGGGTCCGGGAGGCGTTCGTCGAGTTTGTCGAGAACGTGCCGTTTTACGGCGCCGCCTTGCTGTGCATCGACCATCCCGAGGTGCAGACGATCATCCCCCTGGTTCGCGATCGCCGCATCGTCACCTACGGCTTCGCCGCCCAGGCCGACGTGCGCGGCCATAACGTCGTTCCGTTCGCAGGCGGCAGTCGTTTCGACGTCGGCGTGCGCGACCGGCACGGCGAAACGCGCACCATCCATGGGATCGAGCTGCCGATGCCAGGCCGCCACAATGTCCAGAACGCGCTCGCCGCGATCGGCGTGGCGATCGAGCTCGGCATCGGCGACGACGTCATCGCGACCGGTTTTGCGCGCTTCCACGGCGTCAAGCGCCGCTTCACCAGGGTCGGCGAGATCGACGGCGCGTTGATCATCGACGACTACGGCCATCATCCGATCGAGATACGCGCCGTGCTGGCGGCGGCGCGCGAAGGCGCCGAAGGGCGCGTGATCGCGGTCGTGCAGCCCCATCGCTACAGCCGTCTTTCCGATCTGTTCGAGGAGTTCACGGCCGCCTTCAACGATGCCGACATCGTCTATGTCGCGCCGGTCTATGCGGCGGGCGAGGAGCCGATCGAGGGCATCCACGCCGAAGCCTTGATCAAGGGGATGAAGGAGCGCGGCCATCGCGCCGTGCAAAAGGTCGACGGACCGGACGATCTTGCGCGCCAGCTGCGCGACCTCGTCGCCGCCGGCGATATGGTCATCTGCCTTGGCGCCGGCGACATAACCAAATGGGCGGCCGGGCTCGCCGACGGCATCAGGGCCGAGAGGGCTGCCAAATGATGCCGGCCGTGCTCGAACCGCCTCTGCCGCCGCTTGCCGGAAGCGCGGAGCGCGACGGATCGCTCGCCGATTTCATCTGGTTTCGGACCGGCGGACCGGCCGAATGGCTGGTGCGGCCGAAGCATCGCGACGATCTTTCGCAATTTCTCGCGGGGCTCGATCCCGCTGTGCCGGTGATGGCGGTGGGGGTCGGATCCAATCTCATCGTTCGCGATGGCGGCGTGCCGGGCGTGGTGATCCGCCTGCCCAAGAGCTTTGCCGGCGTCACGGTGGAGCCCGGCAGCCGCATCCGCGCCGGCGCCGCGGCAATGGGGATCACCATCGCGAGCAAGGCCCGCGATGCCGGCATCGGCGGGCTCGAGTTCCTGCGCGGCATTCCGGGCACCGCCGGCGGCGCGGTACGCATGAACGCGGGTGCATACGGACGCGACGTCTCGAATATATTGGTTGAGGCGACGCTGGTGTTGCGCGACGGAAAAGTCGAGACTTGGCCGGCGGCACGTTTCGGCTATCGCTACCGCCATAGCGAGGTTCCGCCCGGTGCGGTGATCGTCGAGGCATTGTTCGAAGGCATCCCCGGCGATCCGGCCGCGATCGGCGCGGAAATGGAGCGTATCGCCGAGGAGCGGGAAGCGAGCCAGCCGCTGCGCAGCCGCACCGGCGGATCGACCTTCAAGAATCCGCCGGGCGCCAAGGCCTGGCAGCTGATCGATCGCGCCGGCTGTCGGGGTCTTCGCATCGGCGATGCCCAAGTATCTGAAAAGCATTGCAACTTCTTGCTCAACCTGGGCAATGCGAGCGGCGCGGAAATCGAAGCGCTCGGGGAGGAGGTTCGGCGGCGTGTGCTGGACAACAGCGGCACCAGCCTGGAATGGGAGATTCAGCGCGTGGGGGTGAGCGGCCATGGATAAGCGCCACATCGCAGTGCTGATGGGCGGCTGGTCGTCGGAACGCGAGGTATCGCTGACGAGCGGCGCGGGCGTCGCGGATGCGCTGGAAAGCCTCGGCCACCGCGTCACCCGCATCGACATGGACCGCGACGTGGCCCGACGCCTGGCGGATGCGCAGCCGGATGTCGTCTTCAACGCGCTCCACGGCACGCCGGGCGAGGATGGTTCGGTGCAGGGAATGCTCGATCTGATGGGGATAAGATACACCCATAGCGGGCTGGTCACTTCGGTCATCGCGATCGACAAGCAGCTGACCAAGCAGGCGCTGGTGCCGCACGGCATCAGGATGCCGCCCGGGAAGATCATTGCGAGCGAGACGCTCTACGACCGCGATCCGCTGCCGCGGCCCTATGTGCTCAAGCCCGTCAACGAAGGCTCGTCGGTGGGGGTCGCGATCGTCACCGACGGCGGCAATTACGGCAATCCGATCGCGCGCACGACCGAAGGCCCGTGGCAGGCATTCGACCGGCTGCTGGTCGAACCTTTCATCAAGGGACGCGAGCTGACCGTAGCCGTGCTCGGCGACGAGGCGCTGGCGGTGACGGAATTGAAGCCCCGGTCCGGCTTCTACGATTATGACGCCAAATATACCGACGGCATGACCGAACATGTCTGTCCCGCCGAGGTGCCGGCGCCGGTCGCCGAGGCGATGATGGACATGGCGCTGAACGCGCACCGTCTGCTCGGCTGCCGCGGCACGTCGCGCTCCGATTTCCGGTGGGACGAGGAGCAGGGAATCGAGGGCCTGTTCCTGCTCGAGGTCAACACCCAGCCGGGCATGACTCCCTTGAGCCTGGTTCCCGAACAAGCCCGCCATCGCGGCATGAGCTATGCCGAGCTGGTTCGGCGCATCGTGGAGTTGGCGCTATGAGTGCTAAGATCGCGCGCGGATCGGCAACGCGAGGCAAGGCGAGATCGAGGGCGCCGGCGCGCGGCCGGCCGGCCCGGCGTCCCCAGCCGCCGATGCTCGATACCCTGCCGCTCCCCGCGGAAACGGTGCGCCGGGTCAGCGGATGGCTGATCTCGGCGATGTTCGTCGCGTTCGCCTTGGCGGTTCTGGTCGCCTTGCGGGTTCCGCAGATGGCGGGGATAGCGATCGGCGAAGCGATCGGGCGCGGCGGCTTCACGGTCCACACCATCGAGCCCAAGGGCCTCAATCGCCTCAAGCCGATGGAGGTCTACCGGATCGCGAGCCACCAGATGGGCCGGCCGATGCCGCTGATCGATCTCGAAGGCACGCGCCAGCAATTGCTGCGCTTCGGCTGGGTCAAGGACGCGCGCGTGTCGCGGCGCTTTCCCGACACTTTGGTGGTCGATATCGTCGAGCGGACGCCGGCCGCCATCTGGCAGTATAACCGGCAGCTGATGCTGATCGATCCCGAGGGCGTGGTGCTGGAGCCGGTCGATCTGGCCGCCATGCCGGACCTGCCGCTGGTGATCGGTCCGGCCGCGAATCAGCATGCCGCCGAGCTCAGCCGCCTGATTGCGGCGGCGCCCGAGCTTCGCCCGATCATCGAAGGGGCCACTTGGGTCGGCGGGCGTCGCTGGGACCTGCGCTTCCATTCGGGCGAGGTCCTTGCCTTGCCCGAGGGCGCAGACAAGGCGGCCCGGGCGCTGACGCGCTTCGCCGAAATGGATCGCAAGACGCAGCTGCTTGGCCGCGGTCTGGTGCGCTTCGACATGCGCATTCCCGGCAAGATGATCGTGCGCGTATCGCGCGAGCCCGGCAGCATCATCTCCGATCTGCCCGAAACGTCCGCGCCTGCGACGGTGCCCGATACGCCGGCCGGCGCGCCGCAGGTCGTGCCGCCGAGCCAGCAGGGCGAAGCGCCGGCCTCGCAGACGATCTGAGGAGCGACGATGGCACCGCCTCCCGTTCGAAAACTGGTCACCGCGCTCGACATCGGCTCATCGAAGGTCAGCGCGCTGATCGCCGAGCCGGGCGACGACGGCGAGCTGAGGATCATGGGCACCGGCCAGCGCGAGAGCCGCGGCGTGCGGCGCGGGCTCATCGCCGACATGGAACGCGCCGAGGCGACGATCCGCGAGGCGGTCGAGCAGGCCGAACGGATCGCGGGCATCAACATCGACGATGTCTTCGTCGGCATGTCGGCGGGCGGTCTCGTCGGCAGCGTCGCCAGCGTCGAGGTGGAGATCGGCGGCCGCCGCGTCGAGACCGAGGACCTCGATCAGCTTTTCTCGGTCGGCCGGGAATCGATCGATCCGCAGGGCCGCATGATCCTGCACGCGCTGCCCGCGCTGTACACGCTCGACGGGCTGCAGGGCGTCAAGAAGCCGCTCGGGCTGCACGCCGACAAGCTCGCCGTGGACATCCATGTCGTCGCCGCCGATCCGTCGCCGGTGCGCAATCTCGATCTGTGCGTGCGTTCGGCCCACCTCGGCGTTTCGGCGATCGTCGCGTCGCCGGTCGCCGCGGGCAAGGCCTGCCTCAGCGAGGAGGAGCGCGAACTCGGGGTGGCGCTCGTCGAGCTCGGCGGCGGGGTGACCAACGTATCGGTGTTCGCCGGCGGGATGCTCGTCGGTCTTAAGTCGCTGTCGACCGGCAGCATCGACATCACCGACGACATCGCTTCGGCTTTCGGCACGCGCCGCGGCGATGCCGAGCGGATGAAATGCTATTACGGCTCGGCGATGACCTCGCCGCGCGACAATCACGACATGATCGAGCTGGAGCCGATCGCCGGCGGCGAGGACGGCACGGAATCCTCGCGCATCACCCGTGCCCAGCTCATCGCCGTCATCCGCCAGCGTCTCGAGCATCTCACCGGCGAGATCGCGGTCGCGCTGAAGGACCTCGGCTTTTCGGGCCCGTTCGGACGCCAGGTCGTGCTGACCGGCGGCGGCGCCGAATTGAAGGGCATCGCCGACTATGCCCAGGGCGTGCTCGGCCGCGCCGTCCGGATCGGCCGGCCGAAGATGCCGGGGCTGCCCGATGCGCATAGCGGGCCGGCCTTCTCGACCCTTGCCGGCCTTGCCCAGTTCGCGGCATCGAAGGAGCTCGATCTGCGTCAGATCGACGGACCCCAAACCATTGTCCGGAAATCGGACGGCACCGGCATGTTGCAGCGGCTGATCGCGGCTTTTCGGACTCAGTATTAAGAAAAAATACTATGCCGTTAACTTTTTGCTCGCACCCAAGAATCGCATCGTGCAAAAGGGTTTAGGAAGACGCGCTCGGGCCGTCTGAGCAACGGGGAGAATGTGCAATGAGCATCGATTTCATCCGGCCGGCAGTCGACGAGCTTCGGCCCCGGATCAGCGTGATCGGCGTTGGCGGTGCGGGCGGAAATGCCATTGCAAACATGATCAACAGCGATGTTCAGGGCGTTGATTTCATTGTCGCCAATACCGATGCGCAGGCGCTCAACGCTTCCCCGGCGGATCGCCGCATCCAGCTTGGCCTCAAGATCACCCAGGGCCTCGGCGCCGGCTCGCGTCCCGAGATCGGCAAGGCCGCCGCCGAAGAGACGCTGGCGGAGATCGAGAAGGCGCTGGACGGCGCGCATATGTGCTTCCTCGCCGCCGGCATGGGCGGCGGCACCGGCACCGGCGCGGCGCCGGTGATCGCCAAGATCGCCCGCGAGAAGGGCATATTGACGGTCGGCGTGGTCACCAAGCCGTTCAGCTTCGAGGGGGCACGGCGCGGCCGCGCCGCCGATTCCGGCATCCAGGAGCTGCAGCAGCATGTCGACACCCTGATCGTCATCCCCAACCAGAATCTGTTCCGCATCGCCAATCCGAACACCACCTTCAAGGAAGCCTTTCAGATGGCCGACGAGGTGCTTCAGCAAGGCGTGCGCGGCATCACCGACCTCATGGTCATGCCCGGCCTGATCAATCTCGACTTCGCCGACGTGCGTTCGGTGATGGGCGAGATGGGCAAGGCGATGATGGGCACCGGCGAAGCCGGGGGCGACAATCGTGCGATCGAGGCGGCCGAGCAGGCGATCGCCAATCCGCTGCTCGACGGCGTGTCGATGCGCGGTGCGCGCGGCGTCATCATCTCGATCACCGGCGGCGAGGACATGCGCCTGATGGAGGTCGACGAGGCGGCCAACCATATCAAGGACCTCGTCGATCCCGATGCGAACATCATCTGGGGCTCGGCGTTCAACAACGATCTCGAGGGCAGGATCCGGGTCTCGGTCGTGGCCACCGGCATCGACGCCGAGGTCGTAGCGCAGCCCGCCCCCGCCAAGGTGTTCGCTTTCCCGGCGGCAGCGCGGACGCCCGAGGTGCCGAAGGCCGAGGCTCCGGCGGCGGCCGTGCCGGAAGCCGCGATGGCCCCCGAGATGGCCGAGGAGCCGGGCGCGCCCGAGCCGATCGCCGCCGAGCGCGAGGTCGAGCTCAAGCTCAACGACGGCAGCGACGAAATCGACGGCGACGAGCTTTTGCTCGATGCCGGCAGCATGGTCGATGGCGAGGAAGAGGCTTCGTCGGCTGATGGCGATGCGGCCGAAGGCGACGGATCTGGAACGCGGGCCTGGCTCGAGGAGGCTGCCCCGGCGCCGCCGCGCCGCGAAGGCGGCACGTTGTTCGAGCGCATGTCGAACATCGCGCGCGGGGCCGCGAAGGCCCAGGTCGAGGAGGAAAGCCCGCAGCGCTCGGCGGGACGCGATCCGCTCGATATCCCGCGCTTCCTGAATCGCCAGAACAACCAATAGGCTTTCGACGGGGCGGCCGGCTCCGGCTTGTCGCCGGCAGGCACCGATTGGCCGCAGCGGCATGGCCTCGGTCATTGCCGGCTCATCATTGCGCCGGTCTATCCTCGCTTATGATTAGGATTGCCATCGCCGCGATCGCTCTGGCCTTCGCGAACGTCCCCGCCGCCGCCCAGCTTCCACACTCTGCGACCGAAAGAGGTTCTTCGGCGAGCGTTTCGGGGCCCGACGCCGAATTGTCGCGCCAGCTGACGATCCTTGCCGGCAATCCCAGCAGCATTCCCGCCCTGACCGCTGCCGGCCATTCCGCGCTCGAGCTTGGCGATCCGCAGGCGGCGCTGACCTTCTTTGGCCGTGCCGAGGAGCTGGCGCCCAACGACGGCCCGATCAAGGCGGGTCTCGGCTCGGCGCTGGTGATGATGGAGCAGGCCAGGCCGGCGCTCCGATTCTTCGACGAGGCGGTGCGCCTTGGCGTGCCTGAAGCGGATGTCGCCGCCTATCGCGGCCTGGCCTTCGACCTGGTCGGCGATCCCGGCCGGGCCCAACGGGACTATCAGCTGGCGCTGCGCAGCAGGGAGGATCCCGAGGTCCGCCGCAGGCTCGCGCTGAGCCAGGCGATCGGCGGCAACCGCGACGCCGCATTGCTGACCATCGACGACCAGCTCCGGCACCAGGATCGCGCCGCCTGGCGCACGCGCGCGTTCATCCTGGCGCTGACCGGCGATGCCGCGGGCGCCACCAGGGCCGTTCAGGCGGTGATGCCGGCGCAGGCTGCGGCCTGGGCGCCCTTCCTTGCCAAGCTTCCGTCGCTCGATCCGGCCGATCGCGCGCTCGCGGTCAATTTCGGCCATTTCCCGGGCCAGGCGCAACCGGTCGAGACGGTTGCCGCGCTGCCGCCGTCCGGTCCGGCCCCGCACGATACGCCGATCGCCGCCGGAAAGCCCGACACCAGCCAGAAGCCGCTGGGCGCGATGGCGCCGCCGCCGCCGGCCCGGCCCGCGCCTGCCGCGGCAGCGCCCGCGCGGATCGCGTCCGGCCCGATTGCGCAACCGGTCCAGTCAAATCCCGTCCAACCCCGGCCGGTCGAGCCGCCGCCGGCCGCCGACTCGCGTCCGATCATGCGCCTCGCCGATATCGTTGCGCTGGTCGAGGCGCTTCCGGCAACCGGCGAGCAGCAGGCGACGCCCGCGTCGCCGGCCAGGCCGGTCGCGGCGAAGCCCAAGCCGGCGGCGCCGGTGAGAGGCGCGGCCGTCCCCGCGCTCAAAGCGGCTTCGGCGAGCAAGGATGAAGCGGCAAAGAAGATCGAAGCGGCCAAGGCCAAGGAGCCGAGCCGCATCTGGGTGCAACTCGCCCATGCGGCGAATGAGAAGTCCCTGTCCGGCCTATATGGAATCATCAAGACGAAGGCGCCCAAGCTGCTTTCGGCCAGGACGGCCTGGATATCCGCGGCGCGTGCCACCAATCGATTGCTTGTCGGCCCGTTCAAATCCGATAAGGAGGCGCAGGCCTTCATCGACAAGCTCGACAAGGAGGATGTGATCGCGCTGAGCTGGACCAGCCCCGCCGGTCAGGAGATCAAGAAACTGGCCTCGAAGTGACACTGGCGCCCTTTGCCTCGGACCCTGCACGTTCGCGGGGGCGGCTGCATGGGGCAAGCGAAGCACCGCGCGGGCCGCGCGACGCCTTTCAGCGCGACCGCGACAGGATCATCCATTCGATTCCGTTCCGGCGTCTTCGCCACAAGACGCAGGTATTCGTGGCGCCGGGTTGGGACCATGTCCGGGTCCGGCTGACGCACAGCCTGGAGGTCGCCCAGATCGGCCGGACCATCGCGCGCGCGCTCGCGCTCAACGAGGATCTGACCGAGGCGCTGTGCCTCGCCCACGATATCGGCCATCCGCCTTTTGGGCATACCGGCGAGGAGGCGCTGAACCTCGCCATGGCCGGCGCCGGCGGCTTCGATCACAACGCGCATACGCTGCGGCTGCTCACCAAGCTGGAAACACCCTATCCGCGCTTCGCGGGGCTCAATCTCAGCTGGGAGATGCTGGAGGGGCTGGCCAAGCACAATGGCCCGGTCGGCGCGCCCAATTGGGCGCTGCGCGAAGCCGACGCTTCATTCCCCCTCGCGCTGATGAGCTGGCCTTCGCTCGAGGCGCAGGTTGCCGCGATCGCCGACGACATCGCTTATGACAACCACGACATCGACGACGGCCTGCGCGCGGGGCTGTTCGCCATCGCCGACCTGCTCGCCGTTCCGCTGATCGGCGCGCTTTGGCGCAAGGTCCTGGAACGCTATCCCGACGTCGACGAGCGCAGGCTGGTGCCCGAGCTGGTCCGCGATCAGATCGGCGTCATGGTGCAGGACGTGATCGCCGAGACTGCAACGCGGCTGGCGGCCGCGCGCATCGAGACGATCGAGGACGTGCGCGCCGCCGGCCGATCGCTGGTCGGATTCTCGAGCGAGATGGCCGAGCAGGAGCGCCAGCTCAAGGCCTTCCTCTACGCGCGCATGTACCGGGCGCCGCCGGTGCGGGCCGTCGCCGAGGAAACCCGCAGCGTGGTTGCCGGCCTGTTCGCGGCCTATCGCGCGGATCCGACGCTGTTGCCGCCCGAATGGCAGGCGCAATGGGATCATGAGGTGCCGATGTTGCGCACGATCGGCGATTTCATTGCCGGGATGACCGATCGCTACGCCATCGCCCAATATCGCCAGCATGTCGGGCCGGTTCGATTGCCGGAGGACTATAGCTGATCCGGGCCACCCATTGCGGATTGCGGGCCTGGACCCTAAAGCCCCGCCCTTTCCCTGTGATGGTGTGAGTGGTGGATACGGTCTACGCCCGCTTTGCGGAGCATATCGATGCGGCGCTCGATGCGCTGGAGCGCGACGGCAGCTTGCCTGCGGGCCTCGCGCGCAAGGCGATCACCGTGGAGCCGCCGCGCGATCCCGCGCATGGCGATCTCTCCACCAATGCTGCGATGGTATTGGCCAAGGGCGCGGCCACCAATCCGCGCGCGCTCGCCGCGCTGATCGCGGCCAGGCTTGCCGAGGTGGACGAGGTCGAAACGGCTGAGGTCGCCGGCCCGGGCTTCATCAACCTGCGGCTCGTCCCGGCCATGTGGCGCGACGAGCTTCGAACGATCCTTGCGTCGGGCGAGCGTTATGGACGGCTCGCCATCGGCGCGGGCCAAAAGGTCAATGTCGAATATGTCTCGGCCAATCCGACCGGGCCGATGCACATGGGCCATTGCCGCGGCGCCGTGGTCGGAGACGCGCTCGCCAGCCTGCTCGAACATGCCGGCTACGCGGTCGTCCGCGAATATTATGTCAACGACGCCGGCGCGCAGGTCGACGTGCTCGCGCGCTCGGCGTGGCTGCGCTACCGCGAGGCGCTCGGCCATGACATCGGCGAGATTCCCGAGGGCCTTTATCCGGGCGATTATCTGAAGCCGGTCGGCGCGCGGCTCGCCGCGCTGTTCGGCACGCGCTACGTCGATGCGCCCGAGCAGGAATGGCTTGCGCCGTTCCGGCGTACGACGGTCGAGGCAATGCTCGCGCTGATCAGGGAGGATCTCGCGCTGCTTGGCATCCATCACGATGTGTTCGCTTCCGAAGCCGAGGTTCAGGCCAGCGGCGCGGCGGACCGCGCGCTGGCCGCGCTGCGCGCCAAAGGGCTGATCTACGAAGGCCTGCTCGAAGCGCCGAAAGGCGAGATCTCGGAGGATTGGGAGCCGGTCGAGCTGACCTTGTTCCGCGCCACCGAATTCGGCGACGACCAGGACCGGCCGATGAAGAAATCGGACGGCAGCTGGACCTATTTCGGCGCCGATGCCGCTTATCATCTGCAAAAGGCGGAGCGGGCGGACATCCTGATCAACGTCTGGGGCGCCGATCATGCCGGTACGGTCAAGCGGATCCAGGCGGCGGTGCGCGCGCTCACCGAGGGGCGGGTCGCGCTGGACGTCAAGCTGGTCCAGATGGTGCGGCTGTTTCGCGCCGGCGAGCCGGTCAAGATGTCGAAGCGCGCCGGCAGCTTCGTGACCCTGGCCGACGTGGTGCGCGAGGTCGGCAAGGACGTCGTTCGCTTCATGATGCTGACGCGCCGCAACGATGCGCCGCTCGACTTCGATTTCGCCAAGGTCGTCGAGGCGTCGAAGGACAATCCGGTCTTCTACGTTCAATATGCCCATGCGCGGATCTCGTCGCTGCGCCGCAAGGCGGCCGAAGCGGGGCTCGTCTCCGAAGCCGAGGCCGATCTTGCGCTGCTCGACGAGGAGGAGCTGGGACTGGTCAAGCTGGCTGCCCAATTCCCGCGAATCGTCGAAGGTGCCGCCCAGTCGCACGAGCCGCATCGCATTGCCTTTTACCTTGCCGACCTTGCCGCGGCCTTCCACGCACAGTGGAATCGCGGCAATGATGACCCAAAACGACGCTTTTTGGTTCCCGACGCGCCAGAAATGACTTTCGCGCGGCTGGAACTGGCTTCAGCAATAGGGCAGATTATCCGCAACGGCCTCGGCATCATGGGGGTTGCCGCGGCGGAGGAGATGCACTGATGACTGACATTCGTGCCGATGATGCGACACCGCTGGAGGACGAGGACCGTCTTCCCTGGCTAGAAGCGGTGGACGAAGACGATGAACGCGACGGCCCTTCCCCGATGAAGCTCGTCGTCGCCGTGCTGGTCGGCCTGATCGCGATCGGCCTGGTGGTGAGCGGATTGTTCTGGCTCGGCCACCGTACCGATCGGGAAGCGGCGCCCGAAACCATTACCGCCGACGCGGGCGACTATAAGGCTCGTCCCGACAATCCGGGCGGCATGAAGGTCCAAGGCACGGGCGAGACCGCCTTTGCCGCCAGCGAGGGGGCCGAGCCCAAGGGCACGATCAATGTCGATGCGGTGCCCGAAGCCCCGGTCACCAAAGCGCCGCCGACGCCCAAGGCGGCGCCGGCTCCGGCCGCGCCCGCCGCCGCCGGCAAGGCCGCTCCGGTGCCGGTTCCCGTCCGCCAGGTTCAGGCGGCCGAGCCCGCAACCGCCAAGGATTCGGTCCAGCTCGGCGCATTCTCGAGCCCGACCGCGGCGAACAACGCGTGGAAGACGCTTGCGGGCCGCTTCAAATATCTGGAGCCGCTCAACCACAGCGTCACCACGGTTTCGGCCGGCGGCAAGACGCTCTATCGCCTGCGGGCAAGCGGCCCGAACGTCGACAATCTGTGCGGAAGGCTGCGCGTCGCCGGCGAGAGCTGCGTTTCGATAGACTAGGCGTCTTTCCGCTTTACAATGGACTGTTCCCTCCCGCTTGCGGGAGAGGAGCAATCCATTGGCTCGAGTGAGAAGACAGATGCAGGCGGCGATCTATGGCCCCGCTGGCGAGAGTTTGAGGCCCGACGAGCGCGATTTCTTCCGCGACGCCGATCCCGCCGGCTACATATTGTTCAAGCGCAACTGCCTCGACCGCGGGCAATTGAAGTCGCTTACCGACTCGCTGCGCGCGATCCATGGCCGGGACGAGCTGCCGATCCTGATCGACCAGGAGGGCGGCCGGGTGGCCCGTATGCGGCCCCCCGAATGGCCGGAATTCCCGTGCGCGGAGCGTTTCGCCCAGCTCTATCAGATCGCGCCCGCCTCGGCGATCGAAGCGGCGCGTCACAATGCCGAGGCGATCGCCGTCCTGCTGAACGAGGTCGGGATCAACGTCGATTGCCTTCCGCTGCTCGACGTTCGCCAGCCGGGCGCCAATGATATCATCGGCGACCGCGCGCTCGGCTCCGAGCCGATGCAGGTCGCGGCGCTGGGCCGGGCGGTGATCGAAGGGCTTCGTGAAGGCGGCGTGGTCGGGGTCGTGAAGCACATGCCCGGCCATGGACGCGCGATGAGCGACTCTCATCTCGAGCTTCCGATCGTGCCCGCCAGCGATGACGAGCTCGAGCAGGACATCGAGCCCTTCCGTACGCTCAATCGCGCACCGATGGGGATGACCGCCCATGTCGTCTATACCGCCTGGGACCGCGAGCGGCCGGGGACCCTTTCCCCGATCGTGATCGGCGACATCGTACGCGGGCGGATCGGCTTCGATGGCTGGCTGATGTCGGACGACATCGGCATGCAGGCGCTGAGCGGGCCTTTCGGGGCGCGCGCCCGCGGCGCCGTCGAGGCCGGCTGCGACGTCGCGCTCCATTGCTCGGGCAAGATGGAGGAAATGATCGACGTCGCCGCCGCGATCGGTCCGATGAGCGATTCGTCGCGGGAGCGGCTGGCGCGGGCGATGGCGACGATCCGCGGCGTGGCGCCGCAAGGCTCCTATGAGGAACTCGCGGCCAGACGCGACAGCCTGCTCGCCTACGTCTGATCCGCTGCTGTCATCTGGCGCGCGCGATCGGCCGACGATAGAAGGGGGCATGACCGCTATCGGCCCGGACGCTGACGAGGATTGGGAGCTGGACGATGCTCCGGTCCGCGAATCCGATCGCCTGACGCTCGATCTCGATGGCTGGGAAGGTCCGCTCGATCTGCTGCTGACGCTGGCGCGCGCGCAAAAGGTGGACCTGGCGAAAATCTCGATCCTGGCTCTGGTCGAGCAATATCTCGCCTTCATCGCCGACGCGAAGAAGCTCAAGCTCGAGATCGCCGCCGACTATCTCGTCATGGCGGCTTGGCTCGCCTATCTCAAATCCTGCCTGCTGCTTCCCAAGGACGTGGAGGCGGATCCGAGCCCGGAGGAGCTGGCGCTCCGGCTGCAGCTGCGCCTGCAGCGGCTGAACGCCATGCGCGAGGCGGGCGCCAGGCTGCTCGCGCGCGATCGGCTCGGCCGGGACGTATTCGCGCGCGGCGCCCCCGAAGGGCTGCGCGTCGTCCGCAAATCGGCCTGGCAGGTCGATCTGTACGATCTGATCTCGACCTATGGCCTGGTTCGCGCCCGCAGCGAGCCGGCGGTGCATGTCATTGCGCACCGGCCGGTGATGACGCTGGAGGAGGCTCTGACCCGCGTCGAGCGGCTGCTCGGCACGACGCTCGACTGGGCGACGCTCGAATCCTTCCTGCCCGAGACGCAGGATCCCGCCTTCCGCCGCTCGGCGCTCGCATCGAGCTTCGTGGCCGCTTTGGAGCTCGCCCGGCAGG
Source organism: Allosphingosinicella sp. (assembly GCA_035248285.1). Classification (GTDB taxonomy): domain Bacteria; phylum Pseudomonadota; class Alphaproteobacteria; order Sphingomonadales; family Sphingomonadaceae; genus Allosphingosinicella. The sequence continues at coordinate 7,072 of DATFHP010000040.1, read as the reverse complement.
GCAGGATAGTGTTCGATCAGCAGGCGGCCTTCGCGCCGCTCTATGTGCGCGCCGCATGAACGGCGTGACCAGCGCGATGCGCGCCGTCGAGGCATGTCTGTTCGCCGCCGAGGAGCCGATGAGCTGCGGCGAGCTTCAGGATCATGTCGGCGAGGAGGTGGACGTCGCGGCGGCGCTGGCGGCGTTGGCGGAACATTATTCCGGCCGCGGCGTCGAGCTCGTCGAGCGCGGCGAACGATGGCATTTCCAGACCGCTCCCGATCTTGCCCATATATTGCGTCGCGAGCGCGACGAGACCCGCAAGCTGTCGCGCGCGGCGGTCGAGACGCTTGCCATCATCGCCTACCATGAGCCGGTGAGCCGCGCCGAGATCGAGGCGATCCGCGGCGTGCAGATCTCCAAGGGAACCCTCGACGTGCTGATGGAGGCCGGCTGGGTCCGGCCGGCCGGCCGCCGCGAATTGCCCGGCCGCCCGCTCACCTACGCCACCACGGCGCATTTCCTCGCCCACTTCGGGCTTGCCAGCCGGCGCGACCTGCCCGGCATCGACGATCTGAAGGCAGCCGGCCTGCTCGACCCGATCGATGTCGCCTTCGAACAGCTAGAACTGGAAACTGCCGACGAGGAGGATTAGGGTCGGTCCTGTTGGTAAGGAATCATAGCGCCGTTCGGGCTGAGCTTGTCGAAGCCCTCTCTTTGTTCTTGGCTGGACGAAGGACAGTCCCCTTCGGCTGCTTGCAGCCGGCTCAGGACAAGCTTCGATAGGCTCGGGACGAGCGGTGGTTCAGTCTAAATGTGGCCTAGGCCTGTGCCAAGGTTTCCGGAGACAGCGAAATGGGCGGTTTGAGCATCTGGCATTGGTTGATCGTCGGCATCATCGTGCTGTTGCTGTTCGGGAAGGGCCGCTTTTCCGACATGATGGGCGATGTCGCCAAGGGTATCAAAAGCTTCAAGAAAGGCATGAGCGAGGAAGATGAGCCCGCGCGCCGGCTGACGGAAGACAAGAAGCTCGACGTTCCGCTCGACCTCAGCGCCACGCGCGACGCCGACGAAAAGCGCGAACCCTAACTCCAGCGCAAGGCAGCGCGGACCGGACCAAGCAGCACGAATGCACCTTCTCCAGCCATGTTCGACATAGCCCCCACCGAACTCCTGCTGGTCGCGATCGTCGCCCTGGTGGTGATCGGCCCCAAGGACCTGCCGCGCGTGATGCGCACCGTCGGCCATTGGGCAGGCCGCGCCCGCGGCGTCGCGCGCCATTTCCGATCCGGGTTCGACGCGATGATCCGCGAAGCCGAGCTCGAGGAGATGGAGAAGAAGTGGCAGGCGGAGAACGAACGTATCATGCGCGACTATCCGGCGCCGGCGCTTGAGGCGGAGGATCGTCCCGACATGCCCGACCGCGCACCGCCGGCCGCGCCGAAGCGCGAGCTGCCGTGAGGGATATCGACGAAACGCGTGCGCCGTTGCTCGAGCATCTGATCGAGCTCCGGCGGCGCCTGTTATGGTGCGTCGCCGCGCTCGCCGTCGCCTTCGGCGTCTGCTTCTATTTCGCGCGGCCGATCTTCGCTTTCCTGGTCCAGCCGCTGCTGCGCGCCGGACAGGGGCGGCTGATCTACACCAACATCTTCGAGGCCTTCTTTGCCGAGGTGAAGGTCGCCTTTTTCGCGGCCCTCATGCTGGCCTTTCCGATCATCGCCAACCAGATCTGGCAGTTCGTGGCGCCCGGCCTCTATCGCAAGGAGAAAAGGGCTTTTCTTCCTTTCCTGCTGGTGACGCCGCTGCTGTTCCTCACCGGTGCCGCGCTTGCCTATTACGTCACCATGCCGGTCGCGCTGCACTTCCTGCTGTCCTATCAGGGCAATGTCGGCGGCGTCCAGCAGACCGCCTTGCCCGGGGTCGGCAATTATCTCGACTTCGTCACGAAGTTCATCTTCGGTTTCGGCGTCGCCTTCCTCCTGCCGGTGCTGCTGATGCTGATGGAACGCGCCGGCATCGTCAGCCGCGCGCAGCTGCGGCGCGGCCGGCGCTATGCCATCGTCGCCGCCTTCGCGATCGCCGCCGTCCTCACTCCGCCCGACGTGGTGTCGCAGCTCAGCCTCGCCATCCCGCTGGTGCTGCTCTACGAGGTTGCGCTGATCGCGATCTGGTTCACCGAGCGGCGCCGCAAGCGCGATACGGCGACCGAGCCGGGCTAGGGGCGCGCTCTGCTCTGAGGCACGGCTCCAAAGCCTTCGCGCCATCTGGTATGCCGCAGCGTGATACCAAGATGAAGCGATTTCAATGTCGATGGCCTGACCGCTACTCTATCCATGGCTGCTCAGCGGCGATGGGAGGAGGAAGAGGTTGAAGCGCTCCGACGGCAAGGAAACGTGGCGGTCGACGCGGCGCTGGTTCCCGCGTTACAACGACCTTGGGACGCCGGGCCGCCAGCCCATCGAGCCGATGAAGTCAAGCGAGTGGTTCGAGCTCGAAAAACAGCGATTGTGGCCGAAGGTCTGGCTCAAGGTCGCTCGGGTGGAAGAGTTCGCCAACCCCGGCGACTATCTGGTGAAGGATATTCCGCCCTGTGATACGTCGCTCCTGATCGTCCGCGGCGCCGATGATGTCTTTCGCGCATTTCACAATGTCTGCACGCATCGCGGAAGCATGCTCTGTTGGGAGAAAGATGGCGAGTTCGGCTCGACCAACATGTTCAAATGCCCATATCATGGTTTCACCTTCGATCTTTCAGGAAGGCTGCGCTGGACGCCTGAGGAGCGCAATTTCTATGACTTCGACAAGGACGACTACGGGCTGAAAGGCGTCGTCCTGGACATATGGGAGGGCTTCATATTCGTCCATATCGCGCCCAATCCGCGCGAGACATTGCGCGAATATCTCGGCGAGATCGGCGATAGGCTGGCCGGCCACCCCTTTCACGAGGCGCCCCATTATTACGAATATAAGGCCGAGGTTCATTGCAACTGGAAGATCATGATCGCCGGCTTTCTCGAAAATTACCATACCGCCACGCTGCACGCCGGTGCGGCGCCGATCTTCACCACCAAGGATAATCCGTTCAGCCGCAATCTCCTGATCGATCTTCAGAAGCGTCACCGATTGATCTCGATTTTCGGCAATCCCGATGCGCCGGCGACCCCGGTTGGCGCGGTGGCCTTCAGCCATGGCGCGCCGTTGATGCAGGCCTCGGCCACCGACGGGGTGCCCGGCGCGGTGAACCCCACCAACAGCACGCACTGGTCCTTCGACATCAACAATATATTCCCCAATTTCCAGCTCAATGTCGTGAACGGTGCTTGGTACACGCACAGTTTCTGGCCGACGGCGCCCGACAAGGTGATGTGGGAATCGCGAATGTATTTCGCCAAGCCGACCAAGGCATCGGAGCGGTTTTTTCAGGAATACAGCAAGGTGGTGACCCGCGACGTTCTGATGGAGGACGGGATTCTTTCCGAAAGGATACAGCATGTTCTCCATTCGGGTGCGATCGACCATTGGCTGGTGCAGGACGAGGAAATCGCCGTCCAGCATTTCAACAAAGTAGTGGCCGATTACGTATCGGGTGCGATGGAGGGCGAATGTGACTGAGAAACAGGTCCGCCCCAAGCCGAACGTGCCGTCGCTTCCCCGGGGTTTCGAGGAATTGGCGCCTTTCGTGGAGGAATGGTCGCTCGCGCATGAGGTGGATCGGGCGAGGAAACGCTGGGACAGCCCGGTCGAGGAATCGCGGCGCTTCTATGATGCGATGCTGCCGCGCCTCGATGAGGCGCTGGTCTATCTGGACGGCTTTGATCTGAACGCTCTGCCGCCGCCCGAGACGCGATTGCTGTTCCTGGCTTTCTCGCTTGCGGAAATCGCCAACACGATCGAGGTCTACCAGCAGCCGGGCGTCCCGAACGCCTTCTCGGCCGAGCGTTACAGACCCACCATCTTCCCGGATCGCATCTGACGCGGCGTGGAGACGAAAGGTGCGCAGATGAACGAACGGACGTCGCTGGGCCTCGGCGCCAAGGAGGTGGTCCTGGCCCTCCTCGAAGCCTACGGCCGCGGCGACTTTGAAGCCGCGACGGCGCTTTTCGCGGACGATGCGACGCTTTGGATACCGGGCAGGCTGCCATTCTCGGGGACCTTGACGGGCAAGGAGGCCATCTATCGCGAGAACCTCCTCCCCAGCGCCCAAATGAGCATGCCCGGCAGCGTCAGCGTGGAGATCGGCACGGTGATCGCGGAAGGTGATCGGGTTGCCGCAGAATGGGTATTCAGCCGCATCACGTTGGATGGCCGCAAATACCGCAATGTCTTCTTCGCGCTGTTTGAAGTCGAAGGGGGCAAGGTGAAATCCATGCGCGAATATCTCGATACCCAATATGCGATGGACATGCTGTGGCGCGATCAGACGAACGAACGATAGAGAGATACGGAGCTATTGGACATGGATGATCTGCGGACACCAATCTCCTCGAGCATCTTCAGGCAGCGCAATGGAAACTTCATCGGCGGGCGCTGGGTCGACCCCGTCGAGGGCCGATACTTCGACAACATCTCGCCGATCGATGGCGCGAAGCTCTGCGAGGTTGCGCGATCCGACGCCAAGGACGTCGAGCGCGCGCTGGACGCGGCGCATGCGGCGCGCGAGGCGTGGGGGAAGGTCAGCGCCGGCGAACGCGCGCTCATTCTCAACCGGATCGCCGACCGGATGGAGCAGAGCCTGGAGCAGCTCGCCTTCGCCGAGACATTGGACAATGGCAAGCCGATCCGCGAGACGATGGCAGCGGACATCCCGCTGGCGATCGATCATTTCCGCTACTTCGCTTCCTGCATCCGCGCCCAGGAAGGCTCGATCAGCGACATCGATCAGGAACTGGTCGCCTATCACTTCGCGGAGCCCCTGGGCGTCGTGGCCGCGATCATCCCCTGGAACTTCCCGTTGCTGCTGATGGCGTGGAAGGTCGCGCCCGCTTTGGCCGCCGGCAATTGCGTGGTTCTCAAGCCTGCCGAGCAGACCCCGGCCTCGGTGCTGGTGTGGGCCGAACTGATCGCCGACCTCCTGCCGCCCGGCGTGGTCAACATCGTCAACGGCTTCGGTCTCGAAGCCGGCAAGCCGCTCGCCTCCTCACCGCGCATCGCCAAGATATCCTTCACCGGCGAGACGGCCACCGGGCGGCTGATCATGGGCTACGCGGTCGACAATCTGCTTCCCGTCACGCTCGAGCTGGGCGGCAAATCGCCCAATATCTTCTTCGACGACATCGCCGCCGAGGATGACGATCTGTTCGACAAGGCGATCGAGGGCCTTGTCATGTTCGCGCTCAACCAGGGGGAGGTTTGCACCTGCCCCAGCCGGGCGCTGGTGCAGGAATCGATCTACGACAAGGTGATGGAGCGGGCATTGGCCCGGATCGAGGCGATCCGACAGGGTGATCCGCGCGAGCAGGCCACCATGATGGGCGCGCAGGTTTCGCAGGAGCAGCTCGATAAGATCCTGCGCTATGTCGATATCGGACGCGGCGAGGGCGCCGAGCTGCTGATCGGCGGCGCGCGAAACGTGATGCCGGGCCCGCTGGCCGAAGGCTTCTACATGAAGCCGACGGTTTTTCGCGGCGACAACAGCATGCGGATCTTCCAGGAGGAGATCTTCGGACCGGTCTTGGCTGTCACGACATTTCGGGATGAAGACGAAGCGCTGAAGCTCGCCAACGACACGCGGTTTGGCCTCGGCGCGGGGATATGGAGCCGGGACATCAACCGCTGCTATCGTCTGGGACGCGCGATCCAGGCCGGACGCGTCTGGACCAACTGCTATCATGCCTATCCCGCGCACGCGGCCTTTGGCGGCTACAAGGAATCGGGCATCGGGCGGGAAACGCACAAGATGATGCTCGGCCATTACCAACAGACCAAGAACATCCTCGTGAGCTACGGAAGCAAGAAAGTCGGGTTCTACTAGGCTGTAGTGACATTTTAGGGATTCCCAATCGCATGGAGTTCTGATTCAACACTGGCTTTTGGAGGCTGGTGTGGAGGGAGAGGTACTTCGGGACGATCAGTGGGATCGGCTGCGCGAGTTTGTTCCGGGCGGACGCAAGGGACGACGTGGTCCAAGGAGCGACGGTCGGCTCTTTTTCGATGCGATCTTGTGGGTGGCGCGCTCGGGCGGGCGCTGGCGTGATCTGCCCGAGCGTTTCGGGCCGTACGATAGGGCGAAGCGCCGCTATTATCGCTGGGTCGAGCGGGGTGTGTTCGACCGGATCTTCGAGGCGGTGTCAGGCGATCCCGACATGGAATGGATCGCGATCGACGCAACCGTCATCCGTGCCCAAGCCCAAGCCGCCGGAGCGCGGCAAAAAAGGGGGGCCAGGAAGCCCAGGCTCTTGGCCGGTCCCGCGGCGGCTTCGGCACCAAAATCCATGCCGTAGTCGATGCACTCGGTCTGCCGGTACGCTTCGACCTTGGCCCCGGACAGCAGAACGACATGGCTCCCGCAAACGACCTGATCGATGGCCTGGAGGCCGAGCAGGTCCTCGCCGATAAAGCCTATGACGCCAACAGCTTGTGCGAGAAGATCGAGGCTCAGGGCGGAACCGTCGTCATTCCGCCGCGAAGCCACCGCAAGCAGCCGCGCGACTATGACCGCATCGCTTACAAGAACCGATGGGGCATCGAAGGCTTTTTCGCCAAGCTCAAGCAATACCGGCGCATCGCAACCCGCTACGATAAACTCGCCGTCAATTTCCTCGGCTTCATCAAACTCGCCAGCATCATGCTATGGCTCAAATAGCTAAAATGTCACTACAGCCTAGCGATTTAGCCGTCGTGGGCGGCAATCCATTTCTCGACCACCGGGGCAATCCGCTTGCGCCATTTGCTGCCGTTGAAAATGCCGTAATGGCCGACGTCCCGCGCCAGATAATATTGCTTCATCTCTTCGGGAAGATTCGTCGCGATGGTCAGCGCCGCCTTGGTCTGGCCGATGCCCGATATGTCGTCATTCTCGCCTTCGATCGCGAGCAGCGCGACGTCCTTGATGGCGCCCGGATCGACACGCTCGCCGCGGTGGGTCAGCTCGCCC
>DATFHP010000039.1:0-12386 GCA_035248285.1 Allosphingosinicella sp. | reverse complement strand
AGAACATCGATTCGGAGATGATCCATGCATCTGCTGCGGCGCATCGAAACCTATCTGCGGCAATCGGGCACCGCCGCGACCCGCTTCGGGCGCGACAGTCTCAAGGATCCGCATCTGGTGGGCGACCTGCGCAATGGGCGCGAGCTGCGGACCGACACGGCGAGACGGCTTTGCGCCTATCTCGACCGCCTGGAAGGCAAAGACGAATAACGGTTGGCGGCGCGTCAGCGGCTTCGCGACGCCATCTTCTGGAGATCGTCGAGCATGCTGCTCAAGCGTTCGCCGCTTGGGTGCCGCGGCGCCTCATCGGGCGCGGCGGGCAGCGGCCATTCGCAGCTTCCCAGGCCGACATTGAGCCGGTTGAGCAGACTGGAGATGCTTTGGCCGTCGTCCTCGGGAAGCGGCAGCCGGGCAACGAGATCGCCGGTCGCACCCGGCTCTTCCTGGTCCTCGGCGCGCAGCTCCAGAAAATCCTCTTCTTCGGTGTGGCCCGACCGACTGGCTTCCGCATCCGGCTCGAGCGGCTCCCAAGCTTGAACGACGGCATCTTCGGGCTCGGGTGCAACGGGCTCGTAATCGGCATCGCCTCGGGGCGCGTCGTCGAGGGCGGGGGAGATCGGCAGATCCTGTGTCTCGCTGCGAGAGTCCGCTTGCTCATCATTGTAGGCTTCCAGACGCAGCGCGCCGAGCCGGCGGAACAGCGCCGGGCCCCGACCCGCAGTCGTATCATTCGCCGCTTCCTCCGGCTCAGTCCCTTGCGCGTCCTCGGGCTCCTCCCGGAACTCGATTTCATCCTCTCCTCGGCTGTCCTCGGCCTGGAAGTCGCCGCCGGGCTCGCCCAGATCCTGTGCGGCGAAGATCGGGCGCCGCGTCGGCGCATCCGGATGGGCATCGGCACGGCGCACACGCGGCGTCTCCCAATCGCCGTCGAAGAGATCGTCATGGTCGTCATCTTCATGATATTCCTGGACGGGAGGCGGATCGAACCAGCGCAGCAGCGGCCAAACGGCAAGGAAGGTCGCCAATGCACCCAGCGTCATGACGCCGAGACGGGCGGTGACGCCCAGCGGCGGCTCGGCCGCCGAAAGGATCGAAGGAAGTCCGCTGAAGTTGACCAGCTGGGTGAATCGATCGTCGGGCATGGCGAACGCCGCGAACGCCACCGCCCCCGCGGCGACGGCGGCCACCGCGCCGTTGAAGGCATTGCCCTTGAAATCCATTCGCATCACAGCGCCTTACCGGTAAGCCGTTGGTAAGCGGGAATGTAACGGCAAATATTTGACGACCAGTTACGATCTTTCGCAACGAAGGCCTGGGCGGCCTCGCGCCTGACCTCCCATTCGGCACGTCGCGCGAACAGCGCGTCCAGCGCCGTCGCGAGCGCCGGCGGGTCGCCGGCCGGGAACAGACTGCCGGTCACGCCGTCCTCGATCAGCTCGCGATGGCCGCCGACATTGGAAGCGACGACCAGCTTGCGCTGCGCCATCGCTTCCAGCGGCTTCAAGGGCGTGACCAGCTCGGTCAGCCGCATCGCCTTGCGCGGATAGGCAAGAACGTCGATCAGTCCGTAATAAAGCTCGACCTCGTCATGCGGGACGCGGCCGATGAAGTGAATGCGGTCCGAGACCGGCGATTCGCCGGCCTGGGCCTGGAGCGCTGCCTCCATCGGGCCGCCGCCCACCAGCAGCAGATGCGCCGCCGGTCGTCTTGCGATCAACAGCGGCATCGCCGCGATCAGGTCGTCGAGCCCTTCATAATCGTAGAACGAGCCGATGAATCCCACCACGTCGGCGCCGGTGAGGCCGTGACGGCCGGCGAGCAACGGATCGGCGGCCACCGGCGTCCCGAACAGGTCCATGTCGACGCCGTTGGGCGCGACCAGGATCTTCTCGGCCGGTATGCCGCGCGCGATCAGGTCGCTGCGCAACCCGTCGCAGATTACCGCGACCGCATCGGCCTGTTGCGCGGCATGGGTTTCGAGCATGCGCGTCAGGCGGTAGCGCGGCGACCCTTCGCTGCCGGTGCCGTTGCCGACCGCCGCATCCTCCCAGAAAGCCCGGATTTCGTACAGCAGCGGCAGGCCGCGGCGCTTCGCGACGCGCAGCGCCGCCAGCGCGTTGAGCACCGGCGAATGGACGTGCAGCTGATCGGGCTTCCATTCGGCCGCCAGCGCGTCCAGCCGCGCGCCCAGCGCATTGATTTCGCGCCACTCCCGCAGCGGCGACGGCCCGCGCACGGGCGGCGGCGTGCGATAGAAGGTGATTCCATCGACGACTTCGGGATCCGGTCCCGAAAGGCTGTGTCGCGCGCCGGTCAGGCACACGACCTCCCAGCCCCTCGCCAGCTGCGCCTTGACGATGGCGCGCGTCCGGAACGTATAGCCGCTCTGCAGCGGCAGGCTGTGATCGAGGACGTGCAGGATTCGCATGCCCGCGCTCTCTGCCACGACAAGCTTAACGGCCCGTCAACCGAGCGGTCCTAAAGGTGGCGCATGCAGCGCGCCGCGGGGCTTTCGTCATGATCGACAATTTTGCGCTCGCGCTCAGCCACGGGCTCCTGCTGCTTACGGCCTGGCGGCTGCTGTGGCGGCCCGATCTGAACGATGACGACGCCGATTCCGCCGCGCCCGCCCGGCGTCCGTTCCGCAAGCCGAAGGATGCGCCGAATGCGTGACCTCGTCTTCGTCGCCTACCTGGCGGCCTTGCTGGCATTCGGCTTCAGACGGCCGTTCATCTTCGTCCTCGCTTATGCCTATGTCGACATCGTCTCGCCGCAGCGCCTGTCCTATTACATGCTGAACGCGGTGCCGGTTTCGCTGATCGTAGCGGCGCTGGCGATCGGTGCGTGGCTGGTCGCCGACGACAAGAAGGGACTGCGGATCGCGCCGCGGCAGGTACTGATGATCCTGCTGCTGGCCTATGCCGGCTTCACGACGCTCCACGCCGATCTGCCGGTCGAAGCGCTCACCAAATGGGATTGGGTTTGGAAGGCGATGATGTTCGCCATCTTCCTCCCCTTCACGCTGCGCACCCGCCTCAGGATCGAATCCTATCTGCTGTTCATGATCCTGTCGGCGGCCGCGATCGTCGTCGTCGGGGGCATCAAGACCGCGGCTTCCGGGGGCGGCTACGGCGTCCTCAACCTCATGGTCGACAACAACAGCGGCCTGTACGAGGGCAGCACGATCTCGACGGTCGCGATCGCGATGATCCCGCTGATCCTGTGGCTGGCGCGCTTCGGCACCGTCTTCCCGCGCGACTGGCGGGTGCGTTTGTTCGCCTATAATCTGGTCTTCGCCTGCCTGCTCATCCCGGTCGGGACCGAGGCGCGCACCGGGCTTATCTGCATCGGACTGCTCGTCGTGCTGACCTTACGCGACGTCAAGCGGCGGCTGCTCTATCTTGGCCTGATCGGGGCGGCGGGGCTCGTCGCGCTGCCGCTTTTGCCGCAGGGCTTCACCGGCCGGATGCAGACCATCCAGACCTATCAGGCCGATTCGTCGGCCGCCTCGCGGCTCGCGGTCTGGGCCTGGACCTGGGACTATGCCAAGGATCATCCGTTGGGCGGCGGCTTCGAGGCTTATCGCCAGAACCGGCTGATCGTGCAGACCACGACCGGGCCAGGCGCGGGCGGCGGCGGCGTCGGAGCGGCCAAGCTGAGCCAGGACATCGGCCGCGCCTACCATTCGAGCTATTTCGAAATGCTCGGCGAGCAGGGCTATCCGGGTATCGTCCTGTTCCTGCTGATCCAGATCGCCGGCCTGGTGCGGATGGAAGTGTTGCGGCGCCGCTATGCGAGGGCGATCGACAAGGATGCGTGGATCGCGCCATTGGCGACCGCGCTCCAGCACGGCCAGCTCATCTATCTGGTCGGCTCGCTGTTCGTCGCGATCGCCTGGCAGCCTTTCGTCTACATGCTGCTCGGCGTTCAGATCGGCCTCGACACCTATCTTGGGCGTCGAGAGCGGCTGGCGCACCCGCGCGGCTTCGCGCGGGCGACGGGCGCGCCGCGGTCCGGACAGGTCCCAGCCTGAGCCATGGCGACCGCGGCGATCGAAGCGCGCGCCGATCTGCCGGCGCTGACCGGAATCAGGGGCATCGCCGCCTGGTTCGTGGTGCTGTTCCACATTCGGACCGGCGCCGCGACGCAGCTTTCCCCCTGGCTGATTTCGATCCTCGGCAAGGGCTATCTGGCGGTCGACCTGTTCTTCATGCTGTCCGGGTTCGTGCTGTGGCTCAACTATTCGCACGCATTGCGGGAGCGCGGCGCGGCCGGGGCGCCCACATTCATCGCCCGGCGGCTCGCGCGCATCTGGCCGCCGCACATCTTCATCCTCGGCTGCACCGCCGCGCTCGCGCTGCTGTTCGTGCTCACCGGCCGCGCGGCCCCCGGCCATTATCCCTGGAGCGAGCTTCCGCTGCACGTCGCGCTGGCGCAGAACTGGGGATTCACCGGCGCGCTGACCTGGAACGATCCGTCCTGGTCGATCAGCTGCGAATTCGCCGCTTATCTGCTCTTCCCGCTGCTGGTCGCGCTGGTCGACTGGCGCAAGCTTCCCACGCCTTCCTTGCTGCTGCTGCTCGCCTTGCTGCCGGTAACGCTGCACGCCTTGATGTCCGGCGGCGGCGGCGCGACGACGCTGGGCGGCAACATTCCGCGGTTCGGCCTGTCGCGCGCGCTGATCGAGTTCTTGATGGGGACGTTGCTGTGCACGCTCTGGACGCGGTGGCGCACGGTGCCGGGCATCGCGCTGCCGGGCTGCCTGGGCGTGCTCGCCGTGACACTGGCAGCGCTGCTCGCGGGCCTCGTCCCCGAAACGCTCGGCGGGCCATGGGCTTTTGCAGCCCTGCTGCTTGCAGCGGCGCTAGGCGCCGGCCGCGGCAATCCGCTGGGATGGAAGCCGATCCATTATCTGGGCGAGATCAGCTACGCGACCTATCTCGTCCACTTCCTGCTCTACATCCTGTTCAAGCTCGTCTTCGTCGCCGATCCGGCCTATGTGCCGCTGCCGCTGCTGGGCCTTTTCCTGCTGCTCGTGCTGGTGGCGTCGATTGTCCTCCACCACCGGCTCGAACGGCCGGCGCAACGCAGGCTCAACCGCGCGATCGACACCTGGGCGCCGGCGCGGCCGCCTGCGCCGCGGCGGGTCTGACCCGAGCTAAGCCGCCTCGAGCGGTACCTCCACGCTCTCGACGAGGGCAATGAAAGCGTCGGTGAAAGCGGGAATATCGTCGGGCCGGCGGCTGGTGACGATCGTGCCGTCGGTCACCGCTTCCTTGTCGACGACATTGGCGCCGGCATTCCTGAGGTCGGTCCGTATCGACGGCCAGCCGGTGGCGGTGCGGCCGCGCACCGCATCGGCTTCGACAAGCAGCCACGGTGCGTGGCAGATGGCGCCGACCGGCTTGCCCGCATCGACGAATTTCTTGACCGTATAGACGACCTGCTCGTTCATCCGCAGCTTGTCGGGATTGGCGACGCCGCCGGGGAGCAGAAGCGCGTCATACTCCTTGCTGTCCACGCTTTCGATGGCCAGGTCGGGCTTGATCGTCTTGCCGGGCGCGCCGCCCTTCTCGCCCCGGATCTCCTCGGTCTGGGGCGAGGCAAGCGTTATCCGCGCGCCGGCGTCCAGCAGCCGCCGGCGCGGCTCGAACAATTCGGACTCCTCGAAACCGTCGGTGGCGATGATCAATATCCGCGCATCCGAAATCTTCGGCATCGCACTCCTCCTGTGGATCGGACTTCGGTCCAACCTCCGCCCGGCACGGCGGTTCCGGAACAAGCGTCGGAGTGACGATTTATCCGGTCGTTCCGCAGGAGAGAGTAATGCTTTGTTTTGTCGACGATTCGCAGCCCGGCATCACCCGCAAGCGGCGCGGCCGCTACTGGACCTATTTCGATGCCGACGGCAATCGAATCACCGACCGCGACGAAATCGACCGCTTGAACGGGATTGGCCTTCCGCCCGCTTATGCGAACGCCTGGTTCTGCCCCAGGCCGAACGGGCATATCCAGGCGATCGGCTACGACGCCAAGGGCCGCAAGCAATATCGCTATCATGAAGCGTTCCGCGCCCGGCAGGACGCTGCCAAATATGATCGCTGCACGAGCTTCGGACACGCGCTGCCGATCTTGCGCAAGCGCGTCGGGCAGGATCTCGCCAAGCGCTCGGTCAGCCGCGAGACGGTGATCGCGGCGATCGTGCGGCTGCTCGACCAGGAACATATCCGTGTCGGCAACGAGGCTTATGCGCGCGACAACAAAAGCTTCGGCGCGACGACCCTTCGCTCCCGCCACGCCAGGGTGCTGGGCCGCAAGGTGACGATGCGGTTCAATGGAAAATATGGCATCGAGCGCGAGCTGAGCATCACCGACCGAAACCTGACGCGGATCGTGCGCCGCTGCCAGGATTTGCCCGGGCAGCATCTGTTCCAATATCTGGACGACGACGGCGCGCCGCAGCCGGTGAGTTCGTCCGACGTCAACGACTATATCAGGGAGGCGATGGGCGAGGATTTCACCGCCAAGCATTTCCGCACCTGGGGGGCCAGCGTGATCGCCTTCGAGACGCTCTGCGACGCTGGCGAAAACGGCATCTCATTGAAGGAGATGCTGCAGCCGGTGGCGGAAGCGCTGGGAAACACGCCGGCGATCAGCCGCAAATCCTACGTCCATCCGGCATTGATCGAGGCCGTCAAGGCCAACCCGCGCAATCCGCTGGGATCGTTGCGCTGCCCCCGCTCGACCCAGTATCTGAGCCGAGCCGAGCGCGGTTTGATCCAATTCCTCGAAGCGCAGACCGCGGCGCCGGCAAAGCATCGGAAGGCTGCCTGAATGACCAACAAGATCGCGCCCACGCCGAATGCCGGCGACGCGGCGTACAATGTCTCCCAACAGGTCGCCCTGCTGGCAAACGAAACGACGCAATGGATCGCCGGCAATTTCGTCGGCATTCTGATCGCCGCCGCGATCGGAACGATCATCGCAGTCGTGCTCGTTGCGTTCCGCTCGCTCGGCTGCAAGATCATCGGCCAGGGCTCCGCCGACCGACAATGGCGCACGATCTTCGCCCGCGTGCTGGCCAGGACCAGCCTGTTCTTCATCATCCTGGCTTCGGCCGAGATCGTCGCCAAATATGCCGCCACTCCCCCCGCCCTGTTCAGCGTCATCCATTTCCTGTTCGTCATCGCCGCCGCCTTCCAGGCGGCGATCTGGGGCCGCGAGCTGGTGCTCGGCTATATCGAGCATCGCGTCGGGCCGGACCATGAACACAGCAGTCTCGCGTCCGCGACCGGCATCATCCGGCTGCTGGTGACGGTCGCGCTGTTCGCGGTCGCGATCGTGCTGATCCTCGACAATCTGGGGGTCAACGTCACTGGCCTGATCGCCGGTCTCGGCATCGGCGGCATCGCGATCGGACTGGCCGCACAGGGCATATTTTCCGACCTGTTCGCGGCGCTTTCGATCATTTTCGACAAGCCGTTCCGCAGGGGAGACACCGTCCGTTTCGAGGAGGTCAACGGAACCGTCGAGCAGATCGGCCTCAAGACCACGCGCATCCGCGCGCTCACCGGCGAGGAGATCATCATCTCCAACGCCAACCTCCTCAGCAAGCAGCTTCACAATTTCGCCAATCTGGAGCGGCGGCGCATGGTGCTCACGCTCGGCCTGGTCGGCCGGACGCCGCCCGAGGTCTGCACGCGCCTTCCGGCCATGCTGCGCACGATCGTCGAGGTTCATAAGCACGCCAATGTCGTGCGCTGCGGAATGGTCGGCTTCGGCGCGTCCAGCCTCGATTTCGAGCTGACCTTCGACGTGCACAGCCGCGACTATGATTATGTCTTCGCGACGCGCAGCCAAATCTGCATCGAGATTTTGGATGCCTTCAACAAGGCAGGCATCCAGTTCGCCTACCCCGCCCAGACCAGCTTCACCGCCGCCCCCGACGGACGGCTGATCATGCCCTATCCGACCGACGAACCGGACGGCACGGATGGGCGCTTCCCCACCGACGCCAAGCCCGCATCCGCCGGGGCGTCGCAAGTCTGAAAAGAAATGCCCCCACCCTGCCGCCGGGGGGACGGCAGGATGAGGGCCAGACGCTCGCCGAGAGCGCGGGAGGGTACGTCCGGCGGCGAGGAACGAGCGCTTCAGGCCGAGATCGTCGGCTTTCCACTCTCGTGTCGCGCTGCCCTGGACGAAGTCGCGGCGCCATTGCATCGCCGCGCGACGAAGCCTGCGCGGGAATTGACGAAAGGGACTCGGATCGACGAAAGTTCGCCTGGCAGCGACGAACCGGCCAAATTCCCTCGATCAGAAGCCGACGTCCTCGAGCGACAACAGGCTCGCGTTGCCGCCGGCCGAAGTGGTGTCGGTCGACGTCACCCGCTCGACGCAGAAGCGGGGCAGGTAATGCGGCCCGCCCGCCTTGGGCCCGGTGCCGGAAAAGCCCTCGCCGCCGAACGGCTGAGCGCCGACCACCGCGCCGATCATCGATCGGTTGACATAGAAATTGCCGACGCGCGCCAGCTCCTCGACGGTCTCGGCGGCACGCGCGATCCGGCTGTGCAGGCCCATGGTGAGGCCGAATCCGCTGGCGTTGATGCGCTCCACCGTCTCGCCAAGCCCACCCGAACGCCAACGCGCGACGTGGAGCAGCGGGCCGAACCATTCGCGCCGGACGTCCTCGATCCGGTCGACCGCGATCAAGGTCGGCGGGACGTAGAGGCCTCCGGCCGGCACCGGCAGCGTCTTGATCCAGCGGCGCTCGCTCGCGGCGCGATGCGCCATCAACCGGTTGTAGGCGGGCGCGTCGATGACCGGGCCGACGTCGGTCCGCGGGTCGGACGGATCGCCGACCACCAGCGTTTCCATCGCCCCGGCAAGCATCTCGAGCATGCGCTCTGCTATCTCTTCCTGAAGCAGCAGCAGACGCAACGCCGAACAGCGCTGGCCCGCCGAGCGGAAGGCCGAGGTGACGACGTCGACCACGACCTGTTCGGGAAGCGCGGTGGAATCGACGATCATCGCATTGATGCCGCCGGTCTCGACGATCAGCGGGACGATCGGCCTGTCCTCGGCCGCCAGCAGGCTTTGCGCAATCCGCCGCGCCGTCGCCGTCGACCCCGTGAAGGCGACGCCCGCGATCCGCACATCCTCGACCAGCGCAGCGCCGATCTCGGGCCCGCCGACGGCGAGCACCAATGCGTCCTCGGGAACGCCGGCCCGGTGCGCGAGCCCGACGGCATGGGCCGCGATGCGCGGCGTCTGCGGCGCCGGCTTGGCGACGACGCTATTGCCGGCCGCCAGCGCCGCGCCCACCTGGCCCAGGAAGATGGCGAGCGGGAAATTCCACGGCGCGATGCACGCCCACGGCCCCCGCCCCTCCATCCGCAACAGGTTGCGCTCGCCGGTCGGCCCCGGAAGCGCAACGGGCCGAAGACGGGCGCGCGCCTGCGCCGCATAGTAACGGCAGAAGTCGGCCGCCTCGCGGACCTCGCCGAGCGCATCGGGGATGGTCTTGCGCGCTTCCTGGACGAGCAGCGCCATCAGCGCGTCGCGATCCTCCTCGATGAGGTCCGCCAGCCGGTCGAGACAGGCAGCGCGGATATCGACGTCCTGCCGCGACCATGCGGCAAAGCCGCCGGCGGTCCGCCCGACCGCCTTGCGCGCCGAACGCGCGATGACGGCGGATGCTTTGTCTGTCGTGCCGCGCTTGCGGGCGGCGCGATGCGGCCGCGCTGCGATCGCGCGAGCGACACGGGCGAGCTCGGCGCGGTCGTTGAGGTCGATCCCCATGCTGTTCCTGCGTTCGGGCGCAAACAGATCGGCCGGCAGCGGAATGCGGGGGTGCCGGGCGCCCCCGGCAGCGGCGATCTTTTCAACCGGATCGGCAAGAATCTCGGCGTCGCTGAGCGCATCGTCGGCAAGCTGGTGGATGAAGCTGGTGTTGGCGCCGTTTTCCAGCAGGCGCCGGACCAGATAGGCCAGCAGGTCGCGGTGCCCCCCAACCGGCGCATATGTGCGGCACGCATAGCCTTGGTCTCGAACCAGCGGCTCGTACAGGCCCTCGCCCATGCCATGTAGCCGCTGGAATTCGAAGTCGCGTCTTTTGCCCGCCCAATGCAGAATCCAGCAGACGGTCAGCGCATTGTGCGTGGCGAAGGCGGCACGGAGATGTTTCGCGCCCAGCATGTCGCGCGCGCAGGCGAGGTAGGAGACATCGGTCGCGGCCTTGCGCGTGAACAGTGGATAATCGGCAAGTCCCGCCTCCTGCGTGCGCTTGATCTCGCTGTCCCAATAAGCGCCCTTGACCAGCCGCACCGTCATCTGCCGCCCGGTGGCCGCTCCCAAAGCGTCGGCCCAGCTCAATATTGGCGCCGCGCGCTTGCCATAGGCCTGCACCGCCATGCCGAGCCCGTCCCATCCGCGCAGCGCGGCAAGCGACGCCGTCCGTTCGATGATATCGAGGCTCATCTCGAGCCGCTCGCTTTCCTCGGCATCGATGGTGAGGCCGATGCCGGCGTCGCGCGCCAGGACCGCAAGCGTCTCGACACGCTCGACCAACGCCGGCACGCATCGATCGTAATGGGCGACCTCGTAGCGCGGGTGGAGCGCCGAAAGCTTGACCGAAACCGAATGGCCGGTCGCTCCGGCGTCGCCGATTGCGTCGATCGCGTGCCGGTAGGCGGCAAGATAACGGTCGGCGTCGGAAAATGTGCGCGCCGCCTCGCCGAGCATGTCGAAGCTGGCGGTAAAGCCGCGATGCTCGGGCCGCGCCATGCGCGCCAGAGCTTCGTCGATCGACCGCCCCATCACAAAGATCTCGCCCATCATACGCATCGCGGCGCCCACGGCCTGGCGCACGAACGGCTCGCCGGCGCGGGAGATCAGCCTGCGCAGCGTGCTTGCCTGCGCGCCCTCGCTGACCAGCGCGCGGCCGATCACCAGGCCCCAGGTTGCGCTGTTGACCACCGCCGAATGCGATTTGCCGGCGTGGGCGCGCCAATCGGCGTCGCCGATCTTATCCGCGATCAGCGCGTCGGCGGTTTCGGGATCGGGGACGCGCAAGAAGGCTTCGGCGAGTGACAGCAGCGCGGCTCCCTCCACGCTGTTCAGCCGATATTCCTGCAGGAACTGATTGACCCAGCCGCTCGATTGGACCGAACGCAAATGGTCCAGCATGGTCTGCGCTCGCCTTTGCACGCGATCGCGCGCGTCCCCGTCGATCCGCGCCCGCGCGATCAGCGGCCCGATTGCTTCGGGCTCCGGCGCGCGATAAAGCCGCTCGATCGCGGCGCGCGCGGCCGTCATTGCCTGACTCGCCATCGCTCTTGGCTAGCGAAGCGGCGCGCGTTCGACAATGTCGGCCCCGCCGCCAATCCTTCGGGGCTCCCCATTTCATCCTTTTCATCATTCCCGCACCGGCGGGAACCAGCTTCTTCAGTCTCCTGTCCTGTCAAAAAACGCCGAATGCCCGCCGTCTCGGATAGGACGCTATGGTATGAACTTCAGATGCGCCCCATTAGGAGGGCTGGCTGCGAGGAGAATGAGGTGCCCGTCCGTAGACTGCATCCGTCCCTGCTCCATCGGCTCCGGGTCGAGGTCCACGCTGCTTGGCTGGCGGCGCGCGATCCGCGCACGCCCTGGTATGCCAGGCTGTTCGGGCTGTTCCTCACCGCTTATGCGCTGTCGCCGCTCGATCTGGTGCCCGATTTCATCCCTGTGCTCGGGCTGGTCGACGACGCCATTGTCCTGCCGCTGGGACTATGGGCGTTCGTCCGGATGCTGCCCGACGGATTGTTCGACGAGTGCCGGGCGCGAGCGGAAGAGGCATCGGAGCGGCCCCGCTCGGCGACGGGCGCGCTGATCGTGGTCCTGCTGTGGTTGTTGTCAGCGTGGCTGCTCTATGAGCTGCTCGCCTGGAGCTACGGCTAGAACAGCGAGCGATTAGGGTCCGGACCCTAATATAAATCGCTCGCTGTTCTATAACTCTTTGTTGCCGCATCGCTATTTGCGAAAATTGATCAGGTGCTCAGTGCCCCGCACTGAGCAGCCATGTTCCGGGGGAACATGGCGACCTGTCAATGGTACCCACTTTTTCGCGCGATGCTCTAGCGATTTAGCCGTCGTGGGCGGCAATCCATTTCTCGACCACCGGGGCAATCCGCTTGCGCCATTTGCTGCCGTTGAAAATGCCGTAATGGCCGACGTCCCGCGCCAGATAATATTGCTTCATCTCTTCCGGAAGATTCGTCGCGATGGTCAGCGCCGCCTTGGTCTGGCCGATGCCCGATATGTCGTCATTCTCGCCTTCGATCGCGAGCAGCGCGACGTCCTTGATGGCGCCCGGATCGACACGCTCGCCGCGGTGGGTCAGCTCGCCC
>DATFHP010000038.1:0-12938 GCA_035248285.1 Allosphingosinicella sp. | reverse complement strand
CAGGTTGATCCCGGGGGCGATGACGCCGCCCTTGTAGCTGCCGCTGTAATCGACGACGTCGAAGGTGGTCGCGGTGCCGAAGTCGATGACGATCAGATCGCCCGGATGCGCTTCGTGCGCCGCGATGGCATTGACCACCCGGTCGGCGCCGACACTATCGGGCTCGGCCACGTCGATGACGATGTTGAAGCCTACCGGCGGACGGCCGGCGATCAGCGCCTCGACCCCGAAATATTTGCTCGCCAGCACTTGAAGATTGTGCAGCGCGCGCGGCACGACCGTGGCGACGATGACGGCATCCACGTCGGTACGCGACAAGCCTTCAAGGGCGAGCAACTGATGGAGCCACACCGCATATTCGTCGGCGGTGCGGCGAGGATCGGTGGCGATCCGCCAGCGCGCGCGAATCGCCTTCCCCTCAATCAGGGCGAAGACGACATTCGTGTTTCCAGCGTCGATCGCGAGCAGCATCGTTGCGGCCTAGATGAGGAATATGTCGCCCGCCTGAATGACATGCGACGTGCCATCCGCCAAGCGCAGGCGAAGCCCGCCGCGCTCGTCGAGGCCGTCGAATAGGCCATCGACAGGCTCTTGCCCAGCCGCAACGACGGACAGGGCCGTGCCCGGCGGATGCGCCCGGGCCAGCCAGCGCACACGCACCGGCTCCAGCCCATCTCCCCGCCAGCGCGACAGCCAACCCGCGAAGCCGTCGACGAGATCGGCGAGGAAGCCGTCGACATCGGGCGCCGAGCCGGCGAACGCGGTCAGGCTCGTTGCCGGCCGCGGCGTATCGTCCGGATGCGAAGCGAGATTGACTCCGAAGCCGATCACCACCGCATCGTCGTGGCGTTCGAGCAATATGCCCGAGAGCTTGGCGCCGCCTACGAGCAGGTCGTTCGGCCATTTGATCCGGACGTCCGCGTCGGGGGCATAAGCCGCGGCGACCTCCTGCAAGGCCACCGCGGCCACCAGCGCAAGCGTCGCGGCGGGCGGATCGCCGGGACGCAATCGCACCAATGTGCTGGCGTAAAGATTGCCCGGCGGCGATTGCCAGGCCCGTCCCTGTCGCCCGCGCCCACCCGTTTGCCGCTCGGCGCGAAGCCACAGGCCCTCGCCGGCCCCTTCGCGCGCAAGCGCGGCGACATCGTCGTTGGTCGAGCCGGTCTCGGCGACGATCCGGATCAGAGCCGTTCGCGCCCGGTCAAAACAACGACCCGGCGGCGCTGTAGGAAGCAGCGTTGATCGGCCCGATCAGAAGATAGCCCAACGGCGACACGAACAATGCGGCGGCGGCGATCAGCAGCCCCTCGGTCCAGTCGCGGCTGCGCTCGAACGCCGGCGCGGGATCGTCGAAATACATGATCTTGACGATCTTCAGATAATAATAAGCGCCGATCACCGACGTCGCGATGCCGACCGCGGCAAGCCAGGTGAGGTTTGCGGACACCGCCGCCTGGAAGACGAAGAATTTAGGCCAGAAGCCCATCAGCGGCGGGATCCCTGCAAGGCTGAACATGAACAAGGCCATGGCGGCAGCCAGCATCGGCCGCGTCCGCGACAGGCCCGACAGCGAATCGATCGTTTCGACCGGTTCGCCGGCCGCGTCGCGCATCCGCAGCACGACCAGGAACGATCCAAGCGTCATGACGGTGTAGACGGCCATGTAGAAAAGCACCGACGAAACGCCTTCGACGGTCGCGGCGGCGAGCCCGATCAAGGCGAAGCCGACATTGTTGATCGAGCTGTAGGCGAGCAGCCGCTTGATGTTGCGCTGGCCTACCGCGGCGACGCCGCCGAGCACGGTCGATGCCAACGCCATGAAAATGACGATCTGGCTCCACTCGGCACTCGCACTGCCGAGGCCCGAGACGGCCATCCGCGTCAGCAGCGCCATGGCAGCGACCTTGGGCGCGCTGGCGAAAAAGGCGGTGACGGGGGTCGGGGCGCCTTCGTAGACGTCCGGAGTCCACATGTGGAACGGTACCGCGCTGACCTTGAAGGCCAGGCCGGCGAGCAGGAAGACCATGCCGATCAACGCCCCGGACGAAACGCCGCCAGTCGCAAGCGCGCTGCTGATGTCGGCGAATTGGGTCGATCCGGTGAAGCCGTACAGCAGCGATATGCCATACAGCAGCATGCCCGATGCGAGCGCGCCGAGGACGAAATATTTGAGCCCCGCCTCGGCCGAGCGCGCATCCTTGCGCTGGAAGGAAGCGAGCACATAAGCGGCAAGGCTCTGCAGCTCGAGCCCAACGTAGAGCGTCAGCAGATCGCCGGCCGAAACCATCATGCCCATGCCGACCGCGGAGAGCAGGATGAGCACGGGATATTCGGCGCGATAATCGCCCGCGCGCGAAAACCAGCCGCTGGCGGCGACCAACGCCACGGCGGCCGCGCCATAGACGACAAGCTTGGCGAAGGCAGCGAAGCGATCAGCGATGAACAGCCCGTGGAAGCCGGTGCCGACGCTGGCGAGCACGCCCGGCACGGCAAGGCCGGCCGCCACGAAGCTCGCTATGGCCAGCCAGGTCACCAGTTTCGCGGACCGATCGCCGGCAAAGGCGGCGACGAGCATCAGCGCCATGGCGGCGCTCGAAAGGATGATCTCGGGAAAAGTGAGCAGCAGCGAGGCGGGCGTCATGGCTCACCCTCCCCGGCATGCGAGGGCGCCGCGGATCGAGGGCTACCCATCGCCAACTGCGCGTCGCCCGCCGGACGCGCGCGGTCGATCCGCGCGAGCAACACGCCGACATCCTTGCGCATCGGCGCCATGAAGCTTTCCGGATAGACGCCCATCCACAGGACGACGAGGCCGATCGAGCCGAGCATCGCAAGCTCGCGCAGGTTGAGATCGGGCATCGCCGCGACGTCGGCCTTGACCAGCTTGCCGTAAGCGACCCGCCAATAGAGGTAGAGCATATACGCCGCGCCGAGGATGATGCCGGTGGTCGCGACCAACGCAACCCAGCTGTTGAGCTGATAGGCGCCGACCAGGCTCAGGAACTCGCCGACGAAGCCGCTGGTGCCCGGCAAGCCGACCGAGGCCATGGTGAACAGCATGAACAGCAAGGCATAGGCAGGCATGTTGGTCGACAGGCCGCCGTAGCGATCGATCTCGCGGGTATGCAGCCGATCGTAGATGACCCCGACGCACAGAAACAGCGCGCCCGAGACGAGCCCGTGACTCAGCATCACGACCAGGGCGCCGTCGATCCCCTGGTGGTTGAAGGCGAACAGGCCGATGGTGACGAACGCCATGTGCGCGACCGAGGAGTAAGCGATCAGCTTCTTCATGTCGCGCTGCACCAGCGCGACGAGCGAGGTGTAGACGATC
Organism: Allosphingosinicella sp.; assembly: GCA_035248285.1. Lineage (GTDB taxonomy): Bacteria > Pseudomonadota > Alphaproteobacteria > Sphingomonadales > Sphingomonadaceae > Allosphingosinicella. The sequence continues at coordinate 9,604 of DATFHP010000038.1, read as the reverse complement.
GCGATCATCGACAGCCCCATCACCAGCCACAGCAGCTGCGCCGAGGCTTCGGGGAACATCGGCAGCGAGAAACGGACGAAACCGTAGCCGCCCATCTTGAGCAGCACTCCGGCGAGGATCACCGAACCGGCGGTGGGCGCCTGGACATGCGCATCGGGCAGCCAGGTGTGGACCGGCCACATCGGCATCTTGACCGCAAAGCTGGCGAAGAAGGCGAGCCACAGCCACGTCTGCGCCTGGGCGGGAAAATCGGTGACGAGCAAGGCCGGGATGAACGTCGTGTGCGCGAAATTGACCATCCACAATATGGCGATCAGCATCAGGACCGAGCCGAGCAAAGTATAGAGGAAGAATTTGTAGCTGGCGTAGATACGCTCGGCGCCGCCCCAGATGCCGATGATCAGGTACATCGGGATCAGGCCGGCTTCGAAGAACAGATAGAAGAGAAAGATGTCCTGCGCCACGAAGACGCCGATCATCAGCGTCTCCATCAGCAGGAAGGCCGCCATATATTCGGGGATGCGCTGCGTGATCGAAACCCAGCTCGCAGCGATGCAGATCGGCATCAGGAACAAGGTCAGCAGGATCAGCATCAACGCGATGCCGTCGATGCCGAGCGCCCAGGCGAACGGCCCGATCAGGCCGAGATGTTCGACGAACTGCCATTGCGGCCCGCCGACCTGATAGCGGCCCCACAGCAGGATGCCGAGCAGCAGATCGACGATCGTCGCTGCGAGCGCCACCCAGCGGGCCGCGGGCGCGCTGACGAACAGGCAGATCGCGCCGCCGATCAGCGGCACCGCCAGCAGCAGCGACAGGATCGGGAAGGCGGCCTCGTTCACCGCGCCATCGCCCAGGTCGCGGCGGCGGCGGCGCCGAGCAGCATCACCAACGCATAAGTATAGAGATAGCCCGATTGCAGCCGCGCGGTGAGCTGGTTGCCGCCGGAGACCAGCGCAGCCACGCCGTCGGGGCCGAAGCGATCGATCGTGCCCTCATCGCCGCGCTTCCAGAACTGCCGCCCCAGCCACATCGCCGGCCGCACGAAAACGGCGTTGTAGAGTTCGTCGAAATACCATTTGTTGAGCAGGAAAGTGTAGAGCAGCCCGAAGCTGCCGACGAACCGCTTCGGGATCGAAGTGTCGCGGATATAGGCCGCATAAGCGATCGCCACGCCGGTCAGCATGACGATCGCCGGCAGCAGCTTCACCGCCAGCGGAGTCGCGTGAAGCGCGTGCATCAGATGCTCGTTGAAGGCGATGCTGCCGCGCCAGAACGCCTCGCCCGCGCTCGAATCGATGAAAGCGCCGTGGAACAGCAGGCCGGCGAAGATCGAGCCCAGCGCGAGAACGGCGAGCGGGACGAGGATCGTCCATGGGCTTTCGTGGGGATGATAGCCGCCGGTCCCCGCCGGCACGTCGGCCGCTCCGGCCTCGTGCGGGCGGGTGTCGTGGCCGGCATCTTCCTCCGCCGGCGCATCGCCGTGATGGCCGTCGTGGAGCGCATGCTGGACATGCTCGGACGCCGCCCAGCGCGGCTTGCCGAAAAAGGTCAGGAAGATCAGCCGCCAGCTGTAGAAGCTGGTCAGCAGCGCCGCGAAGACGCCGACGAGGAAAGCGAACAGCCCCATGCCGGTGCCGCTCTGATAGGCCGATTCGATGATCGCATCCTTCGAATAGAAGCCGGCGAAACCGAAACCGGCGAAGCCGCCGACTTGGATGATGCCGACTCCGGTGATCGCCAGCGTGCCCGCGACCATCGCCCAGAAGGTCAGCGGTATCTCCTTCCGCAGGGCGCCGTAGAAGCGCATGTCCTGCTCGTGGTGCATCGCATGGATGACGCTCCCGGCGCCGAGGAACAGCAAGGCCTTGAAGAAGGCGTGGGTGAAGAGGTGGAACATCGCCGCGCCATAGGCGCCGACACCGGCGGCGAAGAACATGTAGCCCAACTGCGAGCAGGTCGAATAAGCGATCACCCGCTTGATGTCGTTCTGGACGGTTCCGACCGTGGCGGCGAACAGCGCGGTCGCGGCGCCGACGAAGGTCACCACGGCGAGCGCGGTATGGCTGGTCTCGAACATCGGCGACAGCCGGCACACCATGAACACGCCGGCGGTGACCATCGTCGCGGCATGGATCAGCGCCGAGACCGGCGTCGGGCCTTCCATCGCGTCCGGAAGCCAGGTGTGCAGGCCCAATTGCGCCGATTTGCCCATCGCGCCGACGAACAGCAGCAGGCAGAGCGTCGTCATCACGTCGACGCGGTGGCCGAGGAAGCCGAAAGTCGCGCCGGCCATATGCGGTGCCGCGGCGAGGACCGCCGGGATCGAGATGGTGCCGAACACCAGGAAGGTGCCGAAGATACCCAGCGAAAAACCGAAGTCGCCGACGCGGTTGACGATGAACGCCTTGAGCGCGGCCGCATTGGCCGAAGGCTTTTCGTACCAGAAGCCGATCAGCAGGTAGGAGGCGAGACCGACGCCTTCCCAGCCGAAGAACATCTGCACCAGATTGTCGGCAGTCACGAGCATCAGCATCGCGAAGGTGAACAGGGATAGATAGGCGAAGAAACGCGGCTGTGACGGATCCTCCGCCATATAGCCCCAGCTGTAGAGATGGACGAAGCTGGACACGGTCGTGACGACCACCAGCATCACCGCGGTCAGCGCATCGACGCGCAACGCCCAATCGACGCTGAGCCCGCCCGACTGGAACCAGTGCATGACCGGATGGAGCTGCGATGTCAGGCTGCCGTTCATGAAGCCGAGAAAGATCGGCCAGCTCAGCGCGCAGCCGACGAACAAGGCACCGGTGGTGACGAGCTTGGCCGCGAGATTGCCGATCATGCGATTGCCGAGCCCGGCGACGATCGCCGCCGCAAGCGGCAGGAAGACGATGAGCTGGACGTTCATATACCGAACCTCCCCTCCCGTTCACGGGAGGGGGTAGGGGGTGGGCCTGCGGGCGAGAAGGCGGAACTGTCGTTTAAGGAGTTCGCTGCGCTCACCCCACCCCTTGATCCCCTCCCGTAAACGGGAGGGGACAATCTAAGCGAGCCCCGAGTTCCGAGCTTCGATGATCGCACCAGTGCGAAGGAAGGTATCGTCAATCCCCTACCCCTTCATCTGGTTGATGTCGTCGACCGCGATGGTGCCGCGGGCGCGAAAGTAGATGACCAATATGGCGAGCCCGATGGCCGCCTCGCCGGCAGCGACGGTCAGCACGAACATCGCGAAGACCTGGCCCACCATGTCGTTCATGAACGCCGAGAAGGCGACCAAATTGATGTTCACGGCGAGCAGAATCAGCTCGATCGCCATCAGGATGACGATGACGTTCTTGCGGTTGAGGAAAATCCCGAACACGCCGAGCACGAACAGGATCGCCGCCACGGTCAGGTAGTGACCCAGGCCAATCACAGCTCGACCCCCTGCCCCACCGGCTGGTGGACGTTGCGGACCGCATCCTGGGGACGGCGGCGCACCTGCTGGCTGACGTTCTGCGGGCGGACGTCGCGCCGGGTGCGGTGCGAAAGCACGATCGCGCCGATCATCGCCACCAGAAGCACCAGGCCTGCCGCTTCGAAGATGTAGAGATAGCGGGTATAGAGCACCGCCCCCAGCGCCTGGATATTGGGCATGCCGGATGCCGTCGGCGCACGCCGCACCGCCTCGATGCCGCCGGCGTTCCACGCCAGCAAAGCGAAGATGATCTCGGCGAGCAGCACCAGCGCCAGCACTGCGCCCAGCGGCCAGTAGCGCGCGACCCCGGCGCGAAGCTCGGCGAAGTCGACGTTGAGCATCATCACCACGAACAGGAACAGCACCGCCACGGCGCCGACGTAGACGATCACCAGCAGCATCGCGATGAACTCGGCACCGAGGATGAGCATCAGGCCGGCGGCGTTGAAGAAGGCCAGGATCAGCCACAGCACGCTGTGCACCGGGTTGCGCGACCCGATCGTCATGACGCCGCTGGCAATCACGATCGCGGCGAACAGGTAGAAGGCGAAGGCTTGGATCACGGCGTCTTTCGAGGGCGCATGAGAGGAACTGGCGGCGGCTTAGCGATAGGGGGCGTCGGCGGCAATGTTCGCGGCAAGCGCGCGTTCCCATTTGTCGCCGTTGTCGAGCAATTTGGTCTTGTCGTAGATCAGCTCGGCGCGATCCTCGACCGAGAATTCGATATTGGGGCCCTCGACGATGGCATCGACCGGGCAGGCCTCCTGGCACAGCCCGCAATAGATGCATTTGACCATGTCGATGTCGTAGCGCGTGGTGCGCCGGCTGCCGTCCGCGCGGGGTTCGGCCTCGATGGTGATGGCGAGCGCAGGGCAGACCGCCTCGCACAATTTGCAGGCGATGCACCGTTCCTCGCCGTTGGGATAGCGGCGAAGCGCATGCTCGCCGCGGAAGCGCGGCGATTGCGCATTCTTTTCATAGGGATAGTTGATCGTCGCCTTGGCCTTGAAGAAATATTTCAAGGTCAGCCAATGCGCCTTTACGAACTCCCAGAGGAAGAAGGTCTTGAGCCAGTGGGAAATCATCGGAGCGCTCCAAAACGGAAGATTTCGAGATAGCCCGAGACCAGCGCCACCCAAAGCAGCGAGATCGGCAGAAACACCTTCCAGCCGAGCCGCATCAGCTGGTCGTAGCGAAAGCGCGGCACGGTCGCCTTCACCCAGCTGAACAGGAAAAAGAAGACCAAAACCTTGATAAACAACCAGAAAATACCGAGGCTGACGCTCGTGCCCGGGATCACATAGAGCGGCGCCCAATCGATCGGCGGCAGCCAGCCGCCCCAGAAGAGCGTCGCGTTGAGCGCGCACATCAGCAGCACGTTGCCATATTCGCCGAGCCAGAAGAGCGCGAAGCTCATCGAACTATATTCGGTCTGGAATCCCGCCACGAGCTCCGATTCGGCCTCGGTAAGGTCGAAGGGCGCGCGCGCCGTCTCGGCCAGCGCGGAAATGAAGAAGATCACCGCCAGCGGAAACAACAAGGGATTGAGCCCGAACGCATTGGTGATCCAGACGTGGCTCTTCTGCGCGAGCACGATGCCGGTGAGATTGAAGGTGCCCGCCCACATCACCACCGCGATCAGGACGAATCCGATCGAAACTTCGTAGCTGACCATCTGCGCGGCGGCGCGCAGCGCGGAATAGAAAGGATATTTGGAGTTGGAGGCCCAGCCGGCGACGATCACGCCGTAGACGCTCAGCGACGATATCGCGAGGATGTAGAGCAGCCCGACATTGATGTTGGCCAAAACCAGCTTCGGCCCGAAGGGAATCACCGCCCAGGCGACCAGCGCCAGCGTGAAGGTGATGATCGGGGCGAGCAGGAACAGGCCGCGGTTGGCGGCCGACGGGACGATCGTTTCCTTGAGGAAAACCTTGATGCCGTCGGCGAAGCTCTGCAGCAATCCCCAGGGACCGACGACATTGGGGCCCCGCCGCAGCGCCATCGCCGCCCAGATCTTCCGGTCGGCGTAGATGATCATCGCCACCGCCAGCAAAAGCGGCAGCGCGATCAGCAGGATGTAGATCAGGGTGGCGAGGAACCAGCCCCAGCCGAAGCCGAACGTGCCCCGGAACCAGGCGGTCATAAGATCGTCCCCGGTACGGGGAGATGACACGCGGAACGCGTGACGGAGGGGGGGGTGAGCGGGGCACAGATCCCCCTCCACCGCGCTGCGCGCGGTCCCCCTCCCCGTCCCGGGGAGGATCTAAGCGCCGCGCTCATTCTGCGGCCTCCGCAATCGGTTGACCATGAAGGATTTCGGCCGAGCAGCGCTGCAGCGTCGGCGATGCGCGCGCGATCGGATTGGAGAGGTAGAAATCCTCGATCGGGTAGACGATCTCGGCTTTGACCGCCGGTGCGCTCGCCGGCAGCGGAACCGGCCCGAAGACGGCAAGCCCGGGCTCGACGAGATGCGGATGCGCCTTCCCCAACGCCGCGCGAAGATCGGATAAAGTGTTGAAAGGCAATGACTTGCCGAGCACGTCCGACAAGGCGCGCAAGATCGTCCAGTCCGCGCGCGCCTCGCCCGGCGGGTCGACCGCCTTCTCGGAAAACTGCACCCGGCCCTCGAGGTTCACGTAGGTGCCGTGCTTTTCCGTGTAGGCCGCGGCCGGGAGGATGACGTCGGCGATGCCGACGCCGCGGTCGCCATGCGTGCCGATATAGATTGTGAAGCAGTCGTCGAAGGAACCGTCCGCGAGATGCGATCCCTCGTCCGCGCCGAGCAGGAAGAGCGCCTTGAGCTTGCCCGATCCGGCCGTCTTCTGAAGCGCCTCGATGCCGCCCTTCACCCAGAAGCCGAGGTCGAGCGCGCCGACGCGCGACGCTGCGGTGTGGAGGATGCTGAAGCTCGCGCCGAGCCCCCGTGCCACCGCCTGTGCGGCAGCGCAGGCGCCGACGTGCACGAGCGCGCCGGTGCCGACGATCACGGCGCCATTCTGCGCGCTCTTGAACGCGTCGCGAACCACTTCCGGAAGGCTTGCCAGCACGGCCAGATTGGTGCCGATATGGGTGACGGGATAGGTCAGATCGACCTTCGGTCCGATATGAAAGACCTTCGCTCCTGCCTTGATAGCCTTGCGGATTCTGGTATTGACCAGTGGCGCTTCCCAACGCGGGTTGGTGCCGACGAGCAGGATCGCGCCGGCGCTTTCGACGCCGGCGATGGTGGCCGCGAATCGATACGCCCCGGGATCGGCGGCATCGAACCGCACGCCGTCCTGCCGGCATTCGTGCAGCTTCGAACCGAGCGCGCCGAGCAGGGACTTCATCGCATAGAGCGACTCAAGGTCCTGAAGGTCGCCCGCGATGGCAGCGATTTCGTCGCCATTCGCCCCTTTCAGCCCCTTGGCGATCGCGGCGAACGCCTCGTCCCACGTCGCCGCCTGCAGCTTTCCGTTCCGGCGCACCCAGGGCCGGTCGAGGCGGCGCTGGCCGAGCCCGTCGACCGCATGGCGCGTCTTGTCATGCGCCCATTCCTCGTTGACGTCCTCGTTGATGCGCGGAAGCACGCGCATCACCTCGCGGCCGCGGCTGTCGATGCGGATGTTGGTGCCGACCGCATCCATCACGTCGATGCCGGGGGTCTTGCGCAGCTCCCACGGCCGCGCCTCGAACGAATAGGGCTTGGAGACGAGCGCGCCGACCGGGCAGAGATCGACGACGTTCCCGGACAATTCGGAGGTCATCGTGCCCTCGAGATAGGACGTGATCTCCATATTCTCGCCGCGGTTGATCGCGCCCAGCTCCTCCACGCCCGCCACCTCCTCGGCGAAACGCACGCAGCGCGTGCATTGGATGCAGCGGGTCATGATCGTCTTGACCACCGGGCCCATATATTTCTCGGTGACCGCGCGCTTGTTCTCGCCGAAGCGCGAATGGCCGCGGCCATAAGCGATCGCCTGGTCCTGAAGATCGCACTCGCCACCCTGGTCGCAGATCGGGCAGTCGAGCGGGTGGTTGATCAGGAGAAACTCCATCACCCCTTCGCGCGCCTTCTTCACCATGGGCGTCATGGTGTTGATTTCCTGCCCTTCCGCCACAGGAAGCGCGCAGCTCGCCTGGGGCTTGGGCGGCCCCGGCTTCACCTCGACCAGGCACATGCGGCAATTGCCGGCAATGGTCAGCCGCTCATGGTAGCAGAAGCGCGGTATCTCCTTGCCGGCGAGCTCGCAGGCCTGCAGCACGGTGGCTCCTGCGGGGACCTCGAGCTCGATGCCATCGACCTTGACCTTAGGCATAGGCCGCCTCGACACTCATTTGCCAACCGACACGCATATTATTCCGCCGCCTCCAGCGCCTGACCCTGGCGCGCGACGATGCGGCGCTCGATCTCGGGACGGAAGTGGCGCACCAGGCCCTGGATCGGCCAGGCGGCGGCGTCGCCCAGCGCGCATATGGTGTGCCCCTCGATCTGCTTGGTGACGTCAAGAAGCGTGTCTATCTCGCTGATTTCGGCTTCTCCCGTCGCCAGCCGCTCCATCACGCGCCACATCCAGCCGGTGCCCTCGCGACAGGGGGTGCACTGGCCGCAGCTCTCATGCTTGTAGAAATAGGAGATGCGCGCGATCGCCCGCACGATATCGGTCGACTTGTCCATCACGATCACCGCGGCGGTGCCGAGGCCCGACTTGAGATCGCGCAGCGCATCGAAATCCATCAAACAATCAGCGATCTCGTGCGCCGGGACCAACGGCACCGACGATCCGCCGGGGATGACGGCGAGCAGATTGTCCCAGCCGCCGCGGATCCCGCCCGCATGCTTGTCGATCAGCTCGCGGAACGGAATCGACATCGATTCCTCGACGACGCAGGGCTTGTTCACATGGCCTGTGAGCTGGAACAGTTTGGTGCCTTCGTTCTTCTCGCGCCCGAAGCTCTTGAACCAGGCGGCGCCGCGCCGGAGGATGGTGGGCACCACCGCGATGCTCTCGACATTGTTGACCGTGGTCGGGCAGCCGTAGAGCCCGGCACCGGCGGGGAACGGCGGCTTGAGGCGCGGAAAGCCCTTCTTTCCCTCCAGGCTGTTGAGGAGCGCGGTTTCCTCGCCGCAAATATAGGCGCCGGCGCCGCGGTGGACGAAGACGTCGAAGTCGTAGCCCGATTTCGCGGCATTCTTGCCGATCAGGCCGGAATCATAGGCCTCCTGCACCGCGGCGAAGAGCGTTTCCGCCTCGCGGATGAACTCGCCGCGGATGTAGATGTAGGCGGCGCGCGCGCGCATCGCGTAGCCGGCCAGCAGCGCGCCCTCGATCAGCTTGTGCGGATCGTGGCGGATGATCTCACGGTCCTTGCAGCTGCCGGGCTCCGATTCGTCGGCGTTGATGACCAGGAAATTGGGGCGGCCTTCCTTGGGCTCCTTGGGCATGAAAGACCATTTCATGCCGGTCGGGAAGCCCGCGCCGCCGCGCCCGCGCAGCCCGCACGTCTTCATCTCCTCGATGATCGCGTCCTGCCCCTTGGCCATCAGGCCCTTGGTATCGTCCCAATCGCCCCGCTTCATCGCGTCGCGCAGGTTCCACGGCTGATAGCCGTAGAGATTGGTGAAGATGCGGTCCTTGTCTTCGAGCATCAGCGGCTGCCCCCGGCAATCAATTTCCGCACCGCGAAATAAGCGGCCAGGGCGAGGCCGACGCCGATCAGGATCGCCACCAGCTTGAGCGCGATACCGAGCAGTTTGATGAACAGCCAGATGGCGACGACACCTACCAGTATCGCGACGATCGCAGATCCGCCCACGTTCATTGCCACCGCCCGCGATAATCGTGATTTTCGCGCACCATCTCCAGCAGCGTGGAGGGCCCACCCTCAGGCGCGCTGGTCTGGCGCTCGATCTGCGGCCCTGGCTTGGGCGTCTTGCCCGCCGCCAGCGCGTCGAGGACCGCGCTCATGCTCTCGAAGGTCAGATCCTCATAATTGTCGTCGTTGATCTGGACCATCGGCGCGTTGGCGCAGGCGCCGAGGCACTCGACCTCGCTCAAGGTGAAAAGCCCGTCCTCGGTGGTGGCGCCCTTCTTCATGCCCTTGGCGACGCATGCCGCCATGACGTCATCGGAACCGCGCAGCATGCATGGCGTGGTGCCG
>DATFHP010000037.1:0-18465 GCA_035248285.1 Allosphingosinicella sp. | reverse complement strand
GCGCGCGGCGTGGCGCTGGACGACGCCATCGAGGCCGCGCGCGGCTTCGTGCGTCGGGCGATTCTGGCCGCGCCGGGGTTCGGCGAAGGCCACGGGCCAATGGCGCATTGGGCGGGCGTCGAAGGATGACGCCCGCGCGCGGCGGTGGCGGCTTTTCCACAGGAAATTTCGATCGTTCGCCGCTTTTTCTGGAATGCCGGACTCGCGCCTCATAGAATCGGACGGCCATGGCGCCCTGCTTCAAGATCGAGAAGAATTATCCGGAGCCGCTGGCCGGCGTCGACGAGGCGGGGTGCGCGCCGCTCGCCGGTCCGGTCGTGGCCGCGGCGGTGGTGCTCGATCGAAGCCGGTTTCCGCGCGGCATCGACGACAGCAAGGCGCTGTCGGCGCCGACCCGCGAGGCCATTTACGACAAGCTGCAGAAGGTCGCCCGGATCGGCGTCGGCATCGCCTCGGTCGAGGAGATCGACCGGCTCAACATCTATTGGGCGCGGATGCTGGCGATGGTGCGCGCCGTCGATGCGCTCGGATTCGAGCCGGCGATCGTGCTGGTCGACGGCAATGCCTGTCCGCGCTGGGAACGCCGATCGGTCGCGATCGTCGCGGGCGATTCCAAATGCCGGTCGATCGCCGCGGCGTCGATCGTCGCCAAGGTGACCCGCGACCGAATCATGGCCGAACATGCGCGCGCGCATCCGGGCTACGGCTGGGAGACCAACAAGGGCTACGGCACGCCCGAACATTATCGCGCGCTGGACCGGCTCGGCATCACGCCGCTCCACCGGCGCAGCTTTGCCCCGGTTCGTCAGCTGGCGCTTGCATTGTAAGTTGACGGGTGAGTCTTTCCCGCCACACCACTTCATATTGAGTCTTAATCCGGTGGTCGGCGGCTAGATGTAGCGGGGACTCTTTTCGTTCCCGTAACGATTAACCAATATTAACGATGTTCTCTAAGCATCTGATCTTGACCCCGGACTCGAGGTGACTCACTTTGTCCGTCCATCTGGGGGGATTCACGATGAGCGTGTTCGAGCGTTTGGAGACGGGTGCATCTTGCACCCTCAAGAAGCCTTTGCCGCCGTTGCCCCTGGACCAGATCATCGAGGACGATTGCGTCGCCGCGATGCGGACGCTGCCCGATGCCTGTGTCGACATGATCTTCGCGGACCCGCCCTACAATCTGCAGCTCGGCGGCGACCTGTTCAGGCCCGAGGGCGGGCGCGTCGATGCCGTCGACGACGATTGGGACAAGTTCGAGACGTTCGAGAGCTACGACACCTTCACGCGCGCCTGGCTCAAGGAGGCGCGGCGGATATTGAAGCCGCACGGCACCTTGTGGGTGATCGGCAGCTATCACAATATCTTCAGGGTGGGAGCGGCGTTGCAGGACGCCGGCTATTGGATCCTCAACGATATCGTCTGGCGCAAGTCCAACCCGATGCCCAACTTCCGCGGCACGCGCTTCACCAATGCGCATGAGACCCTGATCTGGGCATCGCACAGCGAAGATAGCCGCTACACGTTCAATTACCGCGCGATGAAGGCGCTGAACGACGAGCTTCAGATGCGCTCGGACTGGCTGCTGCCGATCTGCTCGGGCGCGGAGCGGATGAAGTCCGCGGGCGTGAAGGCGCATCCGACCCAGAAGCCGGAGGCTCTGCTCTACCGGGTGCTGCTCGCCTGCACCAATCCGGGCGACGTCGTGCTCGATCCCTTTTTCGGAACCGGGACGACCGGGGCGGTCGCGCGCAGGCTGGGGCGCAAGTGGATCGGGATCGAGCGCGAGAAACGCTATGTCGGCGTCGCGCGCGAACGCATCGCATCGACGCTGGAGCTCGACGAGAGCGCGATGCGCACGATGCAATCGCGCAAGTCGCAGCCGCGGGTCCCGTTCGGCGCCTTGGTCGAAACCCGGCTGATCGAGCCGGGCGCGATGCTCACCGATGCCAAACGGCGCTGGCGGGCGCGGGTGCGCGCCGACGCCTCGCTGGAAATGGGCGAAAAGCAGGGATCGATCCATCAGATCGGCGCTGCGGCGCAGGGCGCGCCGAGCTGCAACGGCTGGACCTTCTGGCATCTCGCCCAGGGCGACGCCCTGGTTCCGCTCGACACGCTGCGTCAACGCTACATTTTGGCACAGATTTAGGTCCGTTTTGGATCTATCGGACTCGACATTGATCCATTTTGGATGGAAATAGCGAATCGCGGCCGCTCCCTTGCACCGTCTTCCCCGGGGGCTTTCGCCACGATGAGCTGATGGGAGGGGAGCGTATCGCTTCGCGGTGCAAGGGCGGGGACCAGCGCCGGCGCGCTGGACCGGACTTACAGGCGTCAATTCCCTTCTGATTGCTTGAATGGGGCGGCCGCGCCCTTGTCGGCGCCCGCCGCTTCTGGAATGGCGGTGTGATGTCCGCCCGCACCTATCTGCGCCCGACCGCTTTCGTCGATTCGCCCTTCGGCCTCGACGGCAAGGCCGCGCGGCTGGCCGGCGGCCTGTCGTGGTTTGCGATGATCGAGATGGTCGTCCTGGACGGCCCCAGCCAGGTGTCGGCCGAGCTGGTGCCGGTCGATGCGGTCGAGCAGGCGATCACGCGGCTGCCGGCAGAAAACCGGGACGGGGCGCGCCAGGCCTGGGCGAACATCGTCGCGCCGCGCGCGCCGCTCAGGCTCGGCGAACGCGTGGTGCGGCTCGATCAGCCGCAGGCGGTGGGCATCGTCAACGCCACTCCGGACAGCTTTTCCGACGGCGGGTGTTTCGAGGGCGATCCGGCGACCGCCTCGGACGCCGGTTTCGCTATGGCGGCGGCGGGCGCGGCGATCGTCGATGTCGGCGGCGAATCGACCCGGCCGGGCGCGCAGCCGGTCTGGGAAGGCGACGAGACGCTGCGCGTGCTTCCCGTCGTCCAGCGGCTCGCCGGCGGCGGCACGGCGGTGTCGGTCGACACGCGCAAGGCCGCGGTGATGGAAGCCGCGCTAGCCGCCGCGCCGGTGATGATAAACGACGTATCCGCGCTCACATTCGATCCGCGCGCGGCCGAAGTCGTGGCGCGCGCGCGCTGCCCGATCGTGCTGATGCATCACCAGGGCCCGCCCGAGACGATGCAGCAGGCGCCGCATTACCAGCGGCCGGTGCCCTATGAAGTCTATGACTGGCTGGAGCAGCGGATCGCCGCGGCGCTGGCGGCCGGGATCGAACGCGCGAACATGATCGTCGATCCGGGGATCGGCTTCGGCAAGAGCGTGCAGCACAATCTCCAGCTCATCAACGGGCTGGCCGTGCTGCACGGGCTCGGCTGTCCGATCATGCTCGGCGCCAGCCGCAAGCGCTTCATCGGCGCGCTGTCCAACGAGGCGCCGGCCGACCAGCGCCTCGCCGGCTCGCTCGCGCTGGCGCTCAAGGGCGCCGACCAGGGCGTGCAACTCCTGCGCGTCCACGACGTCGCCGAGACCGTGCAGGCCTTGCGCATCTGGCGCGGCCTCAGGGACGCGGCGCTGACGCCAGGGTGAGGTTGGCTGGTACACCCTCATGCCTGGACTCGTCATCCGTTAGGACAGGCCATGCAATCCCGCGCATCAAATCGGCAAGGTCGGCTTCGTAGGTGACATCTACCGGGGCGGTAGTGCGATACATGATCTGCCATCGGCCGCCGACATAGCAGAATAGTTCAGCTTCGGAGCGAAATGGTCCCTTCGCCTGAACCCCTAGCAACCCGTCAAGTGAGAAGACTACGCGTTTGCCCTTGCCGTTAAATTTGGGCGATGGCGAATCCACCTCGCCTTCTTCGATCAGGCGAGCTCCCGGATGGATTTTGATGTCGTTTTTCACACCCTCGAACGCTTCGCCGCACGCCTCCATGCGACCAGTGCGAAGATCACCGGCTGCCTTGGCGGGAGGGGCCGGGAAGATGTACACCGTGAAGATCACGCGCCCCTTCGGTCCGTCGATCTTGTACCCGGCGCTGACATCGGTCGCCGCCGCATCATATTCGACGACAGTGTTGCGTTCGAGCCGGCCTACTGACGGAGGAAAAGACATCCCCGTCGCGCCGTGGACATAGGAAACGGTCGGGTCGATTTGCTTGAGACCCTGCCCACCGGCCGGGACCGCCGCAAGGGCAAGGATAATTACCCCTATAATCGGAGCCAGCGAACGCACGTGTACCGATACCCTCCCTCGCCACGGAGTCTCAGGGTTCGAGTCGAATGTAAAGTCACGCCGCCTGTTCGCCGATGCCGAGCTCGGCGAGCTTGCGGTAGAGCGTCGAGCGGCCGATGCCGAGGCGGCGGGCGACTTCGGTCATGCGGCCGCGATAATGGCCGATGGCGAGGCGGATGACGTCCGCCTCGATCTCCTCGAGCGGGCGCAGGTTTCCGTCGGACGCATAAAGCGTGATGCCGCTGCCGGCGCTGAGCGCGGCGGTCGCCGATGCGCCGTTGAGCGGACGGGCGTGATAATCGTCGGCGCGTTTGCTGTAGGTCGATTCGCGCGCGATGTGCGGGAAATCGGTGGCGGTGAGCGCATTGCCCTCGCACAGCACCGCGGCGCGGAACAGCGCGTTCTGGAGCTGGCGCACATTGCCGGGCCAGCCGTAGCGCATCAGCACCGCCAGCCCGTCGTCGGTGATGCTGAGGTGGCGCATGCCGGGCTGTTCGGCGATGCGGCCGAGCAAGTGGCGTGCCAGCGCGGGGATGTCGCTGCTGCGCGCGCGCAGCGGCGGGATGTCGCAATGGACGACGTTCATCCGGTAATAGAGATCCTCGCGGAAATGGCCCCGCGCGATCTCGTCGGTGAGCCGCCGGCTGGTCGAGGCGATCACGCGCACGTCGGCGGTCTGGACGATGCGGCTGCCGATTCGCTGGAACTCGCCGGTGTCGAGCGCGCGCAGCAGCTTGACCTGGACGTCGAGCGACAGCGCGCACACCTCTTCGAGGAACAAGGTGCTTCCGTCGGCTTCCTCGAAGCGTCCGGTGTGGCGATCGAAGGCGCCGGTGAAGGCACCTTTCTCATGGCCGAACAACGCCGATTCGACGTGGTTCGGCGGCGTCGCGCCGCAGTGGAGGGTGACCACGGTTTTCTTGCCGCGCGGCGAAGCGGTATGAATCGCCTGCGCGATCATTTCCTTGCCGGAGCCGTTCTCGCCTTCGATCAGCACCGGGACGCGTGCCCGCGCCGCCTTGGCTGCGATGGCGAGCGCGCTGCGGAACTCGGGCGCCGATCCGACGATCTCGTCGAAGCCGAGCGGCTTGACCAGTTTCTCCGAAAGCGGCCGCAGCTCGCCGCGCGTCCGGCGGCGGTCGGTCGCTGCGTCGAGCGCCCCCAGCAGCCGTTCGGATGAGAGCGGCTTGACGAGGAAATCGCTGGCGCCCGCGCGCATCGCGTCGACCGCGACCGCGACGCTGGTCTGGGCGGTGAGAATCAGCAGCGGCAAATCGGGCCTCAGGTCGCGGATCTGAGTGATCAGCTCGCTGCCCTCGGGCCCAGGCAGCCAATGATCGAGCAGGATCGCGTCGACGCTGCGGCCGTCTTCGCTGGCAAGCAGCTTTTGCGCCGAATCGACGTCGGGCGCGCCCATCACCCACCAGCCGGCGCGCGCGCCGATCGCGGTCACCAGACGGCGTTGCGCCGGCTCATCGTCAATCAGCAATAAACAACGTGTGGCTTCGGGCCGCATCGCACCTTCTTTCCCTGTTTGGGACGCTCGATACGGCAATCGGGTAAAGGTCGGCTTAAGACGACGGGCAAAGACATCCCGCCGCGTTTCATTCTCGCCACTTTGGGCTTGGGCGTCGCGATGCCGGTTGATAAAGGGTGCGCCACCACGAGACAGCGAAGAGGTCCCCATGGCAGCTGAGGCCAACAGGCAAGACGATATGCCGGCGCATGCGAAAAGCTATTCGCTGTTCGCCTGGCTGATGAAATGGGGGGCTGTCGCCAGCCTGATCACGGGCCTGATCGTCATCATCATCATCAGCAATTGACGGATTCGCTGGGAGTGAAGATTGCGGTCCTGAAGGAAGCGGCGCCGGGCGAGCAGCGTGTCGCCGCCACTCCCGAAACGGTCAGGAAGTTCATCGCGCTCGGCGCCGAGGTGGCCGTGGAAACCGGCGCCGGTGCGGGCGCGTCGGTGGCGGATGCCGATTTTGAAGCGGCGGGGGCGAAGGTCGGCGCGCGCGCGGAGGCCGTGGCCGGCGCCGACGCGCTGCTGGGCGTGCAAGGCCCCGATCCGGCCGCGCTGGCCGGCGCGAACCCCGGCGCCCTCGTCGTCGCCGCCCTCAATCCGCTCGGCGATCGCGGGAGGGTCGATGGCTATGCCGCGGCCGGGCTCGAAGCGCTGGCGATGGAATTCATGCCGCGCATCACCCGTGCGCAGTCGATGGACATCTTGTCCTCCCAGTCCAACCTCGCCGGCTACAAGGCGGTGCTCGACGCCGCGGCGCATTACGGCCGCGCCTTCCCGATGATGATGACCGCCGCCGGGACGATCGCGGCGGCGCGGGTGTTCGTCATGGGCGTCGGCGTCGCCGGCCTGCAGGCGATCGCCACCGCCCGGCGGCTCGGCGCGATCGTCTCGGCCACCGACGTGCGATCGGCGACGCGGGAGCAGATCGAGAGCCTGGGCGCCAAGGCGGTGTTCGTCGAGGAGGTCAAAGGCATAGAGGGCGAGGGTGCGGGCGGCTATGCGACGGAAATGTCGGAGGAATATAAAGCCAAGCAGGCCGAGCTCGTCTCCGGCCATATCGCCAAGCAGGATATCGTCATCACCACCGCGCTCATTCCCGGCCGGCCGGCGCCGCGGCTGATCAGCGACGCGCAGATCGCGACGATGAAATCGGGCAGCGTGATCGTCGACCTCGCCGTCGAGCAGGGCGGCAACGTCGAAGGCGCGGTGGCGGGCGAGATCGTCGAAAAGCATGGCGTCAAGATCGTCGGCTATCGCAACGTGCCGAGCCGCCTTGCCGCCGACGCTTCGGCGCTGTTCGCGCGCAACCTCTACAATTTCCTCAACGCCTTCTGGGACAAGGAAGCGGGCAGGGTGGTGCTGCCCGACGACGACGAGATCGTGAAGGGGGTGCGGCTCACCCAGGCCGGCAAGGTCGTGCACGAAAGGCTGCTGGGGTGACGGGGGCAGCGAGGCATCTAGTTCCTCCCCGCATCGGGGAGGATTTCCTGTGACCTTCATCGCCATCCTGTCGATCTTCGTGCTGGCCTGTTTCGTCGGCTATTTCGTCGTCTGGTCGGTGACGCCGGCGCTGCACACGCCGCTGATGTCGGTGACCAACGCGATCTCCTCGGTCATCATCGTCGGCGCGCTGATCGCCAGCGCGGCGGCAGGCTCCGCGACGTCGAAATGGCTGGGGCTGCTCGCGGTGGCGATGGCGAGCGTCAACATCTTCGGGGGCTTCGCCGTCACGGCCCGGATGCTCGCCATGTACAAGAAAAAGGAACGCAAGGGGTGACCCATCATGCATGAGGTCGCAACTCCGGCCTGGGTGGCGATTGCCTATCTGATTTCCGGCGTCTGCTTCATCCTCGCGCTGCGCGGGCTGTCGAGCCCGGTGAGTTCGCGGCGCGGCAATCGCTTCGGCATGTTCGGAATGACCGTCGCGCTGGTGACGACGCTGGTGCATTATGCCCCGCGGTTCTTGGTCCCCGGCGCGGATCACGCCGCTGGAGAGCTTGTCGCCCGTTTTGCGCGATCGATCGACTTTGCGACCTTCGCCGAGATTCTCGCCGCGATCGCGGCCGGCGCGGCGATCGGATTGGTCACGGCCCGCCGCATCCCGATGACCGCGATGCCGCAGCTGGTCGCAGCCTTCCACTCGCTGGTCGGCATGGCGGCGGTGCTGGTTGCAGCCGCCGCCTATCTGAACCCTCAGGCCTTTGGAATCGCCGGCGCCGACGGCATCATCCATCAGGCGAGCCGCATCGAGATGGGCCTCGGCGCCGCGATCGGCGCGATCACCTTCTCGGGCTCGGTGATCGCTTTCCTCAAATTGAACGGCAATATGTCGGGCGCACCGATCCTGCTCCCGCTGCGGCACGTGATCAATTTGGCCGTGCTCGCGCTGATCGTCGGACTGATCGGCTATTTCGTCACCGATCAGCATCCCTGGGTTTTCTGGACGATCACCGGCCTCTCGTTCCTGATCGGCTTTCTTTTGATCATCCCGATCGGCGGCGCCGACATGCCGGTCGTGGTGTCGATGCTCAACAGCTATTCGGGCTGGGCGGCCGCGGCGATGGGCTTCACGCTGCAGAATACCGCGATGATCATCACCGGCGCGCTGGTCGGCAGCTCGGGCGCGATCCTTTCCTACATCATGTGCCGCGCGATGAACCGCAGCTTCATTTCGGTGATCGCCGGCGGCTTCGGCGGCGATGCCGTTGCGGGCAGCGGCCCGGCGATCGACCGTCCCTACAAGCGCGGATCGGCCGAGGATGCGGCCTTTCTGATGAGCCAGGCCGAACAGGTGATCATCGTCCCGGGCTACGGCATGGCGGTCGCGCAGGCGCAGCATGCGCTGCGCGAGATGGGCGATCTGCTCAAGAAGGAAGGCGTGAGCGTAAAATATGCGATCCATCCGGTCGCCGGCCGGATGCCCGGCCATATGAACGTGCTGCTCGCCGAAGCGAACGTCCCCTATGACGAGGTGTTCGAGCTCGAGGATATCAACAGCGAGTTCGCCCGCACCGACGTCGCCTTCGTCATCGGCGCCAACGACGTCACCAATCCGGCGGCCAAGACCGACAAGAGCTCGCCGATCTACGGCATGCCCGTGCTGGACGTCGAAAAGGCCAAGACCGTGCTGTTCGTCAAGCGTTCGATGGGCGGCGCCGGCTATGCCGGCGTCGAGAATGAATTGTTCTTCCGCGACAACACGATGATGCTGCTCGCCGATGCCAAGAAGATGGTCGAGGAAATAGTGAAATCCTTGGGCTAGGTCCGGGGCTGGTTGCGCCACAATCCAGTGAAGGCGTTCGGCCAGGAATTCTTCCCCTTTCGCGGATCCGCCGGCCGATCGGCCGAAAGTCTAAGCCCTTCGCGATTTTGTCAAAATCACTAGCCTAGGTCGGGTGCCTGGGCTTATGACGGGCCGAAGCCCTGCATGATGAATTCGGGCTCACCCGCGGAATGCGGATTCGCCCCCTATCGTGCAGGTGCTGAACGTCGCCCGGGTTGCGGGTGGGCGGAGGCCATCGCGGTAGGGATTGGAGTCGCAGTTGCGCAAGTTGGGCTTGGTCGGCGGCATGAGCTGGGTCTCCACCGCCATGTATTATGAGCAGATCAACAAGGGCGTGAGCCGCAAGCTGGGCGGTCTCAGCTCGGCCCCCTTGGTCATCGAGAGCCTCGATTTCGCGTTGATCGCGCGTATGCAGGCCGAAGAGAAATGGGACGAGCTCGCCAAGCTGCTGTCGGCGAGCGCGAAGCGGCTCGAACGCGCCGGCGCCGAGGGCCTGATCCTGTGCAGCAACACGATGCACAAGCTCTATGACGAGATCGCCGCCGCGGTGAACGTTCCGATCCTCCATATCGGCGACGTGACCGCCGACAAGCTGGTCCAGGACGGGGTCCGCCGCGCCGGCCTGATCGGCACGCGCTTCACGATGAACGAGAGCTTCTACCGCGACCGGATCGAGTCTCACGGGATCGCGGTCGCGACGCCCGACCCGGGCATGATGAAGGAAATCGACCGCATCATCTATGACGAGCTGGGCCGCGGCATTATCTCGCGCGTCTCGCAGCGCACGTTGAAGACTTGCCTTACGATCATGGGCCAGGCGCGCAATCAGGCGGTGATCCTCGGCTGCACCGAGCTGGTGATGCTGGTCGACCCCGTCGCCAACGTCATCCCGGTCTATGACACCACCGCGCTCCATTCGCAGGCGGCGGTGAACTGGATCTTCGCCGACGCCGAGTCGATGCAGGGCGAACAGCGGCTGGCGGCCGCAAGCCACGGCTGAGCGGCGTCGGGGTCAGGGCGCTACGCCGTCGGTCGCTCGGACCTCGCCGCGCGGCTCTACCCCGCGCGCAGCGACAAGGGTCACCGCCACATCCATCGTGACATTGCCCACCGTGCGGATGATGTCCGGCAGGACCTCGACCGCGATCAGCAGCGCCAGTGGCTCGATCGGCACGCCCATGGCAAGCGCGATCGGAGCGATCGAGGTGATGAAGCTGACCTGTCCCGGCAGGCTTGCGGCGCCCATCGTGGTGATGGCCCCGGCGGCAATGCCGGCCGCGAGCTGGAGCGGACTCAGCGGAATGCCGAACCAATAAGCGATGTAGAGCGCGACGCCGAGGTTCATCGCGGGACCGGTGGCGCGGAACAAGGCGACCGCGAGCGGAAGCACCACGCCTGCGGATCGGATCGGAACGCCGAGCCGCTCGGCGCCGGCGAGCATCGACGGCAGCGAGGCCAGCGAGCTTTGCGTGCTGACCGCTACCGCCTGGGCCGGGGCAAGGGCTCGTGCGAAGGCGACGATCCCGATGCCGGCGCCAAACCGGGCGAGCGGGTAGGCGAGCAGCCAGATGACCATTCCGAGCGAGGAGACCGCGAGGATATAATGGGCGAGCGCGCCGACCGCTCCCGCCCCGGCCTTGGCTCCAACGCCATAGGCGAGCGCGAAAACGCCGAGCGGACCGATCCACAACACCCACCCGATCACCACCAGCATCGCATCGCCGACCGCCGAGAAGAAGGCGGTGAGCTGCCGGCGGGGCTCGGGGGGCAGGCGCGTTGCGGCAAAGCCGAACAGGGTGGTGAAGAAGATCAAGGGAAGCAGCATGTCGTTGGCGGCGGCGGCGACCGGGTTGGTCGGAACGATGCCGCGCAGGAACTGGCCGATGCCGGGCACGTCCCCCATCCGGCCGGGCACCGAGCCGAGCGCGATCCGCAGCGCATCGCCGCTCGCCGCCGGCAACGGCCACAAAGCGAAAAACAGCGGCAGCAGCAATGCGGCGAGCAGCGACGACGTCCAAAGGATCGCGACGAACAGGATCAGCGCGCGCAGCGTCAGCCGGCCGGCCCGCGCCGCCTCCGCGGTCGCGGCGATGCCGGTGATCAGCAGCGACACGACCAGCGGAACGATCGTCATGCGCAGCGCGTCGAGCCACATCCCGCCGATCGGATCGGCGATCAGGATCGCCCGTGCGGTGAGGGAGGGAGCGACGTCCGCGCTGAGGATACCGAGCAGCAGACCGACGATCAGGGCGATCAGGATGCGCGTCGGTTGCGACATGTTGCCGGCTTAGCCGCGCCATTGCGCCATGCAAGCGAAACAGGTTTCCCGGCTTGCCGCGATCTTGCCTATACGGCGCGTTTGCGCATAGCCTCGAACCATGTTGGTCGGGAACAGGAGTTGATCGCGCCTCGGCGAGATCAGATCGCCGTTTCGTCCAGGGCTGCGGGCGCCACGCAATCGATCAGAAAGCTGTGAGGGGGGGAACGGAACCATGGCCAACAGCATCGTCCTTGGCTCGAGCGGCGTCTTGCGGCCAGGCGCGCTGCTCTGGCTGCGGTCGCTCGCTTGGGCGGCGGCCTTGTTCGTGGGCGTCGTCGCGGCCGGCGCGCTCGCTGCCGGCCTTGCCCATGTCGTCGGCGGCGCCTTCACCCGCGTTCCGCTGGAAATGGCCACGCGCCAGGCGCTTCCGCCGGTCGACTTCGTCGCCACCAGCCTGCTCGGCCTCGGGATCCTGGCCGCCTATGTCGGGCTCGTCCGGCTCGGCGAGCGGCGGCTTCCTTCCGAGCTCGATCTCAACTTCCTGACGCGCGAGCTGCCGATCGGATTGGCGCTCGGCGCGGCCATGATGGCAGCCGCCGTGCTGTTGCTCTGGGCGGGCGGATGGGTGGTCGTCGGCCGCCGGGAGGTGACCGGCGCCTGGGAAGCCGTCGGCCTCAGCATCCAATCGGGCGTCGGCGAGGAGGTGGTGTTCCGGCTGGTCGTGTTGCGGCTGATGTGGCGCGCGTTCGGGCCCTGGGCGGCGCTCGCATTTTCGGCCTTCGTCTTCGGCGCATTGCATTTGACCAATCCCAACAGCAGCTGGTTCGCGGCGATCTGCATCATGATCGAGGCCGGGATCATGCTGGCGGGCTTCTACATATTGACCGGCCGCTTATGGGTCTCGATCGGTGTCCATGCCGGTTGGAATTTCACCCAGGGCTGGATCTTCGGGGCAGCCGTCTCGGGCACGTCCGGCTTCGGCGGCGGGCCGCTCAGCGTGGAGCCGCTTGCGGGCGTTCCGGAGATTTTGTCGGGCGGCGGTTTCGGGCCGGAAGCATCGCTCTCCGGCCTGTTCGTCGGCACTGCGGTGGGCGCGCTGACGCTCTGGCTCGCGTGGCAACGCGGACGCTTCGTCGCCGACGGCGAAGGGACCGCTCGTTCGCGACCGCGTCCAGCCTTGCCATGATCGGCATTGCACCCTAGTCGAGCCTCGACCGGAGAAAGGATCGGGGATGGACCAGCGAATCCTGGGCGCAACCGGAATGAGCGTGAGCCCGCTCTGCCTTGGCGCGATGATGTTCGGGGCGATGGGCAATGCCGACCATGACGAATGCGTGCGCATCATCCATCGCGCGATCGACGCAGGCATCAATTTCATCGATACCGCCGACCTCTATTCGTACGGCGAATCCGAGGAAATCGTCGCCAAGGCGATCAAGGGCCGGCGCGACGACCTGATCGTCGCCACCAAATTCTACTTGCCGATGAGCGAGAATCCGAACCATCGTGGCGGGTCGCGCAAATGGATCGTGCGCGCGGTCGAGGACAGCCTCAGGCGTCTCGGTACCGACTATGTCGATCTCTACCAAATCCACCGTTTCGACACGACGACCGACCTCGAGGAAATCTTGTTCTCGCTCACCGAGCTGGTGCGTCAGGGCAAGGTCCGAAGCTTCGGATCGTCGATGTTCCCGGCCGACCGTATCGTCGAGGCGCAATGGACCGCGGAGAAGAGAGCGCTGTTGCGGTTCCGTTGCGAGCAGCCCTGGTATTCGATTTTCGCGCGCGACATCGAACGGTTCGTGCTTCCGGCCTGCCAGCGCTACGGCATGGGCGTGATCACCTGGAGCCCGCTCGACGGCGGATTTCTCTCGGGCAAATATCGCGGCCCGCAGGATTTCACGGACGACAGCCGGATCGTGAAATTCGCGAAGCGCTTCCGCGGATCCTTCGACCCGCAGGAGCAATATATCCGCCGCAAGCTCGAGATCGTGGAACAGCTCCACCCGCTCGCCGAGGAGGCCGGGCTGACGCTGGCGCAACTGGCGGTCGCATTCACGCTCGAGCATCCGGGGGTGACGTCGTCGATCATCGGACCGCGCACGATGGACCAGCTCGAGAGCCTGCTTCCGGCCGCCGAGGCGAGGCTTGCCGAAGACATCCTCGATCGCATCGACGCGCTCGTGCCGCCCGGATCGACCCTCAATCCGGCCATCGACGTGCCGTCCGCCACGACCAAGGCCGCGCTGCGCCGGTCGCGCTAGATCAGTATTTTAGGGCAGTTGATCCGATGCATCGCGCCGGGCGTCATTGCGTCGCCTCGTCTTCCTGGACGGCCTCTTCGGAATCGCCCTGCTCGTAACCGGCCTGCTGGCGCGTGTAGGCGGGCGCGCGCGGTTGGCCATATTCCCGGGTCAGCCAGCCGCGCGTGATCAGCACCGGATCTCCGACCCGCACGGCGGCGAACAAGGCCGCGGCGAACGGCTTGGGAATGCCGACGCAGCCGTGGGTGGCATAGCCCGCCTCGACCTCGCTGCCATGGATCGCGACGCCGCCCCGCGTGAGCCGGAGCGTGTGCGGCATCGGTGCGCCGCCGTAGATGCTGGAATAATGATCGGCATATTTGGCGATGATCGGGAAGACCCCGGTCGGCGTCGGCTTCTCGTCATAGCCGTAGAGAATGGTCGATCGGCCGATCTCGACGCCGCCGCGATAGACGTAGAGCATCTCGGCATCCAGATCGACGACGATGCGTATCGCCCCGCTTTTCGCGCCGGCATCGTCCCACATATAGTCGCCGGTCTCGAACGCCTGGTCGAATTGCCAGACGCTGCGGACGGCAAAGTCCGATCGTGTCGCGGCGTGGCCGGCAGACGGCGCAGCGCTCGCGGCCGCATAGAGCAGCGCCATGACCATGGTCCGAAAAAAAGGTTTACGCGCCATTGACCACGCTCCGACTTGGTTTCCGGGTCAATATTGGAGTGCGCGGCGGCGGACCAGAGCCCTTGGCGGCCTGTTCCTGAACGGGACGTTCGGCGGTACGATCGATCCATTAGGGGGTTAACCGACGCAGGCCGGGGATGGCCTTCAAACCGGCATGCAGATTGACTGGACGGCCGCGTTTCGGTATTCACTTCCGAGGAAGACTTTTGGAGAGTTGCGATGGTCACGCGGGCGCAAAATGAAACTCTCGTTCGTGTCGGGCCCGGAACGGACATGGGCAATCTGATGCGGCGATACTGGCACCCCGTGGCCACGTCCGCGCAGCTGCCCGGGCCCGACTGCAAGCCGCTCCGGACCAGGCTCTTGGGCGAGCGGTTCCTCGTGTTCCGCGACAGCGACGGCAAGGTGGGCATGCTCGACGAGCTGTGTATGCACCGCGGCGCGTCGCTGGCGATCGGCCGGGTCGAAGAGGGCGGAATTCGCTGTCTCTATCATGGCTGGAAATTTGCTGTCGACGGCACGATCCTGGAGACGCCCAACAACGCCGATTGCCGCTACCGCGAACGCATGAAAGCGCCGGCCTATCCGGTGGTCGAAAAGAACGGCCTGATCTGGTCCTATGTCGGTCCCAAGGAGCACCAGCCGCCGTTCCGCACCTTTGCGGCCGACCTCATTCCGCCTGAAAACAAGCTGGTTCTGCGCGTCGACATCAAGGTCAATTATCTGGCGCTTTGGGAAGGCGGCCTCGACAGCTCGCATGTGAGCACGCTGCATACCAATCAGGCCCGCAAATCGTGGGGCGTCGCGCGCGGCAAGCAGGTGGAAGTGAACGCGTGGACGCCGATGGATGATCCATCGCCGGTTTTCGAGATCGAGAATACGGATTTCGGCTATCATTATGCCGCGACCCGCAACCTGCCTCCCGGCCGGGAGAATGATCAGCTCCGCAACGTGCGGATCACGCCGGCCATCTTTCCCACCGGCCGGATCATCAGAGGCCCCAATCTGGATTTCCTCGTCTGGGAAACGCCAGCCGACGACGAGTCGACGAGCACCTATATTACGGTCTATTCTCCCGACCCGATCGACAAGGCATGGGTCCTGGGAATTCTGGGGCTCGACGACGAGCGTGTCTGGAGCGAGAACGACCCCAGCTTCAAGGCAAGCTGGGAGAATGACTTCTTCCAGGATCGCGCCAGCATGGACCTGAGCTGGACGGGGCTCAGGGGGCTTGAGCAGGAGGATGGCGCGATCGGCCTGTCCTACGGCCCTATCTACGATCGAACCAAGGAGCATCTCGTCGCAGCGGATATCGCCGTCGTGGGCGTTCGTCGGCGGCTGCTCCAGGCTGCGGAAATGGTCAAGGCCGGCCACCCCGCCGTGGGGGCGTTCATTGCCGATTTGACCAAGGTCGCCGCGCCGGACGTGGACGTTCCGGTCGGAACCGACTGGCGCACCGTTGCGCCGTTCCATCACGCGTTTGCCGACTTGGCCGAAGCGGTATAAGCGACTATGCTTTTTGGGAATTAGGTTGAGGAGCTGAAGCATGTTGTCCGCTAAAGATAATGATCGGATGTGCCGGGTTGGGCCGGGGACGCCGATGGGCAAGGCGATCCGCCAAGTCTGGGTGCCGGCGCTGCTGAGTTCCGAATTGCCGGCGCCCGATTGCGATCCGGTTCATGTCGAGCTGCTGGGCGAGAGTTTCGTCGCCTTCCGCGACAGCGAAGGCAAGGTCGGCATGCTCGACGAATTCTGCTGCCACCGCGGGGCTTCGCTGACGCTGGGGCGGTCCGAGGACTGCGGCCTGCGGTGCATCTATCACGGCTGGCTGTTCGCCACGGACGGCACCGTGATGGAGACGCCCAATATCGCCGATCCCAAGTTCAAGACGCGCTTCAAGGCGAAATCCTATCCGGTACGCGAGGCGGGCGGTCTCATCTGGACCTATATCGGCGACCCTGCCGACATGCCCGAATTCTACGACTTTCCCTACCTCAGCGCCCCAGCCTCCAAGCTGCTGCCGACCATTCAGATCATCGGCTGCAACTATGTCCAGATTCTCGAGGGCCTGGTCGACAGCTCGCATCTCAGCCTGCTGCACATCAGCCAGCTCGCGGGCGGCGGCATGTCCGATATCAAATTCACCCAGAACGCCAGCCCGATGCAGCATGATCCGGCGCCTCGCATCGAGGTCGAGGAGACGCCCTACGGGCTCACGTATGGCGCGATCCGGCTGTTCGGCGACACCCAGCACACCAATGTCACCGGCTTCATCTCGCCCTTCTTCATCCTCAACCCAAACGACGTCTACCAAGCGGTCGTGCCGATGGCCGACGACAAATGCGCGCTCGTTTCCGTGTGGTACGATGGCGTCCAGGATTATGGGGAAGAGCCGTTGCGCGGCGAGCAGATGCGCTCGGTCGGCATGGATCGGCTCGAAGACTATGGCATGACCCGGCAGAGCTTCTACACGGCCAACCGTTTCATGCGCGCCAACGGCTTCCGGCAGGATCGGGCGGCGATGAGGGCCGGTCATCACTCCGGAGCAGCCGCGATTGTCCAGGAAGATGCATTCGTGTGCGTATCCGCGGGCGGCCTGAGGCAGCGCGACTACGAGCATCTGTCGACCGCCGACGCTGCCGTAGCGCAAATGTATCGCACATTGCTCAAGTCGGCCCGTCAGGTGGAAGCCGGGGGAAAACCGATCGCTTATGGGATGTCCGTTGCCGATCTGCGCGGGACCCACGTCACTCTGCCGGCAGGGTCCGATTGGCGCGCGGTGCTGCCACGCAATGTATCGAAGGCCGATCGCCTGGCGGCCGCCGTGTGAACGCAACGGCTCGGTCGATGGTCGATCCGAGCCGATCGGCGCTCGCGTTCTCCGATCGCCCTCCCATGACCACCCGATGCCGGCGGCGCGCCCCGACACATGCGCTTATCCAAGCTTGATCGCCTGGCGGACATGTGATCAGCCCATCGATCACATTGCTGAGGCGGAAGGTTGCAGATGACGGCGCTCGATAGATGTCTCAATGTCGATGATTTTCGCGTTCGGGCACAACGCGCGCTGCCAAAACCGATATTTGGTTTCCTGGAAGGCGGCGCGGAAGATGAGGTGACCTACGCGCGCAACAGAAGCGCTTACGGCAATTGGGCGCTGCTCCCGTCGATGCTCACCGATGTCGGCACCGTGGATGCGTCGTGCACGGTGATGGGACAAAAGCTCGCCTGGCCGTTCGTGGTCGGGCCCACCGGAATGCCGGGCCTGCTTCATCCGGACGGCGAGCTGGCCATTGCGCGCGCCGCCGCCGAGACCGGTGCCCTTTACACGCTATCGACCATGTCGACACGGTCGATCGAAGAGGTGGCCAAAGCCAGCCAGGGCCCGAAGGTCTTTCAGCTCTATGTGTTCCGCGACCGCGGGATTACGCGCGAACTCATTCAACGCGCGCGGGCGGCCGGTTACGTCGCCCTCATGCTGACCGTCGACATCCAGGTTCCCTCCAACCGCGAGCGTGACAAACGGGCCGGCATGATCATTCCGCCGCGTCTGACGTCCGCCTCGCTCCTGTCGATGGCGACAAAGCCGCGCTGGTGCTGGAACAATATCCGGCGGCCGATGAAGCTGGCCAATTTCAGCGGGGCGCGGGCGGACCCCGGCATGCCGCTGCTCAGCTTTATCGCACAGCAATATGATTCGACCCTCACCTGGTCCGATCTCGAATGGCTTGCGGGAGAATGGGGCGGGCGCGTGGCCGTGAAAGGGATACTCAATCCCAAGGATGCAGAACGCTGTGTCGCCAGCGGTGCCTCGACCGTCATTCTGTCCAATCATGGCGGCCGCCAATTGGACTGCGCGGCCTCGCCGATGGATGTCCTGCAGGCAACTCTGGATCGGCTGGGCGGGCGCGGCGAGGTGATCGTGGACGGGGGCATTCGCCGCGGCACCGACATGCTGAAGGCGATCGCGCTCGGTGCAAATGCCTGCATGACGGGACGGGTGGGCCTCTACGGCTTGGCAGCGGGCGGACGCGCGGGCGTCGACCGCATCCTCAAGCTTTTGAGGGCCGAGTTCGAACGCGACATGGCGTTGCTGGGAGCGGCCTCGTTGCGAGACGTTGGCGCCGACAATATCTTGCGCCTGTCGTAGAGCGATTTCTAGGCTGTAGTGACATTTTAGCTATTTGAGCCATAGCATGATGCTGGCGAGTTTGATGAAGCCGAGGAAATTGACGGCGAGTTTATCGTAGCGGGTTGCGATGCGCCGGTATTGCTTGAGCTTGGCGAAAAAGCCTTCG
>DATFHP010000036.1:0-66207 GCA_035248285.1 Allosphingosinicella sp. | reverse complement strand
TCAAGGTCTCGGCGCGCCGCGTCGGATCGATGCCGGTCGTCCGGAGTGCTTCCAACGCCGCTGGAAAGCTCTGAAGGCTGCCGCGCAACATCTTGCGGCGCTGGCCGAAAGCGGCGGCCGTCAGCGTCTCGAGCGTGGCGGCGCCGAGGCCAAGCGGCGCCGGCTTGGGACGCAGGTGGACGACCGCCGACATGACCTTGGGCGGAGGCACGAACGCCGAACGATGGACCTTGAGCGCGAGCCGAGCCTCCGATCGCCACTGCGCCAGCACCGAGAGGCGACCATAGGCGCGGCTCCCCGGACGCGCGACGATCCGTTCGGCCACTTCCTGCTGAAACATCAATGTGAGCGATGCCCACCACGGCGGCCAGCCATCGCCACCGAGCCAGCGGACCAGCAGCGCCGTTGCGACATTATAGGGCAGGTTCGCCACGACATGCGCGCCATCGCCGACGGCCGCGCGCTCGTCGATCTCCATCGCGTCGCCTTCGATCACGGTCAATCGCCCCTGCGCCGCCTGCGCCAGGTCGGCAAGCGCGGGAAGGCAGCGCCGATCGCGCTCGATCGCGACCACCGACGCACCCGCTTCGAGGAGCGCGCGCGTCAGCCCTCCCGGTCCCGGGCCGACCTCATAGACGCGTTCGCCCTCGATCGGTCCGGCTATGCGCGCGATGCGGGCGAGCAAGTGCGTGTCGAGCAGGAAATTCTG
This sequence comes from Allosphingosinicella sp., assembly GCA_035248285.1. Classification (GTDB taxonomy): domain Bacteria; phylum Pseudomonadota; class Alphaproteobacteria; order Sphingomonadales; family Sphingomonadaceae; genus Allosphingosinicella. The sequence continues at coordinate 65,498 of DATFHP010000036.1, read as the reverse complement.
TCCAAGCGCCTTGCTCGCGCTGAGGCCGTGACGCGCGATCACCTCCCGGAGCGGCGGGAGCCCTAGATCCATTCAGGTTGAAGCGATGCGTTCGGCGGCCGCGGCGGCGGTCTTCAACGCCGCGATCATCGCCCCTGGATCGGCCGAATTCCGGCCGGCGATGCCGAAGGCGGTGCCATGATCGGGTGAAGTGCGCACGATCGGCAGCCCCAATGTCATGTTCACCCCCTCGTCGAAATGCAGCGTCTTGAGCGGGATCAGAGCCTGGTCGTGGTAGAGGCAGATCGCCGCGTCATATTGGGCGCGCGCCCTTTCGTGGAACATCGCGTCCGGCGGATGCGGGCCGGAGACGTCATAGCCTTCCTCGCGAAGCCGGGCGATCGCGGGGACGACGATCTCCATCTCTTCCAGGCCCAGGGCACCGCCTTCGCCTGCATGCGGATTGAGGCCGGCGACGGCGATCCGCGGCTCGGCGATGCCGAACTGGCGTTGCAATCCCTTGATCGTGGTCCGTGTCTTGAGGACGATGCGCTCGATGGTCAGCGCCTGCGGCACGTCCCGCAACGGTATATGGGTCGTGACGGGAACCGTGCGCAGCGTCGGTCCGACCAGCATCATCGCCACCATGTCGCAAGACACCCCGCAGCGCTCGGCGACGAACTCGGTCTGGCCGGGATGCGAAAAGCCGATCGCATAGAGCTGGGACTTGGAAACCGGCCCGGTCACGAGCGCCGCGGCGGCGCCCGATCGCGTCAGACCCACCGCCATTTCGAGCGCATCGAGCGAATTGCGCGCACCGTCGAGACTGGGCTTACCGGGATCGATGCTGTTCCCTCCGCCGACCTGGAGCACGGGCAGCGCGTGGCGGAAACAGTCCGCCGCCTCGGCCGGCGCGCCGATCATTTCGGTGGGGCCACGCCACACGCTCGCTATCGCCTCGCCGTCGCCGATGGCGAAGAAGGTGGGCACCGCCTGGACATCGCGCCTTTCCCAGGATTTGGCGACGACTTCAGGCCCGACTCCGGCGGGGTCTCCCAGGGCAATTGCCAGGGGCATCGTCACAAGGTCGTTCCTTCAGCGATATTCGACCACCGCGTCGCGCCGCAAATCGCGCAGATAGCGTCGCGCCCGCGCGTTGATACGATCCTCCTCCAGCTGCGCATAGACTTGATCGAACGAGGGACCGCTGGCCTGCTCGGGGTCGTCGCGGCCGCACAAGACGAGAATGCGGACGCCTTCCTCGAGGCTGCCGAACGGCTGCGTGGCCTGGCCGATGCTCATCCCAAGCAGCATTTGCTGGAGCGGTATGGGCAGGTCGCGAACCTTGGTCTGATCGTTCTGGACGATCTCGGCTCCGATCGATGCTGCGGCGGCGTCGGCGCCGCCGCAGCCGCCGATCGACTTGCTGGCGGTGGTCAGTGATTGGACCTTGGCCTCCGCCTGCTGGTGCGTGGTGCCCGGAGGGAAGGTGATCGAAAGCTGCTTGAGGCTGAGCACGGCATCGCGCGGATCGGTGGTCAGCACCTGGCGCGTGTCCTGGATCGCGATAATCGAAAAGCCGCCCGGCACGGGGATCGGGTTGCTGAGCTGGCCGACCGCCAATTGCTTCGCTGCCTCCGCCAGCGCCTCGGGCAGCTGTTCGGCGCGCACCCAGCCGAGATCGCCGCCGACCGCTGCCGTCGAAGCTTCGGAATATTGCCGCGCATAGGCCATGAAGGAGGCACCGTTGCGGATCTGCTCGACGATGCGATTGGCATTGGCCTGGACTTCCGCCGCCGTCTCGGGGCTGGCCGACAGGAAAATCTCCGCGACCTTGAACTCCTGCGTGCCCTTGGCGGCGTTCAACCGCTCGATCACCGCCTTCACTTCATCCTCGGAGACATTGACCTGGGGCTCGATTTCGCGCCCCTGCAGTCTCCGCCACGCGATTTCACCGTGGATCTGGCGCTTGATCGATCTGTCGGAGGTGCCGTTCGAACGGAGCCAGGCGGAAAATTCCTTGGCGGCGCGGCCGAGGTTGCGGGCATATTGCTCGTAATAAGCGTCGATTTCCTTGGGCTCGATCTTGATGTCCTTGGCCTCGGCGGCTTGGATCTCCAGCGTCTCGTCGACCAGGTTGCGCAGCACCTGCGCGCGCAGGCGTTGCATTTCCTCCGGCGGGATTTTCGTATTGTTGTTGGCGAGCACGAGCAGGGCCAGCCGCTGGTCGACGTCGGTGCCGGTGATGACGTCGCCGTTGACGATGGCGGTCGCCTTGCGGACCGATTGATCGCCGGCGCTGAAAAATTGGGGATTCGTCGGGATATTGAGATCGGCGGAGGCCGGGTCGTCGACGATCTGCGCACCCGCGCCGGCCGCCGCGCACGCCGCAGCCGCAATCAACGCTATCCTGCTCAAACCATTGAGTCTCATCATTCCTCCGGATTCAGGCAAGGTGCGGCCATGCCGCGGCGATGCTGAATGCACGCTTAGCGGCCCAAATTCTTGAGCGCTACCCGGAATAGGAACGAATTGCCGCCTCGGAAATCTCCGACGCGGTCATAGTCCCGGCGCCACGTGACGCCGATTTCGAGACAATCGTCCTCGTAGGCGATTCCCAGGCGGTGGCGGATCGGCTCGTAGCCGTCCGCCGTCGATGTCGGCTCCTCCTGGCCATCGGTCAGATCGATGACCGTGGAACCGAATACCGACCAATGGCGCGCGAACTGGAGGCGCGCGCCCAGCCTGATCTCCTCGCGGTCCCGCAGATCCTCGATGGTCTGCGGAATGTTGCGGTCGAGGCGCAGATAGCCGATTTCGGCATAAGTCTTGCTGTCGCCGACGACCGCGTCGACCTCGTGCCGGCGGATCACCAGATTGTCCTTGTCGAGCCGGAACCGGTCGACGAGGCTGAACAGCCGGCCGAACTTGATCGTCGTGCGGCCGACGATGTCCGAAAAGCGGCCGGAAAGCCCGGTCCCTTCGGGCAGGATGCTTGGCTTGGTGTTCAGCCGGTAGCTCTGGCCGATCGTCGACTGCACCGAAAAGCGGGGCAGCTCCACGGTCCAGTCGAGTCCGTAGGTCACGCGCTCGCCGTCCTCCCAGCGGTCGTAGCCGGGGAAGCGGTTGAGGGCGAAGAGGTTGGAATCCTCGAGATCGACCGAACGCGCATCCTCATTGGGAATGGCAAGGTTGCGTGTCGGCGGCGAGGCGACGATCTGGAACCGCGGCACCAGCTGCTGCGTGCCGGTGAGGAACCGGCCGACGAACGGCCACCGCATTTCGGCCGCGAGCGCGCCGATGAATCGCCCGTTCCAGCCTTTTTCGCCGCGATAGAGAGCGGGGACCGAAAGGTCGATATCGCCGGTGTGATAGAGGTCGCCGCGCGCATAGGCGGTCAGGATCAGCTCCTGGCCCCAGGCGGTGATCGACCGTCGGTCCCAGCGCGCGGCCGCGAACGCCCGCTGTGAATCCTGGCCCTCGGTGCGCAGGATCGAGAGGCTGTTGGCTTGCAGCTCGATGCGGCCGCCCGCGACGGGATCCTTGAACCGCCAGCGGGCGTCGATCGCCGGCAGCGCGATCGGCTGCGCCCGCCCGACGTCGGTCACGCGGAGCCCCTGAAACGCCCATCCGGCGATCGATATATAGCTGTCGGTCGTCGCCCGTTCGGCGTCGACCACCGAACGCAGGCGATCTTCGAGCGAGATATCGTAGCGCCGGAGGAACGTCTTGTCGGTGACGTAGCGTGCCGAGGCCGTGATGCTCCATTGCGGATCGAGCTGAAACCTGCCGTTGCCGTCGAAATAGCCCCGGAACACGCGGTCGCTATCGGGAGCGACCGGTGTCACGTCGCTCACTTCGGTGCGCGAGCCATAGGTGGCGAAGGCCCGCAGCTGGAACGCGCCCAGCGACGTCAGCTGACGATATTGCGCCTCGATCGCGGGGAGCACCTGGGTGTAGACGTGGGGTGTCAGGGTCAAATCGCGATTGCTGGCGATGCGCCAATAATAAGGCGCGGCGAGCTCGACGCCGTTGTTGCGGCTGATTCGTACGTCGGGCACCAGCAGTCCGCTGCCGCCGTCGTTGTCGCTGCCGTCGGGGTGGGAAAGCCCGGGCAGGCCGATGATCGGCGTTCCGAACAAGTGCAGCGTGGCGCCCTGATAGCTGATGCGATGCTTGATCGGGTTGTGCACCACCTTGACCGCGGTGATCTCCCACGTCGGATTCTTGGGGCAGCCCTTCGAATCCACCACCGGGCACGGCGAATAGGCCGCCTGGTAGAGCGTCGTGACGCCATTGACACGCGTCGCCTTTTGCGCCGCCAGCCTGCCGCCGTCCTGAAGCACGAGCAGCAGATTTTCGACCACGCCATCGCGCAGCGTATCGGTGAGGGTGAAGGTGTCGCCGTAAGCGACGTCGCCCTGCGGATTCGTCACCCGGACATTGCCTTCGGCGCGAACCTCGCCGCTGACCCGGTTCCAGGTCACCCGATCGGCACGCAGCGCATTGCCTTCGCGCGCCATCTGCACCGTCCCGCTCGCGGTGACGACGTCGGCGTTGCTGTCGTAGGTCAATTGATCCGCGCTGAAGGCGATCTGGGGTTCGGATTGTGCCGACGACGCGGCCTGCTCGGCCAGAGCGGCGCCGGGCAGCGACAGGATCAACGGCAGGGCTGTCCGGCAAATGAATTGGAACGTCTTCACATACCCAGCCGCAGAAGGACGCGCGAAAGCCAGCCTATTGCACCGGACGCTCGGCGCTGCAATGGCCGACAGGGGCTTTGCCAGCTGGCGCAGCTTTACTTATGAGCCGCAGCCGTCGCCGCGTCGAAGAGAGGTCTTCCGTTCATGAAAGTGCGTTTTTCCACTGATCGTCCCGACGGGGCCTATGCGTTCGCGCTTCCGCTGTGGAGCGAGGATCTGCTGACCGACCGCCTCGGCAGTCTCGACGAGCCGGCCCGCACCTTGGTCGCTCGCGCCGCCGAAGCGCAGCGATTCGAGCGCGAGATCGCGACGCTGGCGGAGACCTTCATTGCCGAAGATGATGGTGCGCGACGGGTGATTCTGGTCGGTCTCGGCGCGAAGCGGGACGAGGATTCGTTGTTCGAACGCGCCGGCGGGGCGCTCACGGCGCGGCTGCTGACCTCCGGCGAGACGCGCCTGGTGGTCGACCTGACCGGCCTCGCGATTGACGGCGAGGCGGCCGCGCGGATGGCGTTCGGGGCAGCGGCCCGCGCCTGGCGCTATGACATCTACCGGACCAAGCTCGGCAAGAAGTCGAAGCCGACGCTGGAAGAGCTGGTGATCGTCGGCGCCGGCAAGGATGCGGAGAAGGCGTGGCAGCGCAAGGCGGCCCTGCTGGGCGGCATCTCGCTGAGCCGTGCCCTGGTCACCGAGCCCGGCAACATCGTCTATCCGGAGAGCTTCGTCGCGCGCGTCCGCGGCGACATGGAAGGGCTCGGGGTCGCGTTCGAGGTGCTCGACGAGAAGGCCATGTCCGATCTCGGCATGGGCGCGTTGCTTGGCGTCTCGCTCGGTTCGGCGCGTCCGCCGCGGCTGCTTGCGATGCGCTGGAACGGCGCCGGCGACGCCAAGCCGCTGCTGCTGGTTGGCAAGGGCGTGACCTTCGACAGCGGCGGCATCTCGATCAAGCCCGCCGCCGGCATGGAGGCGATGAAATGGGACATGGGCGGCGCCGCGGCCGTGGCCGGCGCCATCAAGGCGATCGCGACGCGCAAGGCCAAGGCCAATGTGGTCGGCATCTGCGCCCTCGTCGAGAACATGCCCGACGGCAAGGCCCAGCGTCCCGGCGACGTCGTCACGAGCATGTCCGGACAGACGATCGAGATCATTAACACGGACGCCGAGGGACGTCTGGTGTTGTGCGACGCGATGACCTGGGGACAGCGCCAGTACAAGCCCGAGGTCATGATCGATCTCGCGACGTTGACCGGGGCGATGATCGTCTCGCTCGGCTACGAATATGCCGGCATGTTCTGCAACGATGACGGCCTGGCCGAGCAACTGTCCAGGGCGGGCAGGGGGACCGGCGACAAATTGTGGCGCTTCCCGCTTGGCGATGCCTATGACAAATTGATGGATTCCCCGATCGCCGACATGAAGAACGCGGGGCCGCGCGAGGGCGGCTCGATCACCGCCGCCGCCTTTCTTGGCCGTTTCGTCGAGGAAGGCGTCAAATGGGCGCATCTCGACATCGCCGGCATGGTGTGGGCCAACAAGGCCGGGCCGCTCTGGGACAAGGGCGCCACCGGCTATGGGGTCGCCTTGCTCGACCGGCTCGTCGCCGACAATTTCGAGAAATAAGGATCCGGCGGCGTGCTGGTCGATTTCTACCAGCTGGGCGCGTCGCCGGTAGAGCGTGTGCTGCCGCGCATCTGCGAACGGGTGGTCGAGACCGGCGAGCGGCTGCTGATCGTCGCCGGGGCCGACCATCTGACGCGCATCGACGTGCAGCTGTGGACCTATGCGCGCGACTCCTTCCTTCCCCACGGTCTGGCCGCCGGCCCGGCGCCCGAGCGGCAGCCGATCCTCCTCGCCGACAGCGCCGCGCCGCTCAACGGCGCCGCCAACATCGCGCTCGTCGACGGCGAATGGCGGGGCGAGGCGCTCGGCTTCGGCCGCTGCTTCTACTTCTTCGACGCGGCGCACGACGAGGAGGCGCTTGCGACCTGGCAGGCGTTGGGCGCAAAGGCCGACGTCGAAGCGCGCTATTGGAAGCAAGGCGCCAAGGGGAAGTGGGTGACGGGACCTTGAGGATATGCCCCCGGGGTAGAGGGGGTGTTGCATCTGTCGCCGTAATCCAAGGACCGGACGAACGCTTTCCCGCAAAAGAGGGGACCAAAGCCTCGAGATAAGTGCATTTAGTAAACTGGCACCGTAATGTACGCGTGGAACTTCCCGGCACCGGCGCATTCACGCTCACCGGCCTAGGCGAGATCGACGCCCGGCCCGTCAGCTGACGACCCAGGAAGGCGCACGGCACCACCAAGATCAATTGCAGCTGGGGCGCCTCCGGGCGGCGTTTCACCGCCATCCGCGCCGGCGCCGTCCAGACATGACACGTGCAACACCCCCCTTTACTACGATGCGCATCTCGATAGCCTGGAGGAATAGCCAGGCTCGCCCGCATGGACAGCGCAAACCCCTGCTTGCGGTTCCGCGCGTCCCCGCCTAGAGAGCGCGCCACATTTCCCGCAGTTATGGAGCTTTTCCGGCCATGGCGACCGAACGCACTTTCTCGATCATCAAGCCTGACGCGACCCGGCGCAACCTGACCGGCGCCGTCACCAGGATGCTCGAGGAGGCGGGTCTGCGCGTGGTCGCATCGCGCCGGATCCGCATGACCCGCGCGCAGGCCGAAGGCTTTTACGCGGTCCACCGCGAACGGCCGTTCTTCAACGATCTCGTCGCCTTCATGACCTCCGGTCCGGTGGTGGTGCAGGTGCTCGAAGGCGAGAATGCGGTGGTGCGCAATCGCGAGGTGATGGGCGCCACCAATCCGGCGCAGGCCGACGAGGGGACGATCCGCAAGGCCTTCGCGGAATCGATCGAGGCCAATTCGGTGCACGGCTCGGACAGCCCCGACAATGCCCGCATCGAAATCGACTTCTTCTTCAAGCCGGACGAGATCGTCGGCTGACGGATGACCGGCTGACTTGTTCCGGCGTCCGGCAGGTGCGACAAACGCCCTGCGATGCAGGTTGAACTCAAAGCGGCCTTCGGGGGGCTGACCTGGCTCCCCTGGTGGATCTCGATCAGCCAGTCCAACCTCTCGCCGCTGCTCGATCTCCAGGACGACAGGATCGTCTACAAGATCATCGGCCGCGGCGAGGCCCGCTACGAGGATGTCGTCGCGGTGGACTTCCGCAGGACCATCGGGACGCGCAACGTACAATTGGCCTTCAAGGGCAGCTGCCGGACCTTCACCGGCAACGTTGCCGACGACGGCCAGGCGCGCGCTGTCCTCGCCATGCTTCGCGACAAGGGCTGTCCGCTCAGCGGCCGCGCTTCGGCCTATCTCGGCGAAGGACCGTCCTGAGCCGCCGGCGTGCGGCAATATTCGTCCAGAGCCGCTGGATAGAGCTTATGTTCTTCGACCAGCACGCGCTCGGCCAGGCTCTCCGGCGTGTCGCGCGGCTGGATCCTCACCTTCGCCTGTGCGATGACCGGTCCGTCGTCGAGCGCTTCGGTGACGATGTGGACCGAGCAGCCGGCATAGGCCTCGCCGCCGAGCAGCGCGCGGCGATGCGTGTCGAGCCCCTTGTAATCGGGAAGCAGCGAGGGATGGATGTTGAGGATTCGGCCCTCCCAACCGGCGATGAACTCGGCCGACAGCAGCCGCATGTAGCCGGCCAGCGCGATGATCTCGACGCCGTGGCGCCTCAACTCCGCGTCGAGCAGGCGGTCGAACGCCGCCCGTTCCATGCCCTTGTGGCTGCGCGACCAGGTCTTGAGGCCGAAACGGCGGGCGAGGACGAGGCCGCGCGCGTCGGGCACGTTCGAGCAGACCAGGGCGATCTCATAGGCGGGATCGGCCTTGCGCTTGTAGTCGGCGAGTGCTTCCAGGTTCGAGCCGCGCCCCGAGATGAGCACGCCGACCGCAATTTTCCTAGCCATGGTGGCTTGCCGACCAGGCCGATCGCGCGCTCCAGCTTTCCGCCGAACCGGAAATCGAGCAGCCGGTTTCGCCGCTCGCGATCCGGCCGATGCGATGCACCGTTTCGCCGGCCTCCTCGAGCGCCGCGATCACCCCAGCGGCGTGCGATTGCGTCACGACGACGGCCATGCCGATGCCGCAGTTGAAGGTGCGGGCCATCTCTTCGGGCTCGATGTTGCCCTGCGCCTGGAGAAACGCCATCAGCCGCGGCTGAGGCCAGCTGTCCGCGTCGATATCGGCATGCAGGCCCCGGGGCAGCACGCGCGGGATGTTTTCGAGCAGCCCGCCGCCGGTGATGTGCGCCAGCGCGGAGATACGGCCGCTGCGGACCAGCGGCAGCAACGATCGCACGTAGATGCGCGTGGGTTCCATCAGGATATCGATCAGCAGCCGGTCCTGATCGAACAGGGCAGGGCGATCGAGCTTCCAGCCCTTATCGTCCGCGAGCCGGCGCACCAGCGAATAGCCGTTGGAATGAATGCCCGACGAAGCGATTCCCAACAGGATATCGCCTTCCGCGACCTTCGAGCCTGTCAGCGCCTCGCCGCGCTCGACGGCGCCGACGGCGAACCCGGCCAGATCATAATCGCCCTCCGCGTACAGGCCGGGCATTTCGGCGGTCTCGCCGCCGATCAGCGCGCAGCCGGCGATCCGGCACCCGTCGGCGACGCCGGCGACGACACGCTGCGCAACCGCTGTATCGAGCCGTGCGCAGGCGAAATAGTCGAGGAAGAACAGCGGTTCGGCGCCCTGCACGATGAGATCGTTGACGCACATCGCGACGAGGTCGATGCCGATCGTGTCGTGGCGGTCCTGCTCGATCGCGAGCTTGAGCTTCGTCCCGACGCCGTCGTTGGCGGCGACCAGCAGCGGGTCGGAATAGCCCGCCGCCTTCAGGTCGAAAAAGCCGCCGAAGCCGCCAAGCTCGGCGTCGGCGCCCGGCCGTGCCGTGGCCCTGGCGAGCGGCGCGATCGCCTTGACCAGGGCATTTCCGGCCGCGATCGAAACGCCCGCCTTGGCGTAAGTGTAGGAATCCCCGTCGCTCATCCATTGCCGGGTAGCCACATCGCGCTTGGATTTCCACGATCAACTCGCCAAAAGGCGGCTGTGAAGCTGCGCGACCGTCTCTTCAGCCCGATTTCGCTTGCCATCCTCCTGTCGCTCGCGGGCGCAGGCGCCGTGTTCGCGCAGCTCGAAGGCGGCGAGCGCGGCGTTCCTCCTATCGACAGCGCCAGCACCTATGAAGTCACCGGCATCGATGTCGACGTCGCCGCGAACACCGCCGATGCCGCGCGCTACGAGGGCTGGCGCGAGGCGCAGGCGAGGGGCTGGAAGGCGTTGTGGGCGAACACCAATCGCCGGCCGCCCAACGAGGCGCCGAACCTGTCCGACAGCGTCTTGAATTCGATCGTGTCGGCGATCGAGATCGAGCATGAGGACGTCGGCCCCAAGCGCTATATCGCGACCCTGGGCGTCCTGTTCGATCGCGCCCGCGCCGGCCCGTTGCTCGGCGGGGCCCAGGGCGAGCTTCGCCGTTCGGTGCCGATGCTGGTGATTCCGGTGATGCTGAGCGGATCGTCGTTCCAGAGCTTCGAATCGCGCAGCGAATGGCAGAAGGCCTGGGCGCGTTTCCGCACCGGCAGCAGCCCGGTCGATTATGTGCGGCCGATCGGAAGCGGGATCGATCCCTTGCTGCTCAACGCGGACCAGACCCGTCGTCCCGGCCGTGGCTGGTGGCGGATGCTGCTCGATCAATATGGCGCCACCGATGTCCTCGTTCCCGAAGTGGAATTGAAGCGCTTCTATCCGGGCGGGCCGGTGATCGGCATCTTCACCGCGCGCCACGGTCCCGACAATCGGCTGCTTGTCCGCTTCGGGCTTCGCGTCGAACGAAGCAGCCTGCTGCCGCGCCTGCTGGACGAGGGCGTGCGGCGCATCGACGCGGCTTATGCGACGGCGCTGCAGCGCGGCCTGCTCAGCCCCGACGCCTCGCTGACCGCGGTCACGCCCTTGTCCGATGCCGTGGCCGAGCAGATCGAACAGGCCTCCGCCAACCTGACCGCCGCGGGCGAAGCGGCGGGACCGGTCCCGGTCGGAGCGGCGGCCACATTCAGCGTCCAGGTCGATACGCCGACTCCGGCTTCGGTCGGCCAGGCCGAGCTGGCGGTGAGCCGTATACGCGGGGTCACCTCGGCGATCACCACCAGCCTGGCATTGGGCGGCACCTCCGTCATGCGCGTCACCTTTGCCGGCGATGCGTCGGCGTTCCAGGCCGCGCTGCAGGCGCAAGGCTGGAACGCGCAGGTGTCCGGCAACACGATCCGGATCTCGCGGTGACCGGCCCGGTCGACCAGATCGCTTTGCCTTTGAAGTGGCCGGTCGCCACCAGCGAAAGCGATTTCCTGATCTCGGCGGCGAACAAGACGGCTTTCGATCATCTGCGCCATTGGGCGGTCTGGCCGGTGATGGCGACCCTGCTCACCGGCCCTCGCAAGTCGGGCCGCAGCCTGATCGGACGCATCTTCGCGCGCAAGACCGGCGGCCGGCTGTTCGACGATGCCGAAGAGCATGACGAGGAGGACATCTTCCACGCCTGGAACGATGCCCAGGAACGCCGCAAGCCGCTGCTGATCATCGCCGCCGCGCCGCCGCCGATCTGGGACGTGGCGCTTGCGGACCTGCGCTCGCGGCTCGCCGCGACGCCGCATGTCAGCATCGCCGACCCCGACGACGCGCTGATCGGCCAGCTTGTCATAAAATTGCTAGGAGATCGTGGTATTGCCGCGCCGGCGGATCTGGCCGCCTATCTGGTACCGAGGATCGAACGAAGCTATGTCGCTATCCAGCAAGTCGTCGACACTCTCGATCGCGCCATGCTTTCGAACCGGCGTCGCATGACCGTGTCGATGGCGCGCGATGCGCTGACCGCATCGCGGATGATCAAACGTACGCGGAGCGACGCCTGAGCCATGGACAATCCCGCCATCGCGACACAGGATGAGCTTGTCGAGCCCGCGGCGAACGACGAGGAGCGCACGCGCTTCTTCAACCGCGAGCTGAGCTGGCTCGCATTCAACCGCCGCGTGCTCGAGGAGGCCTGCAACAGCGCCCATCCGCTGCTCGAACGGCTTCGCTTCCTGTCGATCTCCGGCAACAATCTCGACGAATTCTTCATGGTCCGGGTGGCGGGCCTGAAGGGCCATCAGCTGCTCGGCGTCGAAGAACGCTCGGCCGACGGTCTCACCCCCGCGCAGCAGCTCGCCGCCATCGCCGAAGCGTCCGACCTGCTGTCGGCGAGCCAGCAGGAGGTCTGGAGCGATCTTGCCGCGGCGCTCGCCGAATGCGGCTTCGAGGTGCTCGCCAACGAGGCGATCGACGACGAGGCGGCGCAGTGGCTCGATCAGCATTTCCGCGAGCAGATATTTCCGGTTCTGACACCGCAGGCGATCGATCCAGCGCATCCGTTTCCGTTCATTCCCAACAAGGGCTTCTCGCTGATCTTCGATCTGAAGCGCCGCTCCGATTCCGAACCGATCCGCGAATTGCTGATGGTGCCGACGACCCTGCCGCGATTCATCCGCCTCCCCGGCGAGGCGGTCCGCTATGTCGCGATCGAAACGTTGATCCGGCGCCACATTTCGGTGATGTTTCCCGATTACGAGCTGCTGGGCGGCGGCGCCTTCCGGATCATTCGCGACAGCGACATCGAGGTGGAAGAAGAGGCCGAGGATCTGGTCCGCTTCTTCCGCAGCGCGATCAAGCGCCGCCGTCGCGGCCGCGTCATTCGCCTCGAGCTCGAAGCCGGCATGCCCGACGAGCTTGAGCAGCTGGTTCGCGCCGGGCTGGACGCGAGCGAGGCGATCCTGTCCGAATCCACAGGTTTTCTCGGCATCACCGATCTTGGCGCGCTGGTCGACGAGGACCGGCCGGATCTCAAATTCCCGCCGTTCACGCCGCGTTTCCCCGAGCGGATCCGCGAGCATGGCGGCGATTGCTTCGCGGCGATCCGCACCAAGGACATCGTCGTCCATCATCCCTATGAGAGCTTCGAGGTGGTGGTCGCGTTCCTGCGCCAGGCGGCCGAGGATCCCGATGTCGTCGCGATCAAGCAGACGCTCTACCGCGCCGGCAAGCAATCGGCGATCATCCGCGCGCTGATCGACGCCGCCGAGGCGGGCAAATCGGTCACCGCGGTGGTGGAACTCAAAGCGCGTTTCGACGAAGAGCAGAATCTGCTGTGGGCCAATGCGCTCGAGCGGGCCGGTGTCCAGGTCGTCTACGGCTTTATCGACTGGAAGACGCACGCCAAGGTGTCGATGGTCGTGCGGCGCGAGGAGAAGGGGTATCGCACCTACTGCCATTTCGGCACCGGCAACTACCACCCCGTGACGGCGCGCATCTATACCGATCTCAGCTTCTTCACGGCCGATCCGCGCGCCGGCCGCGACGCCGCGCAGATGTTCAATTACATCACCGGCTATATCGAGCCGCGCAATCTCGAGCTGCTGGTCATGTCGCCGCACGGGCTGCGCGACACGCTGACCCGGCTGATCGACCAGGAGATGGCGAATGTCCGCGCGGGGAAGCCCGGCGCGCTTTGGGCCAAGATGAATTCGCTGGTCGATCCGGCGATCATCGACAAGCTCTACGCGGCCAGCGCCGCCGGGGTCGAGATCGAGCTGATCGTGCGCGGCATATGCTGCCTCCGGCCGGGCGTCAAAGGACTGTCCGAGAACATCCGCGTCCGATCGATCGTCGGCCGGTTCCTCGAGCACAGCCGCATCTGGTGCTTCGGCAACGGCGAGGCGCTACCCAATCGCAAGGCGCTGGTCTATGTGAGCTCCGCCGATTGGATGCCGCGTAACTTCGACCGGCGCGTCGAATATATGCTGAAGATCGAGAACGCCACGGTTCACGCGCAGATTCTGGATCAAGTGATGGTCGCCAATCTTATCGACAATGAACAGAGCTGGCGGTTGCTTCCCGACGGGAGCTATGAAAGGCTTGATGCACACGATGACAAGCCATTTAATCTCCATCATTATTTCATGACCAACCCGTCGTTGTCGGGGCGCGGCGCAGCGCTTCGCAACAGCAGTTCGGTGCCCAAGCTGCGTCTCCGCCGAGGCCACTGACGGCAGGGTGACCAAGCCGGTCGCGATCATCGACATAGGGTCGAATTCCGTCCGCCTCGTCGTCTACGCCGGTGCGACGCGCATTCCGTGGATCATCTTCAACGAGAAGGTGTTGGCCGGACTGGGGCAGAATCTCTCCCGGACGGGCGCATTGTCCGAGGCTGCGCAGGAACGGGCATTGGAGGCGCTGCGCCGCTTTCGGCTGCTGACCAGGGAAATGGGCGTGGCGCGGGTTCGCGTGGTCGCGACGGCGGCGGTTCGCGACGCCACCAACCGCGACGGCTTCCTGCGCGCGGTGCGGGCGATCGGGTTCAGGCCGCAGTTGCTGTCCGGCGAGGAGGAAGGCGTGATGGCCGGCCTCGGCGTGCTTTCGGCCATTCCCGAGGCGGACGGGATCGTCGCCGATCTAGGCGGCGGCAGCCTGGAGCTGGTCGACGTCGCGGACGGCGAGGTGCTCCACAGCAGTTCGCTTCCGTTCGGAGTGCTCCGCATCGGTCCGCTCATCCAGAAAGGCGAGAACGGATTTGCCAAGAAGCTGGCCAAGGCGATCGAGGCGACGGGCTTCGCCAAGCGCGGCCGCAAGCGCCCCATCTACCTGGTCGGCGGCTCGTGGCGCGCGCTGGCGCGGCTCGACATGCTGGTCAGCGACTATCCGCTGCCGATCATGCACCAGTACAGCCTCGCGCCCGATCGGCCCAAGGAGCTGCAGCGCGCGCTGCAGCTGCTCGACAAGGGCGATCTGAAGTCGATACCCTCGCTGTCGCTGGCACGCATGCCGACGCTGCCCAACGCCAATCTGCTGCTGCGCGGACTCGTCGATGAACTGCGCCCGAGCGCGCTGATCGTGTCCAGCTTCGGCATCCGCGAAGGCCTGCTCTACAACGACCTCAGTCCCCAATTGCGCGCGCTCGACCCGCTGATCGAGGCGACCCGCGATGCCGGACAGGGGCTCGCCCGGTTCGACGAACATGGCGCGCTGCTCGACCGCTGGATCGCGCCGGCCTTCGACGACGAGCCCGAACATGCCCGGCTGCGCCTCGCCGCCTGCCTGCTCGGCGACGTCGCCTGGCAAGCGCATCCCGATTTTCGCGCCGAACGCGGTGTCGACATGGCGCTGCACGGCAATTGGGTCGGAATCGACGGGCCGGGCAGGGTGATGATCGCCCAGGCGCTCTTCAGCAATTTCGGCGGCGGCGGCGATTTCGCCGATCTCGACGTCGCCGCGCTGTGCAGTCCCGACGAGCTTCAGCGTGCCGCGCATTGGGGTCTGGCGATGCGGCTCGCCCAGCGATTGAGCGGCGGCATCGCGACCAGCCTGGAGCGCAGCAAGCTGACGCTGGACAATGGGACGCTTCGCTTGGCGCTCGGCGCGAGCGAGGAAGCGCTCTATGGCGAAGCCGTCGATCGGCGGCTGCGCACGCTTGCCAATGCGATGAAGCGAAAGCCCGAAGTCGTCGTGGTCTGACTCGCTTTGCCGACCGATTGTGGCAGACGTTTTCATTTTCGTTCGGGCTGAGCTTGTCGAAGCCCACTGCTTCATTGGATCACAAAGGCAAAAGGAACGGCCTTCGACGAGCTCAGGCCGAACGGACTAAGACATTCTCTCTTGTCGAAAGGGCCGGTTCAGCCGCAGCGGATCGCGCTCACCTTGTTCGTGCCGTCAAGCACGATGCTCAGCCGATCGGCACGATATTCCATGGTGACGATCTGGCCGGGCGAGAGCCAACGGGTGACGCGCGCCCCGCTCAGCCGCTGCGCTTCGCCGGCGAGCTCGGCGCTGGCGGCGCGGCCGACGAGATGCTGGACCCTGCCGGCGTCGCACGCGGCGATGTCTCCGCCCGCAGCCGGGTTCTCGGCAGGCGGCGAAGCCGCGCAGCCCATCGCCGTCAGCAGTCCCGCGGCTGCGGCGACGATCCTCATTGCGTCGGCTCGGTACGGGTCATGGCCAGCTTGCCGTCGCGGATCGCGAAGGCGAGGCGGCCCTCGACGAGATCGAGCGCGTCGCGCCCGAACTCGTCGTAGCGCCAGCCGCTGAGGATCGCCAGGCCGTCGCGGCGGCCCGCGGCGAGCTGTTCCAGCTCCTCGGTGCGGGCGATCAGCCGCGCGGCGACATTGCTTTCCCGGGCGCGTATCTTGAGCAGCAGCTTCAGCAGATCGGCGACCAGCGCGCCTTCCTTGCCCAGCCCGGGCTGGCGGTCCTCGCGCGGCGGCATTTCGGCGGCGGCCAGAGGATGGGCGGCGGCGAGCGCATCCATCAGCCGCGCCCCGATATCGTTGTTCTTCCAGGCCGGCGAAAGCCCGCGCACCCGCGCCAGCGCTTCCTGGCCGGACGGCGGATGCGCGGCGACGTCGGCGAGCGTCTCGTCCTTCATGATCCGCCCGCGCGGCAGATTCTTCGAGCGCGCCTCCAGCTCGCGCCATGCGGCCGCCGCCTTGAGGCGCCCGAGCACCTCAGGCTTGCGGCTCTGGATCCGGACGCGCTTCCACGCCAAAGCCGGATCGTTGGCGTAATTGTGCGGATCCGCGAGCCGTTCCATCTCCTGGTCGAGCCAGGCGCCGCGCCCCGTCTTGCGCAGGCGCTCGAGCATTTTGGGGAACAGCTCGGCGAGGTGGGTGACATCGCCGATCGCATAGTCGATCTGCCGCTTGTCGAGCGGCCGACGCGCCCAGTCGGTGAAGCGTGCGCCCTTGTCGAGGCTCTGGCCGAGCAGGCTCTCGACGAGGTTCGAGTAGCCGACCTGCTCGCCAAGCCCCAGGGCCATCGCCGCAATCTGGGTATCGAACAAGGGATGCGGCGTGCTTCCGGTGAGATTGAAGATGATCTCCAGATCCTGCCCGCCGGCATGGAAGACCTTGAGCACGTTGTCGTTGTTGACGAGAAGGCTGAGCAGGGGCGTCAAGTCGATGCCGTCCGCCTTGGGATCGATCGCGGCCGCCTCCTCGCTGCTGGCGATCTGGACCAGGCAGAGATCGGGCCAATAGGTGTTCTCGCGCATGAACTCGGTGTCGACCGCGACGAAATCGGCGCGCGCAAGCCGCTCGCATAACGCGAGGAGCGAGTCGCTATGGGTGATCAATGGGTGGATCTGCATCGCCTGCCCTCATAGACATGGGCTCTTCGCTTGACAAAGCGCGCTTGCGCGGTGAAGCGCACGCCCGTCCCTTTCCCCTTTTGGCGACACGAGAAACGAGCCGACGATGCATGCCTATCGCACCCATGATTGTGGTCAGCTGCGCGCATCCGACGTCGGCCGGCAGGTGAGGCTTTCGGGCTGGATCCATCGCAAGCGCGACCATGGCGGCGTGCTCTTCATCGATCTGCGCGATCACCATGGCATCACCCAGATCGTGGCCGCGGCGGACAGCGAGCCGCTCCGCGCGCTCGAGCATTTGCGCGCCGAGTCCGTCGTCACCGTGACCGGCAAGGTCGTTTCGCGCGGCGCCGAGGCGACCAACCCCAACCTCGCCACCGGCGAGATCGAGATCCAGGCCGAGGAGGTCGCCGTCCAGTCCGCCGCCGACGAGTTGCCGCTTCCCGTCGCGGGGGAGGCCGACTATCCCGAGGATATCCGCCTTCGCCACCGCTATCTCGACCTGAGGCGCGAGCGCCTGCACGCCAACATCGTCCTGCGGTCGCAGGTGATCAGCGCGATCAGGCGGCGCATGATCGACCAGGGCTTCATCGAGTTCCAGACTCCGATCCTGACCGCTTCGAGCCCTGAAGGCGCGCGCGACTATCTGGTCCCGAGCCGAGTCCATCCCGGCAAATTCTATGCGCTCCCGCAGGCGCCGCAGATGTTCAAGCAATTGATCATGGTTGCCGGTTTCGACCGCTATTTCCAGATCGCGCCCTGCTTCCGGGACGAGGACGCACGCGCCGACCGCAGCCCGGGTGAGTTCTACCAGCTCGATTTCGAGATGAGCTTCGTCACGCAGGACGATGTGTTCGCGGCGATCGAGCCGGTCCTGCACGGCGTGTTCGAGGAATTCGGCGGCGGCAAGGCGGTAACCCCGGCGCCGTTCCCGCGCATCGCTTATGCCGACGCGATGCTCGCCTATGGCACCGACAAGCCCGACCTGCGCAATCCGCTGCTGATCAGCGACGTCACCGGACATTTCCGCGGCGGCGGCTTCGGGCTGTTCGCCAAGATCATCGACGGCGGCGGCATGGTCCGGGCCATCCCGGCACCGGGCGCCGGCGCCCGGCCGCGCAGCTTCTTCGACGGCATGAACGACTGGGCGCGCTCCGAAGGCTTTGCCGGGCTCGGCTATATCAACATCAAGGACGGCGAGCCCGGCGGGCCGATCGCCAAGAATCTGGGCGAGGAAGCCACGGCGCGGCTGCTGGAGGCACTGGGCCTGGGCGGCAACGACGGCGTCTTCTTCGCCGCCGGCAAGCCGGCGCAGGCGGCGAAGCTCGCCGGTGCCGCTCGCACGCGCATCGGCGAGGAGCTTGGGCTGATCGCGCAGGACGAGTTCCGTTTCTGCTGGATCGTCGACTTCCCGATGTACGAATATGACGAGGAAGCGAAGAAGATCGATTTCAGCCACAATCCCTTCTCGATGCCCCAGGGCGAGCTGGAAGCGCTGGAGAGCAAGGATCCGCTGGATATCCTCGCCTATCAGTACGACATCGTCTGCAACGGCGTGGAGCTGTCGTCGGGCGCGATCCGCAACCACCGGCCGGACATCATGTACAAGGCGTTCGAGATCGCCGGATACAGCCGCGCCGAGGTGGACACGAATTTCTCGGGCATGATCAATGCCTTCAAATATGGCGCGCCGCCGCACGGCGGCTCGGCGCCGGGCATCGACCGGATCGTCATGCTGCTGGCCGGCGAGCCCAATATCCGCGAGGTAGTGCTGTTCCCGATGAACCAGCGCGCCGAGGATCTGATGATGGGCGCGCCTTCCGTGGTCTCGCCAAAGCAGCTGCGCGAGCTCAATATAAGGATCGTCGAACCTTAGGTTCCCGACCCTCTTGTCCCACTCCCAGGCCAGCGCAGGCTGGCATCCGGCCGCCCATCATGTCACCAGGGCCATGGAGCCCCGGCCGTTCGCCGGGGCGGCGGGGATGCTGAGATGACCATCAACCTCTCCGATTTGGAATCCGGCGCGCCTTATGCGGGCGCCTATGAGGACGATCTTGCCGCGCTTCAGGAGCGGCTGTCGCGACTCCTCGTCGCGCACGTGGTGCACAAGAAGAACAGCGTTATCCTTTTCGAGGGCTGGGATGCGGCGGGGAAAGGCGGCGCGATCCAGCGGCTTACCGCCAAATGGGATCCCAGGCATGCCAAGGTCTGGCCGATGGGTGCGCCGACCGACGTCGAGAAAAGCCATCATTTCCTGTGGCGCTTCTGGAAACGGTTGCCCGGCGCTGGCGAGATCGCCGTCTTCGACCGCAGCTGGTACGGGCGCGTCCTGGTCGAACGGGTCGAAGGCTTCGCCAGCGAGCCGCAATGGCGCCGGGCCTATGACGAGATCAACGAGTTCGAGGCTCAACAGGCCGATCATGGCACCGCGATCGTGAAGCTGTTCCTCCACATCACCCAAGCGGAACAGGATGAGCGCCTGCGCGCGCGCATCGACCATCCTTGGAAAAGGTGGAAGGTCAATGCCGAGGATTTCCGCAACCGCGCCCGCCGCGGCGACTATCTGGCGGCGATCGAGGAGATGTTCGCCCATAATGATACGCGCTGGGCGCCATGGCATGCGATCGACGGCAACAACAAGAAGGCGGCGCGCATCGCCTGCCTGACGGCGATCGCCGAAGCGCTGGAGCGGCATGTGAAGCTGGAGCCGCCCCCCGCCTCGAAAGAGATCGAGGCGCTCGCGCGCAAGGTCTTCGGTCGGCCTTGAGCCGGCGGCGCGGATCGGGTCACAGGACGCTTCGATGCGTCGGCGGCGGATATCCTATCGCGACCAGCTCATAATCCTTTTCGCCCGAGGGCAGCCTGACACGGCGCACGTCGCCGACCGCAGCGCCGCGCAGTGCCCTGGCGAGCGGCGAATTCCAGCTGATCCTGCCTTCGCCGGCATCGGCTTCATCATCGCCGACGAGGGTGATCACGCGCTCCTTGTCTTCATCGTCGACCAACGTGACGGTCGCGCCGAACCAGGCGTGGCTCCTGTCCTCCTGGCGGGAAGGGTCGGTCACTCTGGCTTTGGCCATGCGCTTCGACAGCCAGTCGATGCGCCGGTCGACCTCGCGCAGCCGTTTGCGGCCATAGATGTAGTCGCCGTTTTCCGATCGGTCGCCGTTGCCGGCCGCCCAGCTGATCGTTTCGACCAGCTTGGGGCGCTCGACCGAGAAGAGCGCGTCATATTCCTCACGCAAGCGCCGATACCCGGCGGGAGTGATATAATTGGGCTGATCGACCACCGCCGGACGTCAGCCTGGGCGGCCGCTCTTGCCGAGATAGAAGGAAAGGCGCGTCCCGGGCGCCACGCGCACCTGGCTGGGATTGAGCGTGTCGTAGATCACGGCATTTTCCAGCACATGCTGCACATAGCCCCGCGTCTCGGTGAACGGTATGTCTTCGATCCACTTGACGATATCGGCCCCCGGCAGGCGTGGATCGCCATTGGCGGTGATCCAGCGGCTGACGTTGGATGCGCCCGCGTTGTAGCTGGCGATCGCGAGCGGCGCATAGCCTCCCCAACGGTCCATCAGCTCGGCGAAATAGCTGCTGCCGAGCATGATATTATATTGCGGATCGCTGGTCAGGCGCGCGAGTTCGTAGGGCATGCTGATCTTGGTGGCGATATGGCGGGCCGTGGGCGTCATCAGCTGCATCATGCCGCGGGCCCCGGCCGGGCTTACGGCGGCGCTGTCGAACGAGCTTTCCTGGCGGATGATACCGTGGGCGAGCGACCAATAGCCTTGCTGCGCGGGCGGGATCGCGACCTGGGGATAGGCTTCGCGCGTGAAGAATGGCGAGCCGGCGTTGCGCGCGCTGCGCGCAAGCCAGACCCGCAGGTCGGGCCGGCCGATCTGGCGGGCCAATTCGGTAGCGAGAATCCGTTCGTCGGAATTGCCGAGCTGCTCCGACAGGGAGCGGATGAACAGCGACTGATCGTCCCAACGCCCATATTGCCCGAGCAGCTTGATCGCTTCGACCACGTCGCGGCGCTGGAATGCGGCGCGCAGCGCCGGCGCCGGCGGCGGCAGCGCCTCCAGCGCCGGCGGGACGGGGATGGGCAGGCCGAGGCGCTCGAGCGACAATTGACCGTAGAAGAGTTCGGGATAGGCGGAGGCCTCGGCAAAAAAGGCGTTCGCCTGGGCCGGCTGGCCCGCGGCCTGCGCGGCGCGACCCGCCCAATAAAGACCCTTGCTGAGGACCTGCGTCGAACGGCCGCCGCGGGCGTAACGAAGGAACATCGCCATCGCGTCGGCGGGCCGGCCGAGCTGGTGAAGAGCAACGGTGCCGGCCAGCCAGGTCAGGCTGGTGTAATCGTCGCGCTCGCCCATCGAGCGGTCGCTGACGTCGGTGCCGGGCGGATAGGCGTCGTCGACCTGCGAGGCGATCTGATAGGCCAGCGTCCATTGGCGATCGGCGGCGGCGCCGCGCGCCATCGCCAGCATGGTCTCGAACCATCGCTCGGGATCGGCCGGGCGGGTGACCAGGGCGTGTGGCTGGGCAAGCAGGCTGCGTGCCGCCTGGCTCTGGCCCGAATCGCGCAGCCACCTGGCCCGGTCCATCAGCAGGCCCGAATCGCCGATGCCGAGCGTGCCTAGCGCGGCGAGCTTGGTCGACGCATCGGCAGCTCTCGTCTGGAGCGCTATCCTGACCTCGAAAATCGGGCGTCGCGCCGGCGAGGCATAACCAAGCGTGCGCCGCGCGCTGTCGAGGTCCTTGCTCGCAAGCAGCACCTCCATTCTCTGGTCATGATCCTCGGTCTGGAAATTGGCCGCGAACTGGGCGAGCAGGCGGTCCTCGTCGGCGCGCGGCAGCGCGCCGGCGCGCCAAGCCAGCCGTGCCTGGGCGCGCGCCGCATCGGCCTGACCGGTCGCGAGCAGCGCGAAGGCATGGCGTGCGTAGCCGACCGCCGTCACCGGAGGCAGCAGGCGGAAATAGGCCGCCACTTCGGCCGGCGATGCGGTCATCGGGTCGATCGCCCGCTCCGCGCTCTTGCGGAGGCCGTTCTCGCCGGGCCAGCCGCGATAGCGGGTCAGGAACGACGCATAGGTTGAAAAGGGGAGGCGATCGCTCTGGCGCAGCACATTCCATTGCGCGACCGCAAGCGCCACGCGCGACGAGGGGAATTGAGCGGTGCCGGCCTGTGCGGCGACCGGAACCAGAGCCATTGTCGCCGCCGCGTCGGGCGCCGGGGCGGCGGCAACGGGCAATATGTTTCGATGCGAACCGGGCAGAACAGCTCCAAGCCCTGCCACCGATATGGCGAGCGAGCCGAGAATCACTCCTTTTGCCTGCATGCTGGACAGGATGGCGCCCCCCTCCTTATCACACCGTGAACGGTGCAAATCACCCGTTCTCGATTATGTCCGGAAAAGCGAGCGAGGTGAAGGAGATAATGATGTTTCGGGGCTCGATCCCGGCTTTGGTGACTCCTTTTCGCGACGAATCGTTCGACGAGGCACAGTTCAGGAGCTTCGTCGAATGGCAGATTGCGGAAGGCGCGAGCGCGCTCGTCCCGTGCGGGACGACCGGCGAGAGCGCGACGATGTCGATCGAAGAACATAATCACGTCGTCTCGGTCTGCGTCGGGCAGGCGGCGGGGAGGGTTCCGGTCATCGCCGGCTGCGGCTCGAACGATACGAAAGTCGCGCTCGAGCATATGATGCACGCCGAAGCGGCCGGGGCCACGGCGGCGCTGGTCGTGCTTCCCTATTACAACCGGCCCAACCAGCAGGGCCTGATCGCCCATTACCAATATCTGGCCGAGCGCAGCCCGCTGCCGATCGTCATCTACAATGTTCCCGGGCGCACCGTCACCGACATGAGCGTCGAGACCATGGCCATATTGGCGCGGCTTCCGACGATCGTCGGCGTCAAGGATGCGACCGGAAAGCTCGAGCGCGTGTCGGCGCAGCGGCTGGCCTGCGGGGCGGACTTTTGCCAGCTTTCCGGAAATGACGATCTGGCGCTCGGCTTCATGGCGATGGGCGGCGTCGGCTGCATCTCCGTCACCGCCAACGTTGCGCCCCGGCTCTGCGCCGATTTTCAATCCGCGTGCCGCGACGGGCGCTGGCCCGATGCGCTGGCGCTGCAGGACCGGCTCTACCCGCTTCACGCCGCCCTGTTCAGCGACGCTTCGCCGGCGCCGACCAAATATGCGCTGTCGCGCGTGCGCCCCGAATTCCCGACCGATCTGCGCCTGCCCATGACGCCTGCGTCGGACGCGAGCCGGCGGGCGGTGGACGCGGCGCTCGTCCACGCCGGCCTGATCGCTGGGTGAGCCGATGGTGCGGCCGCGTCCGGCGACCTTCGACAAGAAGAAAGTGGTGGCGGAAAACCGGCGCGCCCGTTTCGACTATATGATCGACCAGACGTTCGAAGCGGGAATCGCTTTGACCGGAACCGAAGTGAAGTCGCTGCGGTTCGGCGAAGGATCGATCGCCGAAAGCTATGCCGAGGCACGCGACGAGGAGATCTGGCTGATCAACGCCAATATTCCCGAGTTCAGCCACGGCAACCGCTTCAATCACGAGCCCAAACGGCCGCGCAAGCTGCTGCTGCACGAACGCGAGATCGCAAAATTGTCCGGCGCCGTCGCGCGCCAGGGCATGACGCTCGTGCCCCTGTCGGTCTATTTCAACAGCCGCGGGCGGGCCAAGGTCGAACTCGCGCTGGCGCGCGGCCGCAAGCATCACGACAAGCGCGAGCACGAGAAGGAGAAGGACTGGAAGCGCGAGCAGGGCCGGTTGCTGCGCGCGCGCGGCTGATGTCCTGCGTCAGCGTCCTGTCGCCGGACTTGATTTGAAGGCCGCCTTGGCGGTCGTTATGCCGATCGCACGACCCCACAGCAAACGGATTTCCCTCATGCGCAACCTCCTCGTCTGCCTCGCCTTATCGACGGCAATGGCCGGCTGCGCGGCCAGCGATCCCGCCGTTGACGTCGCCGCACGGGCCTCTGCCCGGAGCGGAGCGGCAAGCGGCCCGGCTGTACCGCCGCCGGCACCCAAACCGCAGATGGGCAGTTTCGGCTTCGACTTCGCAGGCATGGACCGCAAGGTCGCGCCCGGCGGCGATTTCTACGGCTTCGCCAACGGCACCTGGGCACGCACGACCACGATTCCGGCGGACCGTTCCAACTACGGCATGTTCACCGTGCTCGACGATCTTTCCCGCGCGCGGACGCGGGATATATTGGAAGAGGCGCGCAAGGATCCTGCGAGCAAGATCGGCAATGCCTATGCCAGCTTTCTCGACGAGGCGGGTGTGGAGGCCAAAGGACTCGCGCCGATCCGTCCGTGGCTTGCCCGTATCGAGAGTATCAGCAGCAAGGCGGATTACGCCGCGCTGGCCGCTGAGGCCGATCGCAACGGCATTGGCGCTCCCGTCAATGAAATCATCGGGCAGGATGACAAGCAGCCCGATGTCTACGCACTCACCCTGGTCCAGTCGGGCCTGGGCCTTCCCGACCGCGACTATTATCTCAGCAAGGATGCCAAGCTCGCGGAGACGCGCAGCGCCTATCTCACCCATATGGCGAAGATGTTCGCGCTCGCCGGCGAGCCCGACGGCCCGGCGCGCGCAAAGGCGATCATGGCGTTCGAAACCGGCATCGCCAAAGCGCATTGGACGCGCATCGAAAGCCGCGATGCCACCAAAACCTATAACAAAATGACCGTCGCGCAGCTGCAGGCGATGGCACCGGGCTTCGATTTCGCATCCTATTTCAAAGGGATCGGCGTCAATATCGACAGCCTGATCGTCGCTCAGCCGAGCGCGGTCAAAGGCATAGCGGCGCTGGTGCGCACGACGCCGCTGGCGGTTCTCAAGGATCAGTTGCTGATCCGTTCGCTCGACAGCTTCGCCGGCGTCCTGCCGGACGCTTTGGTCAAGGAGAATTTCGCTTTCTACGGCACGATATTGTCGGGGACGCCGGAGCTGGAGCCGCGGTGGAAGCGCGGCGTCGGCTTCGTGACCGGAGCAATGGGGGAGGAGATCGGCAAGATCTATGTCGCCCGCTATTTTCCGCCCGAGACCAAGGCCGCGGCCGACACCTTGGTCAAGAACATCATCGCGGCGATGGACCGGCGTATCGACAAGCTCGAATGGATGGCGCCGGAAACCAAGGTGAAGGCGCATGAAAAGCTGGCCGCCTTCACACCGAAGATCGGCTATCCCGACCGCTGGCGCGATTATTCGGCGCTGCAGATCCGCGCTGACGATCTGTTCGGCAATGCGATACGCACGCGCATTTTCCAGCACGAATATGAGATCGGCAAGCTGGGCAAACCGATCTACCGCTGGGAATGGGGGATGACCCCGATGGAGATCAACGCCTACGCCAATTTCGGGATGGTCGAAATCGTGTTCCCGGCGGCGATATTGCAACCGCCTTTCTTCGATCCGAACGCCGATCCGGCGGTCAATTACGGCGCCATCGGCACGGTGATCGGCCACGAGCTCAGCCATCATTTCGACGATCAGGGCGCCAAATATAATCGGGAAGGCCGCCTCAGCGATTGGTGGACGCCGCAGGACGTCAAGAATTTCGAGGCGCTGACGGGCAGGCTGGCTGCGCAATATGATTCCTACGAGCCTCTTCCCGGCATGCATGTGCAGGGCAGGCTGACGCTCGGCGAGAATATCGCCGATCTCGCCGGCCTCACCGTGGCCCATGACGCCTATCTGGCCTCGCTCGGCGGCAAGCCGGCGCCGGTACTCGACGGCCTCAGCGCCGATCAGCGCTTCTTCCTCGGCTATGCGCAGATATGGCGCCGCAATTATCGCGAGGCCAATTTGAGGCAGAGGCTGCTCACCGATCCCCATTCGCCGGCTGAACAGCGCGTCGACGAAGTGCGCAACATCGATGCCTGGTATGAGGCCTATAGGGTCGAGCCCGGCCAGCGGCTCTATTTGCCGCCACAGCAGAGGGTGCGCATCTGGTGACGCGCGACGCTGCTTGACGGAGCGCAGGGCGGGGGAGACAAGAGACGGCCATGGCCTCCACCCAATTGACCGCGCCGGCCGGCGCTATCGCACATGAGGGCGGCCGAACCGCCGTCGTTCTCCTCGGTGCCGCGGCCATGCTGTCGGCGGGCTTGCTGCTCGTCCTGGTGGGCGAGCTCCAGCTTGCCGGCGCCTTCGTGGCCGGCCTGCTCGGCCTCGGCGCCTTGCTGCTGTTCCGCGCGCGGCTCGCGCGGCCCGCGGCGGTTCAGCGCGCCGCGGCGCCGCCCGACATTTCGTTGCTCCGCGCGGCGCTGGACGCGTCGAGCGCGGCCGTGGCCGTTACCGGCACCGACGGCGCCTTGATCTGCGCCAACAGCTGTTACGGAGAGTGGTTCGGCCATTATGCCGCGCCCGACGCGCTTTCATTGCCGCCCCAGCCGCTGCACCTGTTGAGCGAGGCTGCGGCATTGGCGCGGCGCGAAGGCGCCGCGAGCGTGGAGATGCTGCGGATCGGGGCATTGACGCTCAGGGCCGAGGTGAGCCGGCAGGGCTTCGAGCAGGACCATCTGCTCTGGCGCTTCACGCGCGCCGACGAAATCGACCTGGCCGTGGAGGCGCGGAGGCTCTTGACCGGCAAGGCGGGTCACCGGATCGGTGAAGCAGGCC
This sequence comes from Allosphingosinicella sp., assembly GCA_035248285.1. Lineage (GTDB taxonomy): Bacteria > Pseudomonadota > Alphaproteobacteria > Sphingomonadales > Sphingomonadaceae > Allosphingosinicella. Next base: position 38,959 of record DATFHP010000036.1, on the reverse strand, counting down.
TGATGGCGGTGGTGGCCGATGCCGAGGGCAGGGTGGTCACCGCCAATCCAGCCTTCCTGCTCCGGAGCAACGGCGCTGACAACGAGCCTGCGGCCATGTCGCTGGTCAGCCTGCTGACGAGCGACGAGGACGGGCAATTCTATTTCGCGCAGGAAGGCAAGGGCGCGACGCCGCTTCGCATCATCCAGATCCCGCTGGCCGAGGGTTCGTCCGGGCTCACCCTGTTCCTGCTGTTCGACGAGACGACCGCAGGATTGTCCCGCCTCGGACAGGAGGAAAGCGCCAACATCAATGCCCTGCTCGACATCATGCCGCTCGGGCTCGCGCTCGCCAATGTCGACGGGCGCTTCGTCTATCTCAACAAGGCATTCCGCAAGGGCGCGGGCCTCGCCAAGGATACCAACCCGATCTATCCCGGAGACCTCGTCGTCAACGAGGACAAGGCGGCGGTTTCGGATCTGGTCCACCGCTTTGCGCGCGGGCCCTCGACCTCCAGCGACATTGCGGTGCGGCTCCAGGCCAAGACCGACGAGCCGGTCGCGCTGACCATCGCCGGCGTGCGCGGGCTGGGCGAAGCCGCGGTGTTGCTTTCGCTCAAGGACAATAGCGAGGAAGACCGTTTGAAGCGCCAGGTCGCGCAGGCCACGAAGATGCAGGCGGTCGGGCAGCTCGCCGGCGGCGTGGCTCACGACTTCAACAATATCCTGACCGCGATCATCGGCTATTGCGACCTCATGCTGATGCGTCACACGCCGGGCGACAGCGACTATGACGATATCCAGCAGATCAGGAGCAATTCGAACCGCGCTGCGGGACTGACCCGGCAATTGCTGGCCTTCTCGCGGCAGCAGACGCTCCGCCCACAGGTGCTGCAGGTTCCCGACGTCATCTCCGAGGTGTCGAACCTCCTGAAGCGGCTGCTCGGCGAAACCGTGACATTGCAGGTCAAGCACGGCCGCAGCCTTGGCGCCGTCCGCGCCGATCCTGGCCAGCTCGAGCAAGTGATCGTGAATCTCGCGGTCAATGCGCGCGACGCGATGCCGAACGGCGGCACGCTGACGCTTCACACCTTTTCGGTCTCCGCCAGCGACGTCCGCCAGATGGGAAGCGACATATTGCCGGTGGCCGATTATACGGCGTTGCGCGTATCCGATACCGGAACGGGCATTCCGCGGCATCTGATCACCAAGATCTTCGAACCTTTCTTCACCACCAAGGAAGTCGGGAAAGGGACCGGCCTGGGGCTTTCCACCGTCTACGGCATCGTCAAGCAATCGGGCGGCTTCATCTTTGCCGAATCCGATCCCGGCAAGAGCACCAGCTTCACCATCTATCTGCCCGTCCACAGCCCCGCCGCCGAAGGCCCGCGTCCTCCAAAGGAGAAGCCCGGCGGCGAATTGTGGGGCAGCGGCACGATCCTTCTCGTCGAGGATGAGAATATGGTGCGCGCCGTCGCCGAACGCGCGCTCACCCGCCACGGCTACACCGTCCTCACGGCGGAGAATGGCGAGGCGGCGTTGGAGATATTGGCGCGGGAGGAGCGCGTCGACCTGATGATCTCCGACGTCGTCATGCCGACCATGGACGGACCGACGACGGTGCGCGAGGCGCGCAAGACCCACCCCGACCTGCCGATCCTGTTCATATCGGGCTATGCCGAGGAGCAGTTGCGCAAATCGATCGACCTCGAGCGCGTCGCGTTCCTGGCCAAGCCCTTTTCGGTGCAGAAATTGGCGGAGGCGGCGCGCGATGCGCTGGGATCGAAGACGGCCTGACCTTCTGCCGGTCCGGTGCGGGAAATCGCGCCAATTAGAAATTGATTTTTTATCTTAAGGCCGTAAGCGGACGCCGTGTCGGAAAATCTCGCCATCCTGATCGTCGAAGACGAGCCCCTTATCGCCATGATGCTCGAGGATTTCCTGGATTCGCTCGGGCACCGGATCGTGGCGACGGCCGAGAGCGTCCGCGAAGCGATCGGGCTTATCGAAGCCGGCGGCTTCGACGTTGCGATCCTCGACGTCCATCTGAGGGGCGGCGAGCAGGCCTGGCCGGTCGCCGACCGGCTGACCGAGCTTGGTTTGCCGTTCGTGCTTGCCACCGGCGGTCAGATCGATCCGCCACCGCCGCGCCATGCCGCAGCCCCGGTGCTGGCCAAGCCTTACACGGTCGACGCGATCGAGCCCGCGCTGGCGGCCGCGTGCGCCAACGGCGACCGAATTCGCGCCTGATCCAGGCTCGCGCTTGGTCGATTGACGGTTCGAATGGCGAATTGTCCTATTTGTTTCCTACTTGTTCTCATGGAACATATGGTGTACATGCACTCCTGCGTTGAACCCTAGGAGGGCATAGGTCATGGTGGCATCGCTTAAAGTCGTTGGTTCCGACAGGAATTCTCAGAATATGGATAAACAGAAGGCGCTCGAGGCTGCGCTCGCTCAGATCGATCGCGCGTTCGGCAAGGGCTCGGCGATGAAGCTTGGATCGCGCGAGGCGGTCCAGATGGAAGCGATCTCCACCGGTTCGCTGGGTCTCGACATCGCGCTCGGCATCGGCGGATTGCCGCGTGGCCGGGTCGTCGAAATCTACGGCCCGGAAAGCTCGGGCAAGACGACGCTGGCGCTGCACGCAATCGCCGAAGCGCAGCGGAACGGCGGCACCGCCGCATTCGTCGATGCCGAACATGCGCTCGATCCGGTCTATGCGCGCAAGCTGGGCGTCGACGTCGACGAATTGATCGTCTCGCAGCCTGATACGGGCGAGCAGGCACTCGAGATCACCGATACGCTGGTGCGTTCGAACGCCGTCGACGTGCTGGTGATCGATTCGGTCGCGGCGCTCGTCCCGCGCGCCGAGATCGAGGGCGAGATGGGCGACAGCCATGTCGGCTTGCAGGCACGGCTGATGAGCCAGGCGCTGCGCAAGCTCACCGGTTCGATCTCCAAGTCGCGCTGCCTGGTGATCTTCATCAACCAGGTGCGCATGAAGATCGGCGTCATGTACGGCAATCCCGAAACCACGACCGGTGGCAATGCGCTCAAATTCTATGCTTCGGTGCGCCTCGATATCCGTCGTACCGGCCAGATCAAGGAACGCGACGACATCGTCGGCAATGCGACACGCGTGAAGGTGGTCAAGAACAAGGTCGCCCCGCCATTCAAACAGGTCGAGTTCGACATCATGTATGGCGAGGGAATTTCCAAAGTGGGCGAAATCCTCGATCTCGGCGTCAAGGCCGGGCTGGTCGAGAAATCAGGCTCCTGGTTCAGCTATGATTCGGTGCGCATTGGCCAGGGGCGTGAGAACGCCAAGACCTATTTGAAGGAAAATCCGGATATCGCCGATCGGATCGAGAATGCGATCCGCGGCCGCACCGATCAGGTCGCCGAGGCCTTGATGGTCGGCGCCGTCGACGACGACGACGACATCTGACGATTGCCCCCAAGGCCGCGTCCTTGCTCCCTTGCGCGGCCCTATAGCGTGATCCGCTTCAATGGAATCGGATCACGCTATTTCCTTTGTTTACCATGCGCATTGCTTATCTCGTCGGTGCGGTTCGGACATTCTCACCGCGGTTGACCCAAATCGCCAGCAGAAGCGCGCTTATCCCGCACAGCACGAAGCCTGTGCTGAGGGGGATGGTGGTGCCGTTGAAATACTGGCCGATCACGCGCCCGATCAACGCCCCGCCAAGCGTCGTGATCGCTCCCTGCACCGATGACGCGGTGCCCGCGATATGCCCGAGCGGCGCCATCGCGATGCTCGCCAGATTGGAGAAGATGAAGCCGAAGCAGGCCATGCTCAGCGCCTGAAGGATCACGAACGCGAACAGATTCTCGCCGAGGAGGAGAGTGACCGCCAGATGAGCCGATGTCGCCCCTACAAATATGCCGAGCGCAACCAGCATGATTCTGCGCGAGCCGTAGGCTTCGACAAGCCGCGAGTTCAAATAGGAGCCCAGCGCGATCGCTGCTGCCGTGAAGGCGAAGATGATGGGCATGCTATCGGGCCGGTGAAACACGTCGAAGACGATTTGCTGGATCGAACTCAGATATCCGATCAACGCGCCGAAAATCAGGGTGCCGGCGACGGTGTTGCCGATCGACAGCCGATGGGTGAGGGTGGCCGCTACCGCTTCGCGCACCTTGTCCAGCGAAAGCGGTCGTCGTCGTGCGGGCGGAAGCGTTTCGGGAAGACGGAGCGCCGCCCAAACCCCTACCACCAGCGCATAGAGCGCCAACAAGATGAAGATGTAGCGCCAGCTCGCCACCGCGAGCACGGCCTGGCCGATGCTCGGCGCCAGCACCGGTACCAGCATGAAAAAGATCCCCGCGAAGGACATGATCCGGGCCATGGTTTCGCCCTGGTATCGGTCGCGAATGATCGAGACCACCAGCACGCGCGAGCTTGCCGCCGCGGCCCCGTTCAGCGTCCGGGCGGCGAGGAGAAGGGCGAAGCTGGAGGCGAATGCCGAAAGCAAGGCGAAGGCGAAATAGCCGACCAACGCCCAGACCAGGATCGGCTTTCGCCCGAAACGGTCGGACAGCGGACCGTAGACGAACTGCGCCAAGCCGAAGCCGATCAGGAAGAATATGATGATCAGCTGCCGGTCGTTGTCGTGGCCGACATGCAGCGACGCGACGATCGCCGGCAATGCAGGCAACATGACATCGGTGGCGAGCGCATTGGAGGCCATCAGAGCCGCCATCATCACGACGAACTCGCGCAGGCCCGGTCCCCTCCACGGCTGCTCGCCTGCCTTCACGGCATCCTCGGTCATCGCATGGTTTCGAAGGCTGGCAAGGTTACGCGGGGATGACCGACGCGCGGCTCTAGGGCAAGCGCCAATCGCCAGTCCGGCAGCACCAAGCGCGGACTCATTTCCGCGCGGCCGAGCGAACGGCGGTCTGTCGAAAGGCGAAAGGCGGCGGCGAAAGCCGCCCAGCGGCTACAAGGCGAGATGGAAGCTCGTCAGCGCTTCGCCCGCGCCCGAATAGGCGCTGTGGCGCATATTGAGGCCGCCGCTGATGTCGAACGACCAGGATCCGGCCCTGCCGAGCTGATAGGCGGCCTCGACCTTGAGCGGTTCCGTCCCGATGTCGGAAAGCGGGGCGCGATAGGATGCGGCCTCGCGGCCGAGGCCATCGGCGGTCCGGGTCAGATAGTCGACTTCCAGGTTGCCCGAGATCGGCCGCGGCGGAAGCACCAATGCCAGGCTGAGATTGTCCTTGAGCACCCCGCGCGAGAAACCGATCCCGTCCCGACGCAGCCGCAGCTCGCCCGAGACGAGCTTCGCCGGAGTGACCGCGATCGGCCCCAGCGAAGCCGCGGTGTGAAGCGCCGTCAGCTCGCCCGAAGCCGAGGCCTCCCAGCGGCCGAACGTACGGCTCGCCGCCGCGCCCAGATTGATGAGGCGCGTCGGCTTCTGAAAGGCGGCGAGGTTGGACGCGACATCATAATAGCCGCCTTTTTGCGTCAGCATCGACGCATTGAATCCGATCACCGTATCTCGATCGGGCTGCAGCCAATAGCCGATACCGACGCCTTGCCGACGTTCTTCGGCGCGCGTTCCGCTCAACGCGACGCGGGTGATCGAATTGCGGCTCATGTCGTGCAGGAACGACGGCTCGTCCGGGCTAGCCGCCGACACCGATCCGGTCGTGCTGGTGCCATAAAGCGACAGCCGTCCGTGGCTCGAAACATCGAACAGCGCATGCGCGAACAATGCGTTCTTCAGCAAGCCGGTCGACGCGAAAAAGGATAGCGGCCGCAAGCTGGGATCGTAGGCGAAATCCAGCCGGGCGGCCGAGGCGCCGGTCAGACGGAGCTGGGCAACGCCGCCCTTGAAAGGCATGTCGATCCCCATGCGCAGCGAACGGTCGGGCGTGAACGCATAAGGGGTCGGTTCGGCGGGTGAATTGAACATCGCGAAGCCGCGCGGCGCATGGCGATCGGCGAAGAAGGACGCCGCCCAATCGGCCTGTCCGCCGAGCCCGATGAGACGCCGCCCCGCCAAGCGGAGATCGCTGTCATAGTCCCTTCGGACGCGCAAGGCGCCGGTCTGCGCCAGCGCGAAGTCGCGCCCGAATTCGTCATAGACCGTCACGCGGCCAAGCGCCGCGGCGAGCGGCCCCATGGTCGCTCCCGCGGTCATCATCGTTCCGGTCATCGTCTGCGACGGCCCGCTGGAACCCAGCAATGTCACCGTGCCCGAGGCCTGAAAGGCGCGCCCGACGTTGAGCAGGCCCCAGCCGTAAACCGGATCGACACCGGGCGCACCGAGATCGGTCGCCGAGGTGAACAGGATCTGCGCGACGTTCTCCGGGCTGGACTTCAGCGTCGGCCAGCGCGCTTCGAGCAGCGCGGCGACCCCGGCGACGATCGGCGTCGCCATGCTGGTACCCGACATGTAGCCGTAGCCGCCCCCCGGGAGCGTCGAATAGATATTCTCGCCGGGCGCGACGATGAAATGGTTTTTCCACTGCGTTGCCGAGGTGCAGGCCGAGGCGCCGCTATAGAGCAGGCAGCCGTCGCCGGGGCGATTGGAAAAGCTGCTGATCGTTCCGCCGAGCTTCACGCTTCCTACGAGTATGAGCCGAGCCATGGCGGCCGAGGCCTGGCTTGCCGTGACTCCGATCGGCTCGGACAGGAGATTGACGCCGTCATTGCCGGCCGCCTTGACGAACAGCATCTTGAGATTGGGATCGGCCATCGCCTGGACCTCGGCGGCGGTGAAGCAAAGCGCGAGCTGCGCGCAGCCAAAACTCATGCTTGCGATCGTCGCGCCCTTGGCCCCGGCGGCATACCAGGCGTTGAGCAGCTTGGACCCGGTGGCGACATAGCCGCGGTCGTCGAACACCGCATAATTGACGATCCTGGCCGACGGCGCGACGCCATATTTCTTGCCGGCGACAATTCCGGCCGTGTGCGTTCCGTGGGAATCGTAAAAGCGGTAGCGGCCTCCCTGGATCATGACATTTTCGCACCGGCCGCTAAGATCCGGGTGGCGGCAATCGGTGAGTCCGTCCAGCAGAGCGACCAAGACTCCGGATCCGCCGTTGGCGCTGGCGACCAAATCGGGGGTGAGATTGATCAACGCCCATTCATCGCTGTTCGAAGGCGCGGCGACCGCCGTTTTCCTGACCGCCGCATAGGCGGGCGCCGACGCGCTCGACACCATCGCCGCGGCCATCGCCGCGAGACCTATCCCGATCATTGGCTTATGCATCAGAACTCCCCCCTACAGGCGGGCCCCGCCGCCGCGCCTATCCTACAATAACCCATTCTATTGATTGGATGAAGGCCCTTCAGCGCGGCGCCTGGCCTTTTCGTCCTGCGCGCGCTCGCGTTGACGAACCGTTAAAGGCAGCAGGGGCGGACGCTCCTCAGCGGCCGCTTCAGGCCGGCTCGAGCTCGCGATGAACCACCTCTTCCGCCAGCTTGCCGTTGAGCTCGGCAAGATGATCGAATTTGGCCGTATAGGTCGCCAACCCTTGACTCAGCGACCGGAACTCCGAGTCCAGGCCTTGCAGCTCCGCCTCGGGGAGGAGCGCCTCGACCTGGTCCCACCGCGACCAGCCTTCGAGCGGCGTGATGCCAAGCATCTGTCCGCGCCGGCTGGCGAGCGCCGAACTGATTCGCGACGTGGCTGTCCCGGGGCTGCGCACGACCAGATGCTGCACCGGCTCGAGCAGATGCGGGTTGGCCGCGGCGAGCGCTTCCGACATGGCGATGCGACCGGCGGTGCGGAACGCCAGCTCGCTGCTGTCGACGCTGTGATACGAGCCGTCGATCAACGTGACGGCGACATCGACGACCGGGAAACCGAGCGGGCCCTTGGCCATTGCGTCGCGCACGCCCTGCTCGACCGCGGGAATCCATTGCTTGGGGACGGCGCCGCCCGTGATCCGCTCGTTGAACGCGAAGCCCGCTCCGCGGGCCACGGGCTTGACCTCGATGACGACGTCGCCGAACTGGCCATGGCCGCCCGACTGCTTTTTGTGCCGGCCGCGCTGCGTGACAGGCTTGCGGATCGATTCCTTGTAGCCGACGCTCGGCTGGCGCGAGTCGACGGCGACCCCGTAGCGCCGCTTGAGCCGAGCCAAGGTCACCCCAAGATGTTCGTCGTTGATCCCGCCGAGGCGGGTTTCGTGCATTTCCTCATCCTGGCGCCAGGTGAGTGCGGGATCCTCCTCGACCAGCTTGTGAAGCGCGGTCGACAGCCGGACATCGTCCTTGCGATCCTTGGTCCGGACGGCAAGCACATGGTTGCTGTGGGGAAGCGCGATGGCCGGGCCGGCGGGCACGCGGCCGCTGGCGCTCAGCCATTGGCCGGCGCGCGCTTCCTCGACCTTCGCAATCGCCACCACCTCGCCGGCCTCGGCGCGATGCACCTTGGCGGTCTTGTCGCCCTGCAGCGTGAACAGGCCGCCGATCCGAACCGCCGCGCCGTCCTGGGTCTGGCGCTCGGATCCTTCCTCGAGCGGCGCCCCGAATACGCGCGACAGGGCAAGCTTGCCGACAGCGCTGGCATGCGAAATCTTGAAGGCAAAGGCGCTGCCTTCCTCGACGCCGAGGCGATGCGCCGCGAAATCGCTGTCCGGAGTCTCGTGGCGCAGCGCCTTGAGCAGCCGCCGGATCCCGAAGCCGTTGAGCGCCGAACCGAAGAATGTCGGAACGCCGAGATTGTCGCGCGTCTCGCGGGCAAGGTCGGCAAGCACCCTGGGAAGATCGGGAGATTCGTCCATGAGCAGCTGCTCGAGCAGCGCGTCGTCATGATCGGCCAGCTGCTCGAGCATGTGGAACCGGTCCTCGGTTTCGCGCTGCGTGAGGTCGGCCGGGATTTCGGTGCGTTCGGATGGCTTGCCGGGACGATAGTGGAAGGCGCGCTCGAGCGCGAGATCGACGAATCCGCTGATCTTCTCGCCTTCGCGGATCGGAATCTGCCGCGCGATCAGCGGCGCGGCGCTGAGCGGCTGCAGCGCCTGGAGCAGATCGCGGATGCCGCCGCGCGCCTGATCGATCTTGTTGACGAAGATCAGGTGCGGAATGCGCAGCGAATCGAGTTGGCGCAGCACGGGCTCGGCAAGCAAAGCGCGATCGGGGTCGGGATCGACGATCACCATCGCGAGGTCGGCGACGGCAAGACCCAGGGCGCCGTCGGCCGCGAAACCGGCCGAGCCGGGACAATCGAGCAGCACATAGGTGTCACCCAGATAGGCAAAGCGCATCAGGTTCAATTCGGTCGATCCGCCCCTCGCGCGCGCCTCGGGGCTCGAATCGCCGACGCTCGATCCGGCATCGACACTGCCTTGCCGGTCGATCGCCCCGGCGGCGAACATCATCGCTTCGGCGAGACTCGTCTTGCCCGCGCCGCCGGGCCCGACGAGAGCCACGACCCTGGTGCCATTCGATCTTTCCGGCATGTTGTTCTCCTCCGTCCCGGCGCGCCTGGTCCGCAAGAGAGCGCGTGCGCGCCTTTCACATGCGCAGACTTCACCCATCCGCGGGAGAGTGCAAGGGGGGACTCGCCCTATGCGGGTCGTGGTGCGACGATGCGTCGAAGGAGCCGTCGGAGCCTTTGAGCATGTAGCGCGCGAGGACGACCCGATCGGGGTCTGGATGCGGTCGCCGCCCTTGCTTGCTCCGTCTGCGCGGCTCGCCTACATCGCACGCCATGACATCGACCAACGATCTTCGCCGTTCCTTCCTCGAATATTTCGCGCGCGCGGGCCATCAGATGGTGCCTTCGGCGCCGCTGGTGCCGCACAACGATCCAACCCTGATGTTCGTCAACGCCGGCATGGTGCCGTTCAAGAACGTCTTCACCGGGCTGGAGACGCGGCCCTATGCGACCGCGGCATCGAGCCAGAAATGCGTGCGGGCCGGCGGCAAGCATAACGACCTCGACAATGTCGGCTATACCGCGCGGCATCATACCTTCTTTGAAATGCTGGGGAATTTTTCGTTCGGCAACTATTTCAAGGAGCAGGCCATCCTGCATGCCTGGACGCTCATCACCAAGGAATGGGGGATCGATCCGGAGCGGCTGACGGTCACCGTCTTCCACACCGACGACGAAGCGTTCGATCTTTGGCGCAAGATCGCGAGCCTGCCCGAAAAGCGAATCATCCGCATTGCGACCTCGGACAATTTCTGGGCGATGGGGGATACCGGCCCATGCGGCCCCTGTTCAGAAATCTTCTACGATCACGGCAGCCAACTGAGCGGCGGGCCGCCCGGCTCTCCCGATGCCGACGGCGACCGCTTCGTCGAGATCTGGAATTTGGTGTTCATGCAATATGAGCAGGTCGATGCCGAAACGCGGGTCGACCTGCCGCATCCGTCGATCGACACCGGCATGGGGCTCGAGCGCGCCGCCGCCGTCATGCAGGGTGTGCATGACAATTATGACACCGACACGTTCCGGGCCCTGATCGCCGCCAGCGGCGCGCTGACCAGGACGGCCACGACCGGTGCCAACCAGGCCAGCCACCGCGTCATAGCCGACCATTTGCGCGCCTCCGGATTCCTGGTCGCCGACGGCGTGCTGCCTGCCAACGAGGGCAGGGGCTACGTGCTGCGCCGGATCATGCGCCGCGCGATGCGCCATGCGCATCTGCTGGGCACCGCCGATCCGCTGATGCATCGGCTGGTCCCGGCGCTGGTGGCGGAAATGGGCGCCGCTTATCCCGAGCTGGTGCGGGCCCAGCCGCTCATCGAGGAGACGCTCAAGCTCGAGGAGACGCGCTTTCGGCAGACGCTCGAAAAAGGCCTCAGGCTGCTCGACGAAGCCAGTGCCGGAATGGCGGCGGGGTCGACGCTTGCGGGTGAGGTCGCGTTCCGGCTCTACGACACGTTCGGCTTTCCTTACGATCTTACCGAGGACGCGCTGCGCGCACAGGGCCTGGCGGTCGACCGCGCCGGCTTCGATGCCGCCATGGCGGAGCAGAAAGCAGCCGCGCGGGCGGCATGGAAAGGCTCGGGCGAGAGAGCATCGGACGAGATCTGGTTCGACATTGCCGAAGACCATGGGTCGACGGAATTCACCGGCTATTCGGCGCAGGAGGGCGAAGGCGAGGTCGTCGCACTGGTCGTCGACGGCAAGCGCGTGGACCAGGCGGCGGCCGGCCAGCAGGTGATGGTCATCACCAACCAGACGCCCTTCTACGGGGAAAGCGGCGGCCAGATGGGCGACGCAGGAAAGATAAGTGGAGACAATGCCTTACTGGCCGACGTCGAGGACACGTCGAAGCCGCTGGGCCGTCTGCACGCGCATCATGCCACGATCGGGGCCGGCACGATCAAGGTCGGCGACGCGGTCCACCTCAGCGTCGACGCCGAACGCCGCGCGCGTATTCGCGCCAATCACAGCGCGACCCATTTGCTCCACGCCGCGCTTCGCCACCGCCTCGGTTCGCACGTCACGCAAAAGGGCAGCCTGGTCGCGCCCGACCGGCTGCGTTTCGATTTTTCCCATCCCAAGGCGCTGACGAGCGAAGATATCGAGGCGATCGAGGCCGAGGTGAACGCCCATATCCGCGAGAACGATACGGTCGCCACCCGGCTGATGAGCCCGGACGAGGCGATCGCCGCCGGCGCCATGGCCTTGTTCGGCGAAAAATATGGCGAGGAGGTGCGGGTGCTCTCGATGGGCCGCGCGACCGACGGAAGCTATTCGGTCGAGCTGTGCGGCGGCACGCATGTGCGCGCGTTGGGCGACATCGCCTTGTTCAAGATCATCTCGGAAAGCGCGGTCGCATCGGGCGTGCGCCGCATCGAGGCGCTGACCGGCGAGGCCGCGCGCCAATGGCTGACCGGGCGCGAGGAGCGCTTGAGGGAGGCCGCCGCGGCGCTGAAAGTGTCGCCGGACGAGGTGCCGGCGCGAGTCGCCAGCCTGATCGACGACCGGCGCCGGCTCGAACGCGAACTCGCCGAGACGAAGAAGGCGCTCGCGACGGGAGGCGGAGGATCGACGGCGGAAGCAGCCGGCCCCGAGACCGTCGGCGGCCACGGCTTCATCGGCCAGGTGTTCGAAGGCATGGATCCCAAGGGCCTTCGCGGGCTCGTCGACGATGCCAAGAAGCGCGTCGGCTCCGGTGTGGTGGCGCTCGTCGCGGTCAACGACGGACGGGCGAGCGTCGCGGTCGGGGTGACCGACGATCTCACCCCGACCCGCAACGCGGTGGAGCTGGTCAAGCGCGCCGTCGCCGAGCTGGGCGGGCAGGGCGGCGGCGGCCGTCCCGACATGGCGCAGGGCGGCGGTCCAGACGGCGCCAAGGCCGAACAGGCGCTCGGCGCGGTCAGAGAGGCGCTGGAGGCGGCTTAAAGCAGCCTCTTGGCCTTGAGGTCGGCCGCGAACGTCGCCAGCGGCAGGACCAGCTGCCGATCCTGCAGCGGTTCGGCCCCGTAGCGCGCATACCATTGGGCGGCTCGCTCGCCCTTCGCGTCGATAATCAGCAGCACTCCGCCGGCCTCGCCCGCGATCCGCAGGCACCGAAGCGCTGCCGCGACCAGAAGCTGCCCGCCCAGGCCCTGGCCGGCGACCGCAACGTCGGTCGCGATCCGCGCCAGCTTGAATCCGGCAACCTCGTGCTGGGTCAGGCCCTTCGTCATCGATGCGGACACCGCCTCGCGCGCCATTGCGGACGGCGTGATGGTGTAGAAACCCGACACTCGGTTAGGCGCGGTCGCATCGATCGCGCAGAAGGTCTTCGAAGCGTTCTGCTCGTGGCTTTGGCGCGCGTAACGCCGAAGGAAATCGTTCATCGCATGATTGCCGCAGTCGAACGACTGACGGTCATGCGCTTTCGAGATGGCCTCCTCGCGCCAATCGGGTAGGGTCATAGGGTGGCGGGCAGTGCCGCGATGGCCGCCCGCAGCTTCGCATTGGGCTTGGGCGGGTTTTCGAGCAATTCGAGGATGCGCGCGTGATCGCGCGCCGAAAGCCGGATCACCTCGGCCGCTTCGATTACGGCTTCGGCCTCGCGCAAGGCGGTCTGCGTCACGAAATTGGTGAGGTCGGTGTTTCGCAACGCAGCGGCGCGTACGAGCTTGGCCTGTGTCACCGCCGGCGCAGCGGCGGCTCCCTTTCGGTGGTGCCGAGCGTCATGATCTCCGCCCGAAGCTCGGCACGTTTCTGGTGGATCGACGCGATCACCGGCCCCATCGCCATGCCGAGATCGACCAGCACCGCCTCGGACAGCTGCAGCGAGGATTCCAGCGTCTCGGGAACTGCGTCAGTGGCGCCGGCACGATAGAGTTCGGCGGCGTGGGCGGCGTCGCGGGCGCGGGCGACGATGGTGAGGTCCGGGCATGAAGCGCGCACCTTGCGCGTCAGCCGCACGCTCAGCACCGGATCGTCCATGGTGAGCACCAGCGCGTTGGCATGGGCAAGGCTGAGCCGGTCGAGGAACTCGCCGCGCGCGACGTCGCCGAAAAGGACCGGAACGCCCTCTCGCCGGCATGCCACCACCGTGTCGATGCTGGAGTCCACCGCCAGAAAGCTGCGCCCGTGGACGGCCAGCATATCGGCGACGAGACGGCCGACGCGGCCGAAGCCGATGATCACCACTTTCGGGACATGCTCGTTGCGGAGATCGGGCGGCTCGGCCTGGGCACGCAGCTCGACCCGCTGCGCGGCGACCTGACCGAGCTTGGCCAGGAGCGGCGTGACGGTCATGCCGATCGCCGTGACGATTTCCCAGAAGGCGGCCGTTTCGGCTGTGATCAAGCGCGCGGAGGCGGCCGTCCCGAGGACGATCAAGGTCGTTTCGGACGGCGAAGCCATCAGCACGCCGGCCTCGGCTGCCACTCCGGCGCGGGCGCCGCCGAGGCGCAGCAGGGCCGCGGTGACCGCCGCCTTGACCAGCAGCACAGATACCACCGCGAGCAGGATCGCCGGCCAATTGGCCAGGATCACGCGAATATCGACCCCCATTCCGACCGTGATCAGGAACACCCCGAGCGCGAGACCGCGCAAGGGCGCGGTGGTGACCTCGACCTCGCTGCGATAGTCGGTCTCCGCGATCAGAATGCCGGCGATCAGGGCGCCGAGAATCGGCGACAGGCCGACCGCGGTGGTGGCGAGGCTGGCGAGTATCACGACCAGGATGCTTGCCGCGAAGAACAGCTCGGGGCTTTTGGTGCGGGCCGCCTGGGCGAACAGCCGCGGCAGCAGGAAACGTCCGAGCAGCAGCATCGCGGCGATCACGATGGCACCGACCGCAAGCGTGGACGCCAGAGTGCTCCAACCGTGGTCCGGCGTGTACGGTGCGAGCGCGCCAAGCGTGAAGATGATGGGGACGATCGCAAGGTCCTCGAACAGCAGCATCGCCAGCGCCGCGCGGCCGACCGGACTTGTGGTGCTGACCAGCGGAAGCACCAGCGCTGTCGATGACAGCGCGAGCGCGAGGCCGAGGCCGAAGGCGCCGCTTATGCTTTCGCCAAGCAGGAACAAGGCGCCGCCGATGATCAGTCCCGACGCGAGCAGCTCGGCCGCGCCGGTACCGAACACCAGCCTGCGCATGCCCCACAAGCGGCGGAACGAGAGTTCGAGCCCGATCGAAAACAGCAACAGGATGATTCCGAATTCCGCGAAGGGCTCGATCGCGTGCGGGTTCGAGATGGTGACATAGTCGAGCCACGGCATGCCGCCGCTCATCGCGCCGAGCCCGGCGGGACCGACCAGCATGCCGACGAGGATGAAACCGATCACCGGGCTGATGCGCATGCGCGCGAATGCGGGGATGACGATTCCCGCCGCGCCGAGGATCACGAGCGCGTCGCTGAGGCTGCTGGTCTGGAATTCGCTGGTGGGCATCTTGCCTTTATGACGGCTTTGACGTGAATGTCAGCGCCGATGCCGGGCGAAACCGAACTTTGCATCGCCGGCGGAGGTCCGGCGGGGATGATGGCGGGCCTGCTCTTCGCCCGCGCCGGCGTTCAGGTCACCGTGCTCGAGAAGCATGACGATTTCTTCCGCGATTTTCGCGGCGACACGGTTCATCCGTCGACGCTGCGGCTGTTCGCCGAGATGGGGCTGCTCGAACGGCTGCTGCAACGTCCGCACGACGAGGTCCGCAGCATCGGCGGAATGTTCGGCGGCCGCGAATATGCGTTCGCCGATTTCTCGCGCTTCGACTCGCGCTGGAACTTCACCGCGCTGATGCCGCAATGGGAATTCCTGGATTTCGTCGCCGACGAGGCGCGCGCCTATCCGAACTTCACCCTGCTCATGAACGCCGAAGCGACCGGATTGCTCAATCGTGACGACCGTATTCTGGGCGTACGCTACCGCGCGGCCGGCGAGGAGCGCGAGCTTGTCGCCGGCCTGGTCATTGCGGCCGACGGACGAAGCTCGATCCTGCGCGCCCAGTCCGGCCTGCCGCTGCGCTCGTTCGGCGCGCCGATGGACGTGTTCTGGTTCCGGGTGCCCAAGCATCCCGGCGCACAGAATGAGACGGCAGGCATGTTCGATTCAGGCCGGATCATGGTGCTGATCGATCGCGGCGATTACTGGCAATGCGCCTACGTCTTTCCCAAGGGTCAGGCAGATCGCATGCGCGCCGGCGGCATCGGCGCGTTCCGAGACGACGTCGTTGCCGTCGCGCCGAGGCTGGCCGGGGAAATCGCGGCGGTCGCGAGCTGGGAGGACGTAAAGCTGCTGACGGTCGCGCTCGACCGGCTCGAATGCTGGCACAGGCCGGGCCTGTTGGTGATCGGCGATGCGGCGCATGCGATGTCTCCGATCGGCGGGGTCGGAATCAACGTGGCGATCCAGGACGCGGTCGCCGCCGCCAATATCCTCGCCGCGCCTATGGCCAACGGCGAGCCGGTCGACGCGCTGCTCGCCAAGGTGCGCGCCCGGCGGCTGCCTTCGGTGCGTGCCATCCAGGCATTCCAGGGCGCCGCCCAGCGGCGCGTCATCGCGCCGCTGCTGGAGGGGAAGGGGCCGCCGAAGCCGCCTTTGGTGCTTCGCCTGCTCGATCGTTTCGCGCCGCTGCGGTGGCTGCCCGCGGCTTTCCTGGGTTTCGGCATCCGGCCGGAGCATGTGCGCTCGCCGGTCGCCGTGCCGAATATCAGGCCGCGACCATCGCCTGCTCGAGATTGACTCGGATCGCCTCGAAGAATTGTTCGGTGGTCATCCAGCTCTGCTCGGGCCCGATCAGAATCGCGAGATCCTTGGTCATCTGGCCTTGCTCGACGGTCTCGATGCACACCCGTTCGAGCGTCTCGGCGAAACGCGTGACTTCGGGTGTGCCGTCGAAGAGGCCGCGGTATTTGAGACCACCGGTCCAGGCGAAGATCGATGCGATCGGGTTGGTCGAGGTCGCCTTGCCCTGCTGGTGCATGCGATAGTGTCGAGTGACGGTGCCGTGCGCCGCCTCTGCCTCGATCGTCTTGCCGTCTGGCGCCATCAGCACCGAGGTCATCAGCCCGAGCGATCCGAAGCCCTGCGCGACCTGATCCGATTGAACGTCGCCGTCGTAATTTTTGCACGCCCAGATGAAATTGCCCGACCATTTCAGCGCCGACGCGACCATGTCGTCGATCAGGCGGTGCTGATATTCGATGCCGGCAGCATCGAACTGCGGCTTGAATTCGGCCTCGAATATTTCCTGGAAGAGATCCTTGAAGCGCCCGTCATAGGCCTTGAGGATCGTATTCTTGGTCGACAGATAGACCGGCCAGTTGCGCAGCAGCCCGTAGTTGAAGCTGGCGCGCGCGAAATCGCGGATCGAATCGTCGAGATTGTACATCGCCATGGCGACGCCGGAGCCCGGGAAGTCGAACACCTCCTCATCGATCTTCTCGCCATTCTCCCCCTCCCAGATCAGCCGAAGCTTTCCCGGGCCGGGCACGCGATAGTCGGTCGCGCGATATTGGTCGCCGAAGGCATGGCGGCCGATGATGATCGGATCGGTCCACCCCGGCACCAGGCGCGGCACGTTCTGGATGACGATCGGCTCGCGAAAGACCACGCCGCCCAGGATGTTGCGGATCGTGCCGTTCGGCGACTTCCACATTTTCTTGAGGCCGAATTCCTCGACGCGCGCCTCGTCGGGCGTGATCGTCGCGCATTTGACGCCGACGCCATATTTCTTGATCGCCTCAGCGGACTCGACCGTGATCTTGTCGTCGGTCTCGTCGCGCTTTTCCATGCCGAGGTCGAAATAGATCAGCTCGACGTCGAGATAGGGCAGGATCAAGCGTTCGCGAATCCACTGCCAGATGATCCGGGTCATTTCGTCGCCGTCGAGCTCCACGAGCGGCGTCTTCACTTTGATCTTGGCCATCAGGCAGGGGCTTTCCTTGTTTCGCAATTGCTTTCAGCGCGGCGCTGTAAGCAGGGAAGGGGCGCTGATCAACTGCGCGTGCGTCGCGGTTGTCTGGACGCGCGGCCCGGCTTAAGAGGCGCCCATGGCATCATTGGAAAAGCCGGAGCTGGTCACGACCAACGTGCGCTATCGGATGCCGAACGTCCATCCCGAGGGGCGCAAGTTCGTCGTCATTGCGGCCGGCATCTGCCTGATGTTCGCGTTGCTGAGCTGGGAAACGCTCGCCTGGCCGATGGCGGGGATCACCTTGTGGGTCGCTGCCTTCTTCCGCGATCCTGTGCGTACCACGCCAAAGGGCGAAGGGCTCGTCATCGCGCCTGCCGACGGCATGGTGACGATGATCGCAACCGTTCTTCCCCCGCCCGAACTCGCCGGTCCCGACGATCTTGGCAGCGAGCCGCTGACCCGGGTGTCGATCTTCATGAGCGTGTTCGACGTCCATATCAATCGCGCGCCGATCGCGGGCCAGATCAAGCGCATCGTCTATATCGCCGGCAAATTCCTCAACGCCGATCTCGACAAGGCGAGCGAGGAGAATGAGCGTCAGCACATATTGGTCGAGAGCATGGAAGGGGTCCGGATCGGCTTCACGCAGATTGCCGGGCTGGTCGCACGGCGCATCGTGCCATGGATCAAGAGCGGCGACTTCGTCGCGGTGGGTCAACGGATCGGGCTGATCCGTTTCGGAAGCCGGGTCGACGTCTATCTGCCCCATGGCACCGCGCCGCGCGTGCTGCTGGGGCAGCGCACGATTGCCGGAGAGACGATCATCGCCGAACTCGGTCGAGATGCGCCCGTCGAAGGCGTCAGTCAGTGAGACCGCCGCGGGCGGGCGGGGCACGCGGCATTCCGTTGCGCACCATCGTTCCCAACGCCATTACCGCACTCGCGCTTTGCTCCGGCCTGTTCGGCATCAGGTTCGGCATCACCCAGGAATGGGACAAGGCGGTGATCGCCATCCTCATCGCCGCCGTCCTCGACGGATTGGACGGGCGCATCGCCCGCCTCCTCAACGGACAAAGCCGTTTCGGGGCGGAGCTGGATTCGCTCTCCGACGTCACCGCTTTCGGCGTGGCCCCGGCGATCGTCGTCTATCTGTGGGTGCTGGAGCCGCTCCCGTCGGGCACCATGGTCCATACCGGCTGGATCAAATATGGCTGGTTGTTCGCTTTGGCGCATGCGGCCTGCTGCGCGCTGCGCCTGGCCCGCTTCAATGCCAACATCGACGTCAGGGACCAGCCGCACAAGTCGGCCGGCTATTTGACCGGCGTGCCGGCCCCGGCAGGCGCCGGCTTGCTGTTTCTGCCCTTGTTCCTCTATCTCGCGACCGGCGAACCGGTCTTCCGGCTGCCGTGGATCGTCGCGCCATGGGCAGCCTTGGTGGCGCTGCTGATGATTTCGAGTCTGGCCACTTTCTCCTGGGCCTCGCTGCGCCTGCGCAGTGGGGTCAGGCTCATCGCACTGTTCGTGATCGCAATGATCGGCGCGGCGATGATATCGGATCCGTGGCCGACGCTGAGCGTGCTCGCGACGGTCTACGCGCTCATGATTCCGATGAGCATCGTCAGCTACGCCCGGATCAGGCGGCAGCGCGCCGACGCGGCGGCTGCATCACTGGCTGGCGCACGCGAATAACCCGCGCAGCCCTTGCTCGCGGCGGCGTGCGCCGTGCCGGCGCGCTCGCCGATCGGCCTTTCAGCGCGAGGACGATCAGGTCCCACGAACCGAGAACGCTTTGCGCGATGACGACAGAAGCGCCCACCGCCAGAAACGCGAAAAACAATGATGCAGCGAAATAGATCACAGGCTTATCCCCAATTTTATCCACATGAAACTCGAAGCGCCGATATTTGTTTCCAGCCGCCGGCTGATTTGCTCATGTTCGCTTTTTGTTCTTAGGTGTCAACCCTTGATTTCGTCGCGCCGGCAGTCTAAGGGCCGCGCCATTCCGCATGCGGGACCATCATACCGGTGGCTGGGCAACCAGCTTTGCGGACCCGCAGAGGCATAACCGGAAGGAGAATGAACATGGCGTCTAACGACGTCTCCATGCAGCAATTGCTTGAGGCCGGGGCGCACTTCGGCCACCAAACCCATCGCTGGAACCCCAAGATGAAGCCGTATCTTTTCGGCGAGCGCAACGGGGTGCACATCATCGATCTGTCGCAGACCGTGCCGCTGTTCGCGCGCGCGCTCGACTTCGTCCGTCAGACGATCGGCGCGGGCGGCAAGATCCTGTTCGTCGGCACCAAGCGCCAGGCGCAGGATGCGATCGCCGAGGCCGCACGCCGAAGCGGACAGCATTTCGTCAACCATCGCTGGTTGGGCGGCATGCTCACCAATTGGAAGACGATCTCCAACTCGATCAAGCGCTTCAAGAACCTCGAGGAGCAATTGTCCGGCGACACTGCGGGCCTCACCAAGAAGGAGGTGCTGCAGCTCACGCGCGAGCGCGACAAGTTCGAGCTGTCGCTGGGCGGCATTCGCGACATGGGCGGCCTGCCCGACGTCATATTCGTCATCGACGCCAATAAGGAGGAGCTGGCGATCAAGGAAGCCAATGTGCTGGGCATTCCGGTGGTCGCGATCCTCGATTCCAACGTCAGCCCGCAGGGGATCGCCTTTCCCGTGCCGGGCAACGACGATGCGAGCCGGGCCATTCGGCTCTATTGCGATGCGATCGCCGACGCGGTGATCGCCGGCAAGCAGGGTGGCGCGGCGGCGCGCGGCGAGGATGTCGGCGCGATGGACGAGCCGCCCCCCGAGCAGGCGCTCGCCGAGGCCTGACGTTCAGCGGCCGCGGCCGCATCGCACGAATGAGCAATGCCGGCGCGCGCGCCGGCCCACACGAAGGATCGGAACAATGGCGGAAGTGACAGCCGCAACGGTGAAGGAGCTGCGCGAGCGGACCGGCGCAGGAATGATGGATTGCAAGCGCGCGCTGGGCGAGACCGGCGGCGACATGGAAGCTGCGATCGACTGGCTGCGCACCAAGGGTCTTGCCGCCGCCGCGAAGAAAGCCGGCCGCACGGCCGCCGAAGGGCTCGTCGGGGTCGCCGTACGCGGCACCACGGGCGCGATCGTGGAGGTCAACAGCGAGACCGACTTCGTCGCCAAGAACGAGCAGTTCCAGGAATTCGTGCGGACCGTGGCGGGCCTTGCGCTCGACGGCGAGGGCGACGAGCAGTCGCTGCTCGGCACCGCCTGGCCAGGCGGAGGCACGGTCGAGGAGAAGTTGACCTCGAACATCGCGACGATCGGCGAGAACCAGTCGCTGCGTCGGGTGGCGCGCGTCGGCGTCGGCAATGGTGCAATCGTGTCCTACGTCCACAATGCCGCCGCTCCGGGCCTCGGCAAGATCGGCGTTCTGGTCGCGATCGAGAGCGCGGGCGACGGCGCTGCGCTCGAGGCGCTCGGCAAGCAGTTGGCGATGCATATCGCGGCCGCCAACCCGTTGGCCTTGAAGGGTGACGCGCTCGACCCGGCCATGATCGAGCGCGAGCGCGCGATCGCTTCCGAGAAAGCCGCCGAAACCGGGAAGCCGGCCGACATCGTCGCCAAGATGGTCGAAGGCGCGCTCGCCAAGTTCCGCAAGGAAAATGCTTTGCTGAGCCAGCTGTTCGTCATCGACAACAAGACCAAGGTCGAGGACGTGATCGCGGCCGAGGCGAAGAGGCTCGGCGCGCCGATCGCGCTGACCGCCTATGTCCGCTTCCAGCTCGGCGAGGGCATCGAGAAGAAAGAAAGCGATTTCGCGGCCGAGGTCGCCGCGGCGGCCGGCCGTCCGGAGCCGGTGGCCTAGGATCCGACGTCGGTCCTAACCTGCTTGGCAGTCCGGCGCGCGATTACTAAGGTGCGCCACTTTCCGTCACCGGACGATCGGACACCCTAACCAATGCCGCGCCCGCGCTTCAACCGCATCCTTCTGAAGCTGTCGGGCGAGGCGTTGATGGGCGACGGCCAGTTCGGGATCGATCCCGACACGACCGCGCGTCTCGCCGACGAAATCAAGCAGGCGAAGCAGGCCGGCCATGAATTGTGCCTCGTGGTCGGCGGCGGCAATATCTTCCGCGGATTGGCGGCCGCGGCCAAGGGCTTCGACCGCACCAGCGCCGATTATATGGGGATGCTGGCGACGGTAATGAACGCGCTGGCGCTGCAGAATGCGCTCGAGAATATCGGCGTCGACACGCGGGTGCAGTCGGCGATTCCGATGGCCACCGTGTCCGAACCCTATATTCGGCGCCGCGCCATGCGGCATATGGAGAAGGGCAGGGTGGTGATCTTCGCCGCCGGCACCGGCAATCCGTTCTTCACCACCGATACGGCGGCGGCGCTGCGCGCAGCGGAAATGGGATGCGACGCTTTGTTCAAGGGCACCAGCGTGGACGGGGTCTATGACGCCGACCCGAAGAAAGTGGCCGGCGCGACGCGCTATGACAGCGTCAGCTTCCAACGCGTGCTCAGCGACGATTTGAAGGTGATGGACGCGAGCGCGGTGGCGCTGTGCCGGGACAATGACATACCGATCGTGGTGTTCAATATCCGCGAGCAGGGCAATTTGGCCCGGGTGCTGAACGGTAACGGCGTTGCGACGATCGTGCAGAATGAGGAGTGAGAGATGCCTGCCTACAACAAGGCCGATTTGCAGCGCCGGATGCACGGCGCGGTCGAGGTATTGAAGAACGACCTGGGCGGCCTGCGTACCGGCCGCGCCTCGACCAGCCTGCTCGATCCCGTGGTGGTGGAGGTTTACGGCGCCAACATGCCGCTCAATCAGGTCGCGACCGTGTCGGTTCCCGAGCCGAGGATGCTGACCGTGCAGGTTTGGGACCGCTCGAACGTGAATGCGATCGAGAAGGCGATACGATCGGCCGGGCTGGGCATCAATCCGATATCCGAGGGCCAGCTGATCAGGCTGCCGATTCCCGACTTGACCGAAGAACGGCGCAAGGAGCTGGCCAAGCTGGCCCATCAATATGCCGAAAAGGCGCGCATCGCAGTGCGCAATGTCCGGCGGGACGGGATGGACGGCCTGAAGCAGGACGAAAAGAAGGGCGAGATCAGCCAGGACGAGCATAAAAGGCTCGAGACCGAGGTGCAGAAGCTCACCGACGAGGTCATTGCCGAGATCGATGCCGCCATGACTGCGAAGGAAAAGGAAATCCTCCAGAAGTGAGCCCAGCCAGCGCGAAGCGGCCGGAAAAGGACGGGACTTCGGGCGCCGTCATCCCCCGGCATGTCGATGGCAACGAGCCGGGACACCCCGTGCCCCGTCACGTCGCCATCATCATGGACGGCAACGGACGCTGGGCCAAGGCCCGCGGACTGCCCCGCGTCGCCGGTCATCGCCAAGGCGCCGAAGCCGTGCGCAAGGTGCTGCGCGCCGCCGGCGAGGCGGGGGTCCGGTGCCTGACGCTTTTTGCCTTCTCCTCGGAAAACTGGCGGCGGCCGGAGGAGGAGATCAACGATCTGGTCGGGTTGCTGCGCTTCTACATCGGTCGGGAGCTGAACGCGCTGCACGAGCAAGGCATAAGGCTCAGGATGATCGGCGAATATCGGGCATTTCAGAGCGACGTGGTGGCGATGATCGACGCCGCCGTCGCCAAGACGGCCGAGAACGAGCGCATGACCTTGGTGATCGCGCTCAATTACGGCTCACGCGGCGAGCTGGTGCGCGCCGCGCGCGCCCTCGCCGAGCGCGCGGCGGCGGGCAAGCTCGATCCGTCGTCGATCGACGAGGCCATGCTCGAACGATCGCTGGACACCGCCGATCTGCCGCCGCTCGACCTCGTACTGCGGACATCGGGCGAGCATCGCCTGTCGAACTTCCTCCTTTGGCAGGCGGCCTATGCCGAGCTGTTGTTCGTCGACGCATTATGGCCCGACTTCGACGGCGGCGCCTTCAACGCCGCGCTTGCCCAATATGCGGGCCGCGAACGGCGTTTCGGTGGCCGATGAGCAGCACGGACGATTCAGCTTTCGGTTCGGACCTGACCACCCGCTTCGTGGCGGGCCTGGTCATGATCCTGGTTGCCTGCGGCGCCACCTATTACGGCGGCTGGCCGTTCCGGTTGCTGGTGGCTGCGGCTGCGGCAGTCATGGTCGTCGAATGGAGCGACATGCATAAAGCGGCGCGGCACTGGGCTTATGCCTGCGCCGGACTGGTCGCGATCGTCCTGCTTGCCGGTTCGGCCTATTTGTTTCCACTCGCCGACGACAATCTCGCCGCGATCGATAGCGGCCTGCTGCAACCGGTTCCGTTCGCCGTCGGCGCGGCGATCGCAACGGCGCTGCTGCTTGGTGCCGTCACGCGGCGGCTCTCGATGGCGTGGGGCGTGCTTTACATTGCTCTGCCCGCCTTCGCGCTGATCGTCCTCGACTGGATCTGGTTCGAGCTGGTGTTCTGGGCCTTCGTGGTCACCTGGTCGACCGACATTTTCGCCTATTTTGCCGGCCGCGCCATCGGCGGTCCCAAGCTCGCGCCGCGGATCAGCCCCAACAAGACCTGGGCGGGCCTTGCCGGCGGCGTGATCGGGGCCGGTGTGGCGGGCGCGCTGGTAGCATCGATGCTGGACCTTGGCGCGCCCTACACCTTCGTGGGCGGTCTGATGGGCGTGATCGCCCAGGCCGGAGACCTTTTCGAAAGCTGGATCAAGCGCCGCGCGGGCGTCAAGGACAGCGGCTCGATCCTGCCGGGGCACGGCGGCGTACTCGATCGTCTCGACGGGCTGCTCGCGGTCGTGGTCGCCACCTTCGCCCTATTGGCATGGGGATTGGTGACAGCGTGAGCAACGCGGTCCGCACCCTGGCCATCCTTGGCGCAACCGGCTCGGTGGGGCGCTCGACGCTCGATCTCGTCGCCCGCAATCGCGCGCAATATGACGTTTTGGCGCTGACCGCCTGGCGCGACGTCGACGGTCTTGCGGCGGCGGCGCGACGCGTCGGGGCGCGGCGGGCGGTGATCGCCGACGACGCCTGCTATCCCAGGCTGCGCGAGGCGCTCGACGGAAGCGGGATCGAGGTCGCGGCCGGAGAGGAGGCCGTCGTCGAAGCGGCGGGATCCGGCGCCGACTGGACCATGGCCGCGATCGTCGGCTCGGCCGGCCTCAGGCCGGTGATGGCGGCGCTGCGCGCGGGCGGCACGCTGGCTTTGGCGAACAAGGAATCGCTGGTTTCCGCCGGTGACATCATGACGCGTGCCGCACGCGACGCGGGCGCGCAGATACTGCCGGTCGATTCCGAGCATAATGCGATCTTCCAATGCCTCGACCGCAGCCGGCCGGCGGCGGTCAAGCGGATCATCCTGACCGCCAGCGGCGGCCCGTTTCTGCGCAAGAGCGTGGCGGAGATGCGCGCCATGACTCCCAGTGCCGCCGTTTCGCATCCCAATTGGTCGATGGGGGCCAAGATCTCGGTCGATTCGGCCACTTTGATGAACAAGGGGCTCGAAGTCATCGAGGCGTATCATCTGTTCGCGCTCGAACGCGACGTCTACGACGTGCTCGTGCATCCTGAATCGGTCGTGCACAGCCTGGTCGAATATATCGACGGATCGATGTTGGCGCAGCTTGGGCCACCCGACATGCGGGTTCCGATCGCTTACGCCCTGGCGTGGCCCGAGCGCATGGACACGCCTTGCGCGCCGCTCGATCTCGCCGCGATCGGCACGCTGCATTTCGAGGCCCCCGACGTCGAGCGCTTCCCGGCGCTGGCGCTGGCGCGTGACGCGCTGCGCGACGGCGGCGCCAAGCCCGGTATCCTCAATGCCGCCAACGAAGTCGCGGTCGCTTCATTTCTGGACAATCGCATCGGCTTTCTCGATATCGTGTCCATCACCCGGGACGTATTGGAGAAATTCGACCCGCCGGCGGCTTCGACGCTGGATGAGGTGCTCGATATCGATCGGCGGGCGCGCGTGCTCGCCGGATCGCTGGTGGGGAGTGTCGGCCGCTGATGCTGCAAGGTCCTGGCTTGGTTTATTCGGCGCTGTGCTTCCTGCTCGTGATCGGACCCTTGGTCTTCGTCCATGAGTTCGGTCATTATCTTGCCGGACGCGCATGCGGTGTGAAGGCCGACATCTTCTCCATCGGGTTCGGCCGGGCCCTGATCGGCTGGACCGATCGGCGCGGAACGCGCTGGAAAATCGGCTGGTTGCCGCTGGGGGGCTATGTAAAGTTCGCGGGCGACATGAGTCCGGCAAGCACGCCGACGCGCGAATGGCTGTCGCTTCCCGCCGAGGAGCGCGCCAGGACCTTCCAGGCCAAGAAGCTGTGGCAGCGCTTCGCGATCGTCGCGGCAGGCCCGCTCACCAACTTCCTGTTCGCAGTCCTGCTGTTCATCGGCGTCTTCGCCGTCGCCGGATATCCGACCACGCCGGCGATCGTGTCCAGCGTGCTCTCGGGCTCCGCCGCGGACAGGGCAGGCCTCGTTCCCGGCGACCGCATCCTTGCGATCGGCGGCAAGGAGATCGAAAATTTCAAGGAGCTCTCGGACTATGTGATGATCCGGCCCGGCGCCGATGTGACGCTGGTCCTGCAGCGGCAGGGCGAACAGCTGCGCGTGCCGGTGACGCTTGCGGACAAGGAGGTCGTCGATCGGTTCGACAACCATGCGCGGATCGGCCAGCTCGGTATCTCTCCCAAGGCGATGATGTTCGAAAAGCTGCCCCTGCACAGGCTGCCGGGGCGCGCGCTTGCGGAAACGCGCGACACGCTGGAGATGATTCTCGTCACGACCCGACAGCTGATCATGGGCGAAAGATCGGTTCACGAGCTCGGCGGCCCGCTCAAGATAGCCCAGTTTTCCGGCCAGCAGGCGAGCCTGGGTCTGTTGCCGCTGGTCTGGCTGATGGCCCTGATCTCAATTAATCTGGGATTCATCAACCTGTTGCCAATCCCCTTGCTGGACGGGGGCCATCTGCTTTTCTACCTCTACGAAGGCGTGAGGCGGAAGCCGTTGAAGCCCGAAGCGCAGGAATGGGCGTTCAAGGCGGGTTTGGCGGCGCTTCTGATGCTGATGGTCTTCGTAACGCTCAACGATCTGGCGTCTTTTGGTCTCTGGACCCGGCTTGGCGGGTTGATCGGCTGATCCGGATAGGGCAGGGGGCGAGAGCACAGGGAAAAGGCCGCTTCATGCGGCGTCTGAACAAAGGGCGGGAACCGCGTGAAGCCGACCAGAGCATTTCCCCACAACCGGCGTCTGTATGCGGCGCTGCTTGTCGGCACCAGCATCGGCGGCATGTCCTTGCCGGCTCATGCCCAGGACCAGAGCCCGCCGGCCGACGCCGCCGCTTCGGCGCCTGCCGCCGCTCCCGCGGCCGAGACCGCGGCTCCGGCGCCTGCCGCGGCCCCGACCCCGGCACCCGGCGGGATCGTCCGTTCGATCAGCGTCGTCGGCAATCAAAGGCTCGAGCCCGAGACGGTCATATCCTATCTGCCGCTGCGTGTCGGCGATCCGTACGACAACGAGAAGCTCGACGACGCGCTGCGGACCCTGATCGAGACCGAGCTGTTCGCCGACGTGCAGATTCGCAACGACCAGGGCGCGCTGACCATCGAAGTGAGGGAAAATCCGGTCATCAACCGGATCATCCTCGAGGGCAACAAGAGGCTCAAGGACGAAAAGATCAATCCCGAGATCAAGCTCGCGCCGCGCCAGATCTTCACGCGTTCCAAAGTGCGGGCGGACGTCGCGCGCATCATCGAGCTTTACCGCCGTCAGGGCCGTTTCGCCGCCGAGGTCGAACCCAAGCTCGTCCAGCTCGACCAGAATCGCGTCGACGTGGTGTTCGAGATCACCGAGGGCCCGCGTTCCAAGGTCCGCCAGATCAATATCCTGGGCAACGAGAAGTTCTCCGACGGAGAGCTGCGCAGCCAGATGGCGACCAAGCAGTCTCGCCTGTATCGCGTTTTCAGTTCCAACGACACCTATGATCCCGACAAGCTCGCCTACGATCAGCAGAAGCTGCGGCAATTCTACCTGACCCAGGGCTATGCCGATTTCCGGGTCATATCCGCGGTCGCCGAGCTGACTCCCGACAAACGCGACTTCATCATCACCTACGTCGTCGAGGAAGGCCAGCGCTACAAGTTCGGCGATGTGAAGGTGGAAAGCGAAATCCGGGATCTCAAGCCCGAGCAGGTCCAGCGTCTCGTGCCGATCAAGAAGGGCCAGTGGTACAACGCCAAGACGGTCGAGGATACGGTCACCTCGATCAACGAGGCCGCCGGACTGCTCGGCTATGCCTTCGCCGACGTGCGTCCCAACTTCGATCGCGACAAAGACAAGCGGACGATGTCGGTGACCTTCAAGATCAACGACGCGCCGCGGGTCTATGTCGAACGCGTCGACATCAACGGCAACACCAACACGCGCGACAAGGTCATCCGCCGTGAATTCAGGCTTGCCGAGGGCGATGCGTTCAACAGCGTCCGGGTGAAGAGGTCGCAGGACCGCATCCAATCGCTCGGCTTCTTCCAAGAGAATCTGGAGATCGAGCAGCAACCGGGCTCGACCCCGGACCGGGTCATATTGGCGGTCAATTTGGAAGAGAAATCGACCGGCGACCTCACCGTTTCTGCCGGCTTCTCGAGCCTCGAGCGCTTCCTGGTCAATTTGTCGATCACGCAGCGCAATTTCATGGGCAAAGGGCAGACGGTCAGCGCCTCGGTCGATTATTCGACCTATTCCAAATCGTTTGAGTTGGATTTTCTCGAGCCTTATGTGTTCGACCAGAACATCTCGCTCGGTGGCAGCGTCTATCGGCGCGACTACAACAGCTTCCGCTATACCGGAAACAGTCGCGACACGACCTATCAGCAAACCACGACGGGTGGGCGCGTGACGCTTGGCGCGCAACTCACCGAATATATGGCGCTGCAGCTTCGCTATCGGCTCGACTATGACCAGGTGACGCTCGACAAGTCATTGTTCTTCACCAATGGCGTCTGCGATCCGCTCCGGGCCGGGCGCTATCTGTGCGACGCGATCGGCAACCGACTGACCTCGTCGCTAGGCTATTCCTTGGTCTACGATTCGCTCAACAACCGTC
The DNA here is from genome assembly GCA_035248285.1 of Allosphingosinicella sp. Taxonomy (GTDB): domain Bacteria; phylum Pseudomonadota; class Alphaproteobacteria; order Sphingomonadales; family Sphingomonadaceae; genus Allosphingosinicella. The sequence continues at coordinate 10,570 of DATFHP010000036.1, read as the reverse complement.
TCCATCCCTCGAAAGGCGAATCCGTCTCGCTGAGCCAGGACGTGGCCGGGCTCGGCGGCGACGTGCGCTATCTGCGGACGAGCGCGCAAGCCGCCAAATATTGGGGCCTCGGCGGTGGCTTCATCTTCTCGACCAAGGTCGAGGGCGGCTACATCCATCCCTTCGACAATCCCAAGCGGGCGGGCGACGATGCCGTGCGCCTCACCGACCGTTTCTTCCTCGGCGAGCCGCAGATGCGCGGCTTCGCGATCCGTGGCGTCGGGCCGCGCGTGCTGCGCATTCCGATCACGCTGGATGCCGCAGGCAACGCGGTCGATACGGGCACGAAGAAGGACATCGTCGACGACGCATTGGGCGGCAGGGCCTATTATCTCGCCCACGCCGAGGTCGAGATTCCGCTTGGCTCGGGTGGCAAGGAGCTCGGTTTGAGGCCGTCGGTGTTCGTCGACGCGGGCGCATTGTTCGGCTTGATCAATCCGATCACGGCGGTCTTTCCGCCAACCAAGCAATGTAAGAATGACCAGACGGGAGCGATCACCGGCCTTCCGAGCAGCGGGGCTTGCGGGACCGGCACGAGCCTGAACATCGTGCCGGGTTTCCGCGAAGTCTATCGCGGCGATACGCCCAAGCCGCGCGTATCGGTCGGCTTTGGCGTGAACTGGAATTCGCCTTTCGGTCCGTTCAGGATCGATATAGCCAAGGCGCTGATAAAGGCTTCAGGTGACGACACCAAGCTGATCACCTTCAACGTAGGAACCGCATTCTGATGAACACATTCGCTTTCGGCACGGCGCTGGCCGTGCTTGCCGCCGTCATTCCTGCCGCCGCTCCGGCGCAGAAGGTGGGCGGGGCCATCATCGCCGTCGTCGACACCGATCGCATTTACAAGGAGTGCACCGCCTGCAAGACGGCGCAAGCCCAATTGCAGGCCCAGGGCAACTCGCTGCAGCAACGCGCTCAGCAGCTCGCGCAGCCGATCCAGACCGAGGGCCAGTCGATCGAGGCGGCGGTTCGGGCGCTGAACGGCAAGCCTGCCGATGCCGCGCTGCAGACCCGCATCACGGCGTGGCAGGCCAAGCAAAACACCGCCAACCAGGAACTTCAGACCCGTCAGCAGACGCTGCAGTCGACCCAGCAGCATGTCCTTCAGCAGATCAACGAGCGGCTCCGGCCGATCCTCACCCAGGTGATGAACGCGCGCGGCGCCAACCTTATCATCGACGCCGGCAACACGCTCGACAATTCGCCGTCGCTCGACGTGACCAACGACGTGCTGGCGGCCTTGAACCAGCAGCTGACAAATGTCAGCGTGACGCCGATGCCGCAGGCGGCCGGGCAACAGCAGCAACCCCAGGGCCGGTGAACCACGCCCCCGAGCAGGCCGTGATCGGCCCGCTGGACGTCCAGCGGGTCATGGCCGCGCTGCCGCATCGCTATCCGATGCTGCTGGTCGACAGGGTCGAAGAGCTCGTCCCGAACCAGCGCATCCGGGCGATCAAGGCGGTCACGATCAACGAGCATTTTTTTGCCGGCCATTTTCCCGGGCGGCCGATCATGCCGGGAGTTCTGATCGTCGAGGCGCTGGCGCAGGCCGCGGGCGTGCTGGCGGTCGAGTCGCTGGGCCTTTCGGGCTCCGGCAAGCTGGTCTATTTCATGGCGATCGACGAGGTGAAATTCCGCGCCCCGGTCGAGCCCGGATGCCTGCTCGCGCTCGAGATCGAGTTCACCCAGATCCGAAGCCGGGTGTGCAAGTTCGTCGGCCGCGCGTCGGTGGACGGCAAGACGGTGACGGAAGGCCGTTTCACCGCGATGGTTGCGGATCCGCCGTCGTAGAATCGCTTTTGGCAAGCTGCCATCCGGCTTCGCCTGGCTCGATTCCGAATATGCGTGGAATGACTGGGCCGGCGATTATCTCTGCGGGCGGTCCCTGCGCCTCGATACGCCCCTTGTTCATGACCAGCAGCCGATCGGCATAGCGGCGCGCGATCTCGAGATCGTGCACGGCGAGCAGCAACGCGCAGCCGGAGGTTTCTGCGCGTCGCTTCAAACTGTCCATCAGCAGCAATTGCCACAAGGGGTCGAGGTTGGCGGTGGGCTCGTCGAGCAGCAGCAGCCGCGAGTCCGCCGCCAGCGCACGGGCAATGAGCAGGCGGCTGCGCTCGCCGGTCGACAGCCGGTCGACCCTGCGCGCGAGCAGATGTTCGAGCTTCAGCAGCGCCACCCATTCGGCGAGGCGGGCGCCTGTCGCCGGCAAAGGGAGACCCAGCATGGCCAGATCGCGCGCGGCGAGCGGCCAGGCGACGTCGCGCGAGGCGGGAAGATAGGACAACAGGGCCGTGCGGCGCGGCGGCGGCACCTGCCAGGGATCGATCCCGTCGATCCGCACCATGCCCTGCGGTTTGCCGATGCCGGCGAGCGCATGAAGCAGGCTGGTCTTGCCGCTGCCATTGGGCCCGATCAGACACACCAGTTCGCCCGCGTCGAGCGCGACGCGCGTCGGCGCGAGCCGGTTGGGGAAGCCAAGCGCTTCGCCGACGACCAGCGCGCTCATCGGCTCAACCGCCACCGCATGTGCGCGACCAGCCAGAGGAAGAAGGGTACGCCCAGCAGCGCCGTGATCACGCCGAGCGGAAGCGTCCTGCCGATCGGCGCTGCCCGCGAGAACAAATCGGCGCCGAGAAGCAGCAGCGCGCCGATCAGCCCCGCCGGCGCGATCGCGCGGCCCGGATGGCCGGAGGCGAGCCGCCGCGCCAGTACCGGTGCGACCAGCCCGATGAAGCCGACTGCGCCGCATACCGCGACGCAGGCCCCGACGCCGAGTGCGGTCAGGCAGACGATCCACAGCCTCAGCCGCGCAATGTCATGGCCGAGCGATTGCGCGACCTCCTCGCCGAGCGCCAGCGTGTCGAGCGGGCCGGCGAAGCGATACAGAAGGATGATCGAGAGCGCCGCCGGCGCTGACGCGAAAGCGGCCTGATCGAGGCTTCGGTCGACAAGGCTGCCCATCAGCCATTGATAGGCATCGTAGAAAGCGAAGGGGGAGGGGGCGAGCGCCAGCGCCAGCGTCGTCAGCGCGCCGGCAAGCGCGCTGATCGCGAGGCCAGCGAGCAGGAAGGTTGCGGTCTCGGCCTTGGGCCCGGCAAGCATCAACAACAGGCCGAGTGCCGCCAACGCTCCGGCGATGGCGCCAAATGCAAGCGCGAAGGGCGAGGTCAGGCCGAGAATATAGGCGACGATCACCGCGCCCAGCGCCGCCCCGCTGGTCGTGCCGGTAAGATCGGGCGAAGCGAGCGGGTTGGCGAACAGCGCCTGAATCGCCGCTCCCGATGCCCCCAGCACCGCTCCGTAGAAGAGCGCGAGCAAGGTGCGCGGCAAGCGAAGCTCGACCATGATCGAGACGGCGAGGCCGGGCTCGCGGCCGAGCAGATCGCCGATCGGCTGCCAGGGCATCAGCAGCGAGAGCAGGGCGAGAAGGCAGAGCGCCAGCGTGAGGAGCGGCCAGAGCGCGCGAGTCATCGCCGCAATTCCGCGCGCAGACGCCCGATTTCGCCGATCATCAACGGCCCCATGCATGTCCAACGGCGTCCGTCGGCCGGAATGGTGCGCCAGGCCTGGTTGCGTTTGACCAATGGATGGGCAAGCCAGCCTTGCTCGGACGAATATTGGCCGCTGCGATAGTCGCTGCGCAACAGCACGCGCGGCGGACGGACCAGCAATTGCTCGATGGTCAGCCGGTCGCCCGGCAGCGCGCGCTGCTTCAGCCCCGCCAGCGCCATCCACTGCGCGCCAAGCCCGTCCGGCGCGTAGCTTCGGCCGCCGCCGCCCAGCCAGGCTGCGTCGGCGGCATGCGCCGGCGCTTCCCTGCGCAGCCGTTCGATGCGCGCTGCCAGTCCTGCACCGGCAGCGGGACGGCCGATCGCCTCGCCGACCCGCCGCAGCGCATTTTCGACGTCGGCGAGCGACTGCGGATAGGGAAGCATCAGCATCTTGACGCCAAGCCGCCGGGCAATGCGCGCGCCGTCGCGGCCGCCGCCGCCCATATCGATCACCAGATCGGGACCAAGCGCCGCGATCGACAGCAGGCTGCCGTCATTGGCCGGATAGCGGCGCGCCTGCCGCCACAATGGCGATTCGAGCGGCTGCTGAGACAAATAGGTGACCGACCCGATCTGACCGGCATCGGCAAGCATCAGCAGCAGCTCGTCGGTGCACAGCTTGAGCGACGCCACCTTGCGCGGCGCCGCCTCGACCGGGGCGGCAAGCGCGAGGCTAATCGCCAAGGCGCAAGCGAAGCCCCGCATAGACCGTCCTTCCCGGTGTCGCGTAACCGACCGCATCCTCATAATGGTCGTCGAGCGCATTCTCCATCCGCGCATAAGCTTCGATGCCGTGGGCCAGGCGCCAGCCGATATTCAGCGAAGCCAGCCAATAAGCGTGCAGCGCCACCGTACGGGCGGGAAAAGCATCGAAATCGGTATCGAGCCGCCTGCCGACATAGGCAAGGCTTGCCCCGGCGTCGACCGCCCCCAGCGGCGCGGTGACGGCCAGGCTGCCGCTGTGCCGGGGCCGGCGCACCTCGCGGACGTGCGGCAGCGCCGGCGACTTCTGCTCGTCGGCGTCGAGCCAGCTGTAGTTCAGCGTCAGCCGCGCCTTGCCGGCAATCCGCCGTTCGGCCTCGACTTCGATGCCGCGACGGTGGCTGGTCCCGGCGGCATTGGCGGTGCTCGATTCAAAGGTGGCGGGATCGAACACATCGACGATTTCATCGCGAAGCCGTGCAGAAAAAGCGGTGATCCCGACACTGGTGCGGGCGTCCGCCCAGCGCAGGCCGGCTTCCCAGCTGGTCGATTTCTCCGGTCGCAGCGCCGGATTGCCGACGAACGAGCCCGGAAAGAAGCCGAACAAATCGTAGAATGTGGGCTGGGCGATTCCTTGACCGTAGCCGACGTGCACGGTCCAACGATCGTTCAGGTGCGCCAGCAGGCTCGCGCGGACATTGGTCGAATCGGCAAAATCGCTGAAATCGTCGTGGCGGACGGCCAGGTCGCTCACCAGCCATGGGGTCCATTCGCCGCGCCATTCGGCGGCCAGGGCGGTGAGGCTGCGCGAACGGTCCTGATCGGTGCCGCCGAAATATTGCCGGTCGCGCGCGCGGAAATGCTCATGCTCGCGTTCGGCCGCGATAATAAGGCGATGGGTCGTTCCAGCCATGTCGAGGCTACGGCTCAGCTGGGCGGAGAATGTCGAGCGCCGGCCATAGGTGCTGTTGAGCGGCGCACCGGCCAGCCGGTTGCGATTGCTGCTGTCGAGAAGGCTGGCGTCGAGGCCGAGCGACCAGCTGCTTGCCCAGTCATATTTCGCCCAGATGCGGCCGGCGGCGATGTGGTTGATGGTCGAATCGCGCGTATCGGCGTGGACGAAAGTCACGGGATCGAAGCCGTCATATTGATTCCTCGCCGCCACGATATGGCCGACGACGCCGACCTCGGCGCCCGCGGCGGGCGTGAGCACCGCCTTGAGGCTGGCGAAGCGATTGTCGTAGCCGTCGCGATCGCCGCCGCCGCCGAACGCATCGATCCCGTCGCTGCGCAGCCAGCCCGCAGAGCCGCTGACCGCGAGGTCTCCCGATCGCAGCGCCAGCCGCGCCGATGTGCGTGTGCTCTGATGGCTGCCATATTCGCCGATCGCATTCACGCCGTCGCCGCGGCGCGCATCCGCCGTCTCGACAGCGACCACGCCGCCGATCGCCTCCGAACCCCAGAGCGCCGATTGCGGACCGCGGACCAACTCGATCCGCGCGAGGCTGTCGTTGGTAAGAAGCTCGAAGCGCGCTTCGTTTCCGGCGGCGGGGTCGTTGAACTTGATGCCGTCGACGAACAGCAGGCTGTGATTGGCCTCGGCGCCGCGAATGCGGACCTGGACCTGGCTGCCCGGCGGGCCGCTGGTCGCCACGGCTACGCCTGGGACGAGGCGTAGCACATCGCTCGTGAGCGGAAGGTCCAGCAGATCGAGCTGGTCGCGGTCGATGAGCGTCGATGACGCAGGCGCCTCGGCTTGGGCGACGGGTTCGCGGCTGGCGGTGACGACGATGTCTTGTGCCGGCGCGTCGGACAGCGGCGCGGCAGCGAACAGCAGAATGATCGGATTCATGAAAAACCTCCTTTGACGACCGATGTCGTCACGGAGGCCCCCGCGCACGGCAGGACCGCACGCGGCGCCACGCACCGCTGGCTGGACCCGGCCGGGTGCGGACGACAGGCGGAGGCAGGTCTCCTGGCTTTGCGGGTCGCGGCCTGGTCTCTTCCTTAAGAAGAGGGGCTCGCCGCATACAGTTGCGGGCACAGCGCCGGATTGTCACCGGCTTCCCTTTTCACCGCCCCCGTGAGGGCGGCACCTTCGCCTGCCTCCGCGCTACGCGGGGCAGCGCCGGCTTGTCAACCGCGGCGCCAGACTGTAGAGCGCCGCCTTCGTTTGAGGCTGGTCGGAACCAGCCGCTTTTTCAGGACATTGCGACGCCATGAAGACCGACGCCCATCCCGACTATCATATGATCAAGGTGCAGATGACCGACGGCACCGTGTTCGAGACCCGCTCCACCTGGGGCAAGGAAGGCGACACGCTGCAGCTCGACATCGATCCCAAGGTCCATCCGGCCTGGACGGGCGGCAACTCGCGCGTGCTCGACACCGGTGGTCAGGTCGCACGCTTCAACAAGCGTTTCGGCGGGCTCAGCCTCGGCAAGAAGTAAGCTCTGAGCGCGGTCCCCGCAGGCGGGACCGTTCGCCTTCGACTCTGCCTCACCAGCCGCCGCCTCCACCACCACCGCCGCCGCCGCCGGAGGAGCCGCCGCCCGACGAGCTCGGCGACGCCGAGGCGGACGCGACGCTGCTCGACAGCGACGATCCCACCGTGTCGGCGAAGCTTCCCGGGTGCGACCAGGGATCGCTGTGTCCCGAATACCAGACCATGGCCTGGGCGTGGCCCGCCGCCGAAGCTGCGGCGAGGACGCCGGCAAAACGGTCCGCCCAATGATTCTCGACCTCGAGCGCGATCGCGTAGGGAAGATATCTCTCGAACAATTCGGGGGTCTTCTCGGGCGGATGCATGCGCTCGAGACGTTCTTCCTCGGTGATCGACAGATATTGCTTGAAGCCGGCGATATGGTCGAGCACCAGGCGGCCCTGCTTGGTCGGCGCCGCCATCCACGAAAAGGCCGAGGCGACCACCGGCAGCGAGAGCAGGGGGATCAGCAGCGGAAGGATCGGGCCGCTGCTGAGCGCCGCGCCGATGGTGAGAATTGCCAGCCCGGTTCCCGCCAAGCCGGGGATCCAGGCCAGGATCTTGACCGGTATCGCCTTCGCCCCGTCGTGGACGACGGCTGCGACGACGAACAGGGTAAGGCCGAGCAGCACCAGGCCGAACGGCAGGAAGCTGGGAATGGGGGAGGTGAGGATCGACGCGCAGGCGGTCAGCCAGACCGCGCCGAACGTCAGCGCCAGACCGCGCAGCGACCAGCTCCAGTTGCGGACGAACAGCCTGCCTTCATATTGTGTCTTGAGCGCGCTGGTCAGTGCGGTCTGCGCGGCGCTGAAAGTCGAATGGTTCTTCTGCTCCATGACGATGCTGCCGCCGCCGGCGAAAAGCGCATTCATCATCGCCGCTTCGGGTCCTGGCAGCGCGCCCGATCCCGCTTGCGGAGCGCGCCGTTCGATCGTGGTCGTCGGTTTGGACAGGAAATGCTTCTCGCCCTCCACCAGGCGCAACTGGCCGCGCACGCCAAGCTCGACCAGCGCCGCGGCAAAGGTCCGGTTGTCCGATCCCATATCGACCACATAGCGTGTCCCCGCCGCCGAAAGTCCGTCCGGCGGCGCGAAGATCGGCACGATCGTTCCGGCGGGAGGGCCATGGCCGGCCTTCAGCCAGGCGATGAAATAATAGGCCAGGATGGCGAGCAGCCCTCCGCTGCCGATCAGCAGCGGTCCGTAATCGGCGAGCCACCAGCCCAGACGCGCATCCGATCCGGGCGATGCGACGACATTCTTGGGCCAGGCAACCGATATGGTGAGGCCTTCATGGGGACCCAACGGCGCGGTTGTCCGGCCGATGATCTCGCCCGGCGCCTCCGCCACGACCGTGGCTGCGGCTCCCGTCGCTCCGGCCGGCCCGGTATAAAAGGTGCGCGCTCCGAACCGAACCGGCTCGGGGAGACGGATGCGGACCTCGGCCTCGTCGATCGGGAACAGCCACCCATTGCCGGTGACGTTCCAGGCGAGCTCGTCGAAGTCCTTGAAATAGCCGATCTGCCGCGTGGTCGCGTAGCGGATCAGATAATCATGTTCGCCCTGCGGCACCAATCGGTCCGGGTTGCCGATCCGGATACGCAGCCCGCCAGAGATATTGGAGACATCGGCGCGTTCCGGACTGCCGTCGCGCCGAACCTCGAGCAGCGTGAAACCGACCCGATTGGGCTTCCAGAAGGCGCCGCCGCGCGCCGTCGGAAAATCGCGATAGATGCCGTGGAGGATGGCATTGCCCTCGGCGCGGACGCGAATGGTCTCGGCCACCTCGATCGATCCGTCCTTCCGGACGCTGACGTCGCTGGCAAAGCGAAGAATCCGCTCGTCCGCCCGTGCCGCGCCGGGCAGCAGCCAGGCCAGCGCCGCGATCAGCGCCGGCAGGATGCGACGCACCTTAGCGCTCCGCGCCGAAACTGACCGTTGGGGCGGCCTGGATGCTGTAGTCGTCGTCGGAATAGAAGGGTTCCTGGGTGAAGCCCATCGGACCGGCGAACAGCATCTCCGGGAAGGATTGGACCCGCGTGTTGAGATCGCGGACCGTCGCATTGTAATAGCGCCGCGCGCCCTGCAGCTCTTCCTCGATCTGGGTGAGCTCGTCCTGGAGCTGGCGGAAATTGTCGTCGGCTTTGAGGTCGGGATAGGCTTCGGCGACAGCCATCAGCCGCCCGAGCATTGCGCTGAAAGCGGTATCGGCCTGCGCGGTTGCCTGCACGCCCCCGGCCTTCGTCGCATCGGCGCGATGCTCGGTCACCTCGGCCAGCACCGCTCGCTCATGGGTGGCATAGCCCTGGACGGTGCTGACAAGATTGGGAACCAGGTCGGCGCGGCGGCGCAGCTGGACGGTGATGCCGCTGAATCCTTCGCGCACCAGGGCGCGCAGCTTCACCAGCCGGTTGTAGACCGCCACGGCGTAGAGCAGCAGCAGGACGATGACGCCGACGACGATCCAACCGATCAGGCCCATGATTGCCTCCCCTGTCGAGGCGGCAATCTATGGTGGGGAGGTCGGGGAGTCGATATGTCAGGGCGCTTTGCCTTGCAGGCAGACGGGGCAGTCCTGGGATTTGAACCCCATCCTTGCATCCAAAGGCTGATTCAGTCGTTCGTTGTCGACTGGACAAGGGAGGAGAAGGATCATGGGATTGATCATGTGGCTCATCGTCGGCGGTGTCGTCGGCTGGCTTGCGAGCATGGTGATGCGGACCGACGCCCAGCAGGGCATCATCCTCAACATCGTCGTCGGCATCATCGGCGCGTTCCTCGGAGGCCTGATCCTCGGGCGCGGCAACATCAACAACAGTCCGCTCACACTCACCAGCTTCCTCGTGTCGCTGGTTGGCGCGATCATCCTGCTGGCGATCGTGAACCTGGTCCGGCGCGGGAGCGTGCGCTAGCCTTTCCGTACCGCGGTCATGGCGTCATTCGTGCCGCCTGCGCTCGATTGGGGCCGTGTCGTTGCTTTACCGGCTTGACGCTATGGTCAAGCTGGCGCCGCCAAGCGCGTCCGTTGCGGCACCGGCGCATTCTGACCTGGGATATATCGGCCTGGAGCAAAAAACACTGCAAACCCTCGACAACCCGTTCGGCGCGAGGTTGTCACCCATGTCTTAGGTACACTCTGTTACCTATGTCTCCGGGTCGGACATGGACTATATTGGCGGATGGGGTGGGATTCGAACCCACGGTGAGCTTGCACCCACGGCGGTTTTCAAGACCGCTGCCTTCAACCACTCGGCCACCTGTCCACTTGTTTGTCGCGCATAGCCAAAAGCGTCGCCGACGCAAGAGGGGCTGTCCGATGGATGGCATTACGCGCGCGCTGACTGTCCACTGCACGCGCGCTTGGACGGTTTGCAAGTCGGTTGATTTGTGCGACTTTTGGGCACGATGATCTCTGCTGTAACCTTCAAAAGCCTGCGTTATTGGCTCTTTCCGATCTGCTTTGCCGCCACGCAGCTCTTGCCGACGCAGGCTGGGGCGCAGCAGGAGAGCTTTTCGGCCTATCTTCGGATTGTCGCGGCGCATGCGCGTAACGCCAGCGTGAGCGCAGCGGCGAGCGCAAGTGTTCTAGAGGGGCTAACGCCCAATCAGCGCGTGATTGAACTCGATAACGCGCAGCCCGGAAGCAGCGGTGTGCCGCCGCCACTGGCGCCTTACATCGCACAACATGTGGATAGTTCCATCATCGGCCGAGGCCGAGCGCAATATGCATCGCTCTCCTCGCTTCTGCCGGGGATCGAGCGCCGGTTCGGCGTACCTGGGCCGATCCTGTT
>DATFHP010000035.1:0-7796 GCA_035248285.1 Allosphingosinicella sp. | reverse complement strand
ATGACCGGCAGGGCCTCGCCCTGGGTGAAGCCGCCGCCGCCGTCGTCGAGCGGCCACAGCATGCGGAACACGCCGGTCGCAGCGAGCTTCTCGAAAAGCGCCTCCGGCGGACACCGTGCGCTTTCGGTTTCGACCGCAGTGGCCGCGAATTCCGGTGCAAGCGCGCGAATCGCGGCCTCGACACCTGCCGGTGTGAGGCCATTTCGTGCCGTCGCCATATCAGGCTTTTGTGCAGTCTCCGGCATCATCTCTCCTGGATATCATCATCGCCGCCCAGGATAGGGCTATACAATCGTCACGCCAGCGCTGCGCTAGAGAGTATCCGGTTTATATAGAATCTCCCCTCCCGCAAGCGGGAGGGGATTAAGGGGTGGGCATTCGTTAGCCGCAGTCCGCGTGAAGCCCACCCCCAACCCCTCCCGCAGGCGGGAAAGGAGCAGACTTCCATTTTATAATGTAGAGTCAATGCGATAATCACTCGGATGGTGACCCCTACGGGAATCGAACCCGTGTTTCAGCCGTGAAAGGGCCGCGTCCTAACCGCTAGACGAAGGGGCCGATCCAATCCCGCCGATGCGCCTGGCATGGAGAGCCGGAAGCCGGCGCGGGGGGCTTAAGTGAGCGGGGCGCGCGGGTCAACCATCAGGGACAGGAACTAGACTCCATCCCGGTTTGATTGAACCGGGATGGACTCTAGTTTCCCTTTGTTTGCCGTGCTTGGGTCCGAAGCTGGCCCCGCCAGCTTCGGACCCGGCGCATTCCGAGTCGCCAGAATGAGCAGGTGCCGATTGCCCCCGGCAATCGGCACCTGCTCATTCCATCTGGCTCGAAATCACTCTATTCCGCCCAGGCCGCATCCTCGAGATGCATCTCGGCCGACGGCCGGTCGCCCCAATCGTCGCGCTTGATCCGTCCCGCCACCCACAATTTGCGATGGGGCGGCGCCGCGAGCATCGCTTCGCCGAGCGGGCTTTCCGCCATCCGGAAGGCGATCGCCTTGAGGCGGCGGCCGTCGTCCCCTGCCACGATCAGCCGTAGATGACCGCTCCCGACGACATCGGCCTTGACGACGCGCACCGGCCCGGCAGCGACGCGCGGCGCGGGCCAGCCGGCACCATAGGGCCCGCCGGCATCGAGCGCATCGCACAGCTCGGGGCAGACGCCGCCCGGCGACAGCACCGCGTCGAGCAGCAAGGCCTGGCCGTCGCGTCCACGCTCCACCGCCGCCCCCAGTCGCTCGTCCATGAAGTCGCGCAGCGCCTCCAGCTTCGACGGCTCGATCGTCAGCCCGGCCGCCATGGCGTGGCCGCCTCCGGCGATCAGCAGGCCGCTGTCCTTGGCGGCCAGCACCGCGGCGCCCAGATCGACGCCGGACATCGATCGGCCCGAACCCTTGCCGATCCCGTCCTCGCCCAGCGCGACGACGATCGCAGGACGCCCCAACTTCTCCTTGAGACGCGCAGCGACGATGCCGATCACGCCCGGATGCCAGCCGCGCGCGGCGACGATCGCGACGGCGCGATTGCCCTGCGCCTTGGCGAGCACTTCCGCCGCCTCGCCCACCGCTGCCTCGATCGCGCGCCGCTCCTCGTTGAGCCGATCGAGCTCGGCGGCGATCTGCGCGGCCTCCGCCTCGTCCTCGGTCGTGAGCAGGCGCACGCCGAGATCGGACTTGCCGACACGCCCGCCGGCGTTGATCCGCGGCCCGAGCGCGAAGCCCAGATCGGAACAGGTCGGGGCACGGGAAAGGCGGGACGCCAGGGTCAGCGCCGCGAGCCCACGGTTGCCGCGCTGCGCCATCACCTTCAGCCCCTGCGTCACGAACGCGCGATTGAGGCCGCGGAGCGAAGCGACATCGGCGACCGTCCCCAGCGCCACGAGATCGAGCATGTCGACAAGTCGCGGTTCGTCCCGGCCGGCAAAGAAGCCGCGTCCGCGCAGCACGCGAACCAGGCCGGCGCCAAGCAGGAAAGCAACGCCGACCGCGGCAAGATGGCCGTGCGCAGACGCCTCCGCGCCCTCGTCGAGCCGGTTGGGGTTGACCAGCGCATAAGCGGCCGGAAGCGCGCTCGCGCATTGGTGGTGATCGACGACGACGACGTCGACGCCCGCCTCGCGCGCCATCGCGAGCGCCTCGAACGCCTGCGCGCCGCAATCGACCGTCACGATCAGTCGCGCCCCGTCGCGGGCGATCCGGACCAGCGCCTCGCCCGACGGACCATAGCCTTCCATCAGGCGATCGGGGATATAGACGCCGGGATCGCAGCCGAGCGCACGAAGCAGCCGGATCAGCAAAGCCGCGGAGGTCGCGCCGTCGACGTCATAGTCGCCGAAGATGGTGACGGGCTCGCGCTTTTCGACCGCGTCGGCAAGGCGTTCGGCGGCACGATCCATGTCGCGGAAGACCGAGGGGTCGGGCATGAAGCTGCGGATGGTAGGCGCGCGATGGCGGTCGAGCTCGCCCCGCGCGACCCCCCGCGCCAGCAGCAGTTGCGCGACCAGATCGTCGGGCACCATCGCGTCATCGCCGTCAGGGCCGGACGCGCCGCGCCAGCGCCAGGGCTGCCCCAGGATCGAGCGCGCGACACCACAGACGTCGGGAGCGGAAAGCATCGCCGTTGCTTAGGGTCCGGACCCCTTGCCCGCAATGGTCGGGACGGAGCATCTTTCGGCGCGCGGCCAAGAGCCGTGCGGGCGCGATGATGGACGCGATCCAATGGCAGACAAGGATTGACACCAGAGGCCCCATTTGTTGACAAGGTGACTCTCTTCGATGGCCAGCGGCGGAGAAGACAGATTCAGCATAGCCGTATCGAAAGCGCATTCGGGGCGGACACATTCCGCTATCGGACGTCGAGCATCCTGGAAGGCTGCGAATATGTTCGCAGCGTTTCATCTGGCTATGAACTTCGCTTGATGCGCAATGTTCACCAATTCCATTTCGAACATCGTCACTTCGACATCGGCAAAGTGGGCATAGACTTTGTCCGTATGGATTGTGGAGACAATATCGACGTCGACCAGGTGAGGGAGCTTCCCTACTACAATTGCAAGGTCCCGCTTTACGGGACATGCGAATATCGTGTCGACAAAGGCGTCCATCGCGCCACCGCCGGCGACATCTTCGTCAGCAATCCCATGGAGGCGATCCGCAAGCGCTTCAGCACCCCCTATGCCCAGGTGCTTCTGCACGTCGATGCCGATCATCTCGAGCGGGTGCTGGCCGACGAGTGCGGGCACCCCCCCGATGCCCCCTTGTGCTTCGATCCACGTCCGGTCTCGGGCACCTCCACCAAGCTTCTCGTGAACCTCGTCAAATTGCTGGTGGCGGATTTGGCGGAAGGAGGGGCGTCGCAGGAGCGGCACGTTGCCCGGCATTGCGAGCGTGCCCTGCTGATGGCGATGCTATGCTCCGTTCCCAACAACCATTCGGCTTTGCTCGGCAGCGAGAACGTCGCGGTCGCGCCTTATTATTTGCGTAGGGCCGAAGCTTTCATTCGCGAGAATTTCCGGGAGCCGATGAATATTGCGAACATCGCGGCCGCCGCCGGCGTCAGTGGGAGGGCCCTCTATTACGGCTTCAAACGCTGGCGCAACACCAGTCCCATGGCTTTCCTGAAGGCAATGCGGCTGGATCATGCCCGCCAGGAACTGCAGAAGACCAGCTGCCTCGGCGTCACCGGGGTCGCGATGGACGTCGGCTACAATTCCATGGGCCATTTCTCCGCCGATTATAGGACACGCTTTGGCGAGCGCCCGTCGGACACGATGCGTCGTTGCGGCCTCGGAAGACCTCAATAGACTCTCGTCGGCGAACCGCGACCGGCGGTCTCTGACCGTCTCGACCGGCTATGGCGTGGAAGCACTGGCCTCGAAGCGCGGATATCGGCCCATGGCCAACAGCAACAGCGGGGCGACGAGGAAGCAGACCATGCCCGCATAGAGAGCGGGCGCATAGTTTCCCCAAAGATCGAAGGCGTATCCGAAAATGGCCGGCGCGATGCCTGACGACGCGGTCCAGCCGACCCATTGAAGGGCATAGATCTGGCCGTAGCGGCGCATCCCGAAGTACCGCGTCACGATATAGGGTACCAGGTCGAACTCCGCTCCCGTCGAAAAGCCGAGAAAGACGACCGCGACGGCAGCCACCAGATAATCGGTCGTGCCCAGCGCCAGCAGCAGGCACGATATGGCCGGCAGCGGAAGCATCACACAGGCAACGATAGGCGCCCATAGGCGATCGAGCGCAAAGCCCGCGGCCAGCCTGCCGACGATGATCGAAACGCCAAGGACGCCGAGCAAAGTGGCCGCGGTTGCCGGCGCTACGCCACGGTCGACCATCATCGGCACGAGATTGGGGATGATGCCGGAGATGGCAAAGCCCAACAGAAGCGCGCTGGCCGCAAGCAACCAGAAGCGATAGGATTTCAGCGCCTCCTTCACCGTCAGACCGGCAAGAGGCTGCGGCGCCGCGCCGGTTGCATGCGCACCGCGCTTCCTGACCGCCGATTTCGGCATGATCCAAAGCGTTGCCGACACGCTGACGATCAGCACTGCCGCAGCAAGCACGAAATAGGTGAAGCGCCAGCCGATCGCGTCGATCAACAGCGCCGTGGAAGGCGGCGCGACAAAGGCGACGATCCCGCTCCCGCACAATGCCAGCGCGAGCGCAAAGCCCCGCCCGTCGTCGAACCACCCCGCAATGCCCCTGGTCCAGGTGATCGGGCTGGTCCCGAGGCCCATCAGCGACATGCAGAACCAGGCCGCGTACCATGTCCACAGCTCGGCCTGCACCAGGCCGAGCACGGCAAGCCCGATCGCGAGGCCGGTCTGCGACCCCAACGCCACCCTTCGGACCCCATAGCGGTCGGTCAGCCACCCTATGCCCCACGCTCCCACCAGCGTAGCCGCGACGAGGAATGCGAGACATGCCTGCACTTCCGAGCGGGCCCAGCCAAATTCGGCCTCGAGCGGCCTGACAAATGCTCCCAATGTGTAGAAAGGCAACACGGTCAGACCCATGCCGTAGCCAATGCCCGAGGCCAGAACGACCCGCCAACCGCGGTCCTGCCTGAACTCGCGTACAAAGGAGCTCCAATTGCCCTGCATCAACGGCGCCCCGCAACGATGCGGGCGCTCCGGTTCGGGACGGTCACGGCGCCATGGTCAGGATAGCCCACTGAACGTGCGTCGACCCGGACCATGCTCGCATCAGTCCGTTGCCGAGGCGCTGAAAGTCGGGTGCGATTTCGGCTCGGCCCGTCGCCGCTTCTCGTCGTCTTGGCGACGCATGCCCTGGTCAGGCCGACGGTCCCAATTTGCCGATCGTCTCAATGCCTGTCTCCGAAAGTGCGTCGCGTGTCAGCATCGTCGCAAAGGCAGGGAAGCGTCCAGAGAGTGCCAGGTCCTTCCTGCCGTTCCCGCCACCGCTTGGCAAGAGATCGAGAGGTGCGGCGGGATTGCAGCGCGAAGGGCGATGGTCCGATCAGCCGAACCAGTGGGCGCCCGAGCGATGCTCACCCTTGACCCACCGCACCGTGCCGGTGCTGGCACGCATCGCCACGCTTTCGGTGGTGATCCGGCCCTTCTGGCGCTTGACCCCTTTTAGCAGCGTGCCGTCGGTCACGCCGGTGGCGGCGAAGATCACGTCGCCGCGCGCCAGATCCTCGAGATGATAGATACGGTCGAGATCCTCGACTCCCCATTTGGCGGCGCGGGCACGCTCGTCATTGTTGCGGAACACCAGCCGGCCTTGGAACTGGCCGCCGACGCAGCGCAGCGCCGCCGCCGCGAGCACGCCTTCGGGGGCGCCGCCCTGGCCCATATAGATGTCGACCGTCGTATCGGGATCGGTGACGGCGATCACGCCCGAGACGTCGCCGTCCGGGATGAGCATGATGCCGCAGCCGATCGCGCGCAGCTCGGCGATCAGCTTCTCGTGGCGCGGCCGATCGAGCACGCAGACGATCAGCTCCGACGGGTCGACGCCCTTCACCTTGGCGACCGCATGCACGTTGTCGGTGGGCGATTTCGCCAGATCGATCGTTCCTTCGGGATATCCGGGCCCGACCGCGAGCTTCTCCATATAGACGTCGGGGGCGTGCAGGAGGCAGCCTTCCTCCGCGATCGCCAGCACCGCCATCGCGTTGGGGCCCGCCTTGGCGGTGATCGTGGTTCCTTCGAGCGGATCGAGCGCGATGTCGATCCTGGGCCCGCTGCCCTGCGCGGCGCCGACCTTCTCGCCGATATAGAGCATCGGCGCTTCGTCGCGTTCGCCTTCGCCGATCACGATCGTTCCGTCGAACTCGAGCTGGTTCAAGGCCTCGCGCATCGCTTCCACCGCGGCATGATCGGCATCGCGCTCGTTGCCGCGGCCAACCAGCCGCGAGGCACCGATCGCCGCGGCCTCGGTGACACGCACCATTTCGAGAACCAGCAAACGATCGAGCGTGTGGCTTGCACTTACCATGACTTCGTTCGTCCTTCGGGGGGCATGCGGCCGCTTAGGCGAGGACCAAGACATTGTCGAGACAGGCGGCGGAGATGGGGCCTGACCCTAGCTGTTGCGTCGCTCGAGGAACTTCTTGACGCCGCGCGCCGCCTGGCGAATGCGCTGCTCGTTCTCGACCAGGGCGATGCGCACATAGCCCTCGCCTTCGTCGCCGAAGCCGACGCCGGGGCTCACGGCGACATGCGCCTCGGCGAGCAGGCGCTTGGAAAATTCGAGCGCCCCCAACGCACGGAAGCTTTCGGGGATCGGCGCCCAGGCGAACATGCTGGCCTCGGGCGGAGGGATATCCCAGCCGGCGCGGCCGAAGCTTTCGACCAGGCAGTCGCGGCGCGCCTTGTACAGCTTGCGATTGTGATCGATGATGTCCTGCGGTCCGTTGAGCGCCGCCGTCGCCGCAGCCTGGATCGGCGTGAACGCGCCGTAATCGAGGTAGGATTTGACCCGCGTCAGCGCGTTGATCAGCGAACGGTTGCCGACCGCGAAGCCCATCCGCCAGCCGGCCATCGAATAGGTTTTGGACATCGAGGTGAATTCGATCGCCACCTCCTTGGCATCCGGCACCTGCAGGATCGAAGGCGTCGGCGTGTCGCCGAAATAGATCTCGGCATAAGCGAGATCGCTGATCACCCACACTTTGTGCGCGCGCGCGAAATCGACCACCTTCTGGTAGAAAGCGAGATCGGCGACATAGGCCGTCGGATTGCTCGGATAGCCGATCACGAGCACGGTCGGCTTGGGCACCGTATAGCTCATCGCCAGCTCGAGCCGGGTGAAGAAATCCGGTCCCGGCGCGGCCGGAATCGAGCGGATCGCGGCGCCTGCGATGATGAATCCGAACTGGTGGATCGGGTAGCTCGGGTTGGGCGCGAGCACGACGTCGCCCGGCGCGGTGATCGCCTGGGCGAGATTCGCCAGTCCTTCCTTCGAGCCAAGGGTGACGATCACTTCGCCGTCGGGATCGACGTCGACACCGAAGCGCCGCTCATAATAAGCCGCTTGCGCCCGCCTCAGGCCGATGATGCCCCGCGACGCCGAATAGCGATGCGCGCGCGGATCGCGCGCCACCTCGGCAAGCTTGTCGATGACATGCTGCGGCGGCGCGCCATCGGGATTGCCCATGCCGAGATCGACGATATCCTCGCCCCGCGCGCGCGCCGCCGCCTTCATCGCGTTGACTTCCGCGAAGACATAGGGCGGGAGGCGGCGGATACGGTAGAAATCGTCGTTCATGCGGGCTGCATAAGGTTCAAACCCACTCCCGACAATGGCCAGGAGCGGTTTGGGC